>JAFTDR010000052.1 GCA_017454105.1 Desulfovibrionaceae bacterium | reverse complement strand
TTCAAAAATCTAATAAAAATAAAATTAGAGAAGATAAAGACATCTTTAATAAAGGAGACTAATAATGACCACTATCTTTGTAGAAGACAGCAAAGGTGGCGTTGGAAAATCTATGATTTCATGCCTAGTACTACACGCCTTATTAGATCAAAAACCAATTTTTATTGAAACTGACGATTGTAATCCAGATGTTTTCAAAATATACAAGAAAAAACTAATAGATATTGAATCGAAAAATGAGGGAGAAAAAATAGATAACCCTATTGTTTATGATTTAGACACTGAACGAGGATGGCAAGGAGTTTTTAAAAAAATTTGCTATTTGCGAGAAAAGAATATTGAGAGACCAGTTATAGTTAATACTGGGTCTAGAAACATATCAGCGATTGAGAAGTACGGCATATTATTTGATGGTATTGGTGATATTACGACTTTATGGCCTATCGACAATGGAAAGGAATGCTTAAATCTTTTAGCTGATTTTTTAAAAATATACCACCAAAAGATTTGTGTTATAAAAAACGGATTTTTTGCTAACGAAGAAGATTTCGACGACTTTAATAAATCTGTATTCAATAATGCTGACAATAAAATACCTAATGTATTTTTGGATAGAGCGACTTTAGGTATTATTAATGGACTTAACAATAGAATTCCTTTTGACGAGATGGGAAATTCTTTACATATAGTAGATCAAATTTTAGCAAAAGCCTGGTTGGAGAAGGCGAGTAATACAATAAAAGATGCGATTAACTCCGCTAAAGTTTACGTAATGTAGGGAATAAATGTCTGATCTAGATAAAAAAATTCACGATATGTCCGAACTCATAGGCTTATCATTTCATGAGCCAGATGTAGATCGAATAAAGAAGATGTCACTATATCTACAGCTTCAAAACAACGATCCATTTCTTTCAATTCTCGTATTACTTGAGGGATATTTTAAACTTTGTAAGTCAACACCTACTGCTATAAAAGACCAAATATCAACAGAGATAGCAAATAAATATAAAAAATATTTTTTAATATGGTTATTCGCTTTACTTATAATCTTCAGTATTATTTTTATTTCTATAGGAAAAATATCTTATGATTTAGGAAAAAATAGTGTAGTAACTATTTCTGAGATAAAGCGAGATATGGAGATAATAAAACTCTATGATAAACGCGATTTTTTAGAATCAAAGACATTTTTATATGCGTATGAAATGTTCAAAAGTGGAGAACTAGAAAATCTCATATATTGTAAGAAAGATGGGTGGCACATCGAAGATCATCAATGTATTCCTGATCCAGTTTATAAAAATGACAAACCTCATATTTACCCGTGGAGGCTACCGTATTAGCTTAATTTCCCAGCATTTCACTTAGCTACAGCGACGGTAGGCTCTCTATATGTGTATTTACACGTCTAGAGGGCGGCTTTGTAGCTTAACAGATCTGTTTTGCTACAAAGCCGCCCTCTTTTGTACAGGGAAAATAAGATGGAATGCAGCTGTCCACCGTGTAGCTAACTTTGAGGGCTGGAATTTAAGATAATGTCAATGAGGCTTATGTATCCGCTCACGGCTAACGGTATTCTACAGAATTTTAGCCTCTTTGAACCTTAGCAACGTCGACAAGGTCCGTGTCTACATTGTCTTAAATGCTCATTTTACCGTACCAAGTGAGCGGATACCCTCGGCTTAAATGATATACCCGGCCGCATACTGGTTTTTACTGGACAGCCAAAGATCACCTTAAATGGTCGGCACGCGCCGGCCTCACTGCGTGTCGCTGGGAAGAATCATTAAGGCGCCGAGTATAGAAACGCCTAGGAAACGATCCTGGAAATCTGAGGAAGCGTTACCAATCAAAACGATTATTATTCATTTACCTCTTGATTTTTCAAAAAAAAAAGTATATGCTTAACTCGCCTAAGGTTGAAAAATTTCACCTGCACTACATACAACAATACGGAGTCACCATGAGCCAAGTCCCACCAATAGAACCAAATTTCGACGAAAACAAAAACGACAGTAAAATTTTAACTCCAGTTAACGCGAGCGCACGCGCAAACCAACTAGTCAAGAGGAAGTACAATTTTAGCACAATCGAACTCGTTCCCGGCAAACCTCTCTACATCCTCAAATCAAAGTCCATGGCCTTTGACAGAATTTTGAGGAGGACGCCGCGCGAAGTCTATAAAAATTCCGATGACTACACTGTTCCGCTCGGCTACACCTGCACTCAGACAGTTATTAGCGCGTACGGCCTCTCGAACGGCGTTATCTACAATGAAGACAGATGGATACGCCTTATTGCCGCCTTCAATCAGTCCCCTAGTGAGGACAATGCCACAAAAGTGTTATGTTTTCTCCGCGCTTCAGCTGCACTCAAATACATTAATGTGAGCGGAAGCACTATCAACTCGGATATGAGTATTGAATTTGCAGAACAAATCCTCACAGTAAGCGACAATTGTATTATAACCTATTTTTCAGATATGGTTCGTTAGTATCCGCTCACGGGGTAACGGCGAACGCCTTGCTAGTATGCGGGTTTTAAACCTCCTTGAACAGTGCCAACGTCAGCATAGTCCGCTTTCTACGGTCAGAGACAGCAGAAAATCGCCTGAAAGGCGCAATTCCACTGCCCCCCGAAAAGTCCCTCGTTTCAGGGACTTTTTTTATTTACGCTATTTTTACTTACGTTCTTAGTTTCGTCTGTATTCATCGTAAACCCTTTTCGTGTCAGGTCTATTTGTTGCGTAATAAGCAGCATCTTAAGTAAAACCGTTCTCTGTTGTAATCCCTTTTCGAGTCAGGTCTTCTATACTCTCGACGCCTAAGATGTTCTTCATGCCCTCCTGGTCGGTGGGATGTATTGAAGATGTTATCCGTCGCGAGTATATGTGTTTGGTATACACAGGTTCTTCTCGATTGCTCGTGTCGTAATCCCTTTTCGATTCAGGTCTTTCTCTTTATAAGATGATTCCTCGATACGTTGTAAAAACATCCAATAGTCGCTATCCCTTTTCGCATCAGGTCTATTTTTACGCTTGGTAATCGGCTAGATGAGCTACCTCCCTTTGTCGTGTCATAATCCCTTTTCAAGTCAGGTCTATTTTTACTCCGGGGCTCAGGAGCCCGTACCAGTCATGGCTTTTCGGGCACTAATATCGCGAAACTCTGACGTACATTGTGGTAAATTCTGAAAACATGGTCTTTATCTAAGCGAAATACCAATTTTACCACCGTAAATATAAGATTTTTAAGGGAGTACCTATATTTTTATTTGGTAACACGAATCTCGGAATCGTGCTACGATACGTATCTTCCACTTCTGCTACAGTACACTCAGCTTTTTCTAAGCGTTCCTCTGCGCGCAATGTTTGATAGGCGCTACAGAGTTACTTCAGCTTGAACTTTTTTTCGCAGGTGGTAGCACATGGCTCTGGAGACACCCGTTTCTTTGCTAACGTCGCTCACTTTTCTGGTCATGTCTTGCCGGAAGAGTTCTTTAACTTTTTCTTTCTGAGCTTCTGCGTACGTTGAGACTCTGCTTTCCTGGTAACAATGCTGGTGATAGAGGAGCGTCAAAGCATTTTCAGAAAAAAGCAGGACGCCGGCGGCGTGAAAGTGAAGCACTGCGCCGCGAATAAAAAATTCACGCGCTATGGATTGTAAAGACTGTGACGATGTGGCCAAGTGCTCGACGCTTTGGATGTGGACAATGTCACCGTGCTGGACGGTATTGATGAGGCACTGGAGTTGAGGACGAGAACATTTTTCTGATGGACACAGATCGACGAAGCGGTTTTTCTCTGGGACGGGCAAGTTGGCGAGTTGTTGAGAATCTTCGTCGGGAAACATGCGAATATAGGCGTATTCCATCCTTGGTGTCTCAAGCTTGAGGTTTTTCGTCTTCGCAGACGATCTTTTCTGCGACAAATAAAACGGAAACAGCAAAAATAGAGAGAAAGCTGGTAGAATTCCGAGGGAATCGGGTCAAGAGATAGGATTGATGATGCTTTTTGCATATCAAGCTTGTGAAAAATTTCACAAAATTGCACTTCACTTACATGGCTTTGTGAGGTCGCCTGTAGCGTGCGAATCGTTTGTCAAAGAGCAGCGAAGCCATAAAGGGCCCGTTTGTGCGGTGGATGCGGCTCCACCTCCACTCGCAACTATCCTGACACATAGAGACAGCGTTGTCACTTACGTATTGCCAGTTGCTCAAACACGCCTTGGTGTCAGAGACTAGCGTTTTTTTTTTGGGGAGACGTATGGTGGTAAAATAAAGCGTAATTTTGAAAAACGAGTGTAAAAAAGAAGGCCTTAAAGAGGGTCATTTGAATGTCCGGTAACAGTCTTTTCCGGTCATAAACCCCGAAAATCACCCCACGAAACCTGTAAAATTTCACCCCTCAAAAATCACCCAAAAATCACACCCGCTATTCTCTCTTCGCTGCAATTCTTCATCCTCTCTAACCCGTGCGAGTAGATGAGTGTCGTGTTCACATTCCTATGCCCCAAAAGCTGCTGTGTCTCCTCTACCGTTCCGCCATTCAAGAGATTCAACGTCGCAGCAGTGTGCCTAAAACTGTGGCCAGTTAAGCGTTCGCTCTCTAATCCCACATCAACCAGTCTCTCCTTCAAAATCCGGCTCACGCTCCTCGTCGTCATCCTCTGGCCAGAATTTTTGTTCGAGAGAGACGTAAACAACGGCGATCCCTCCTGCGTATCCCCCCTCTCACACAAGTACGCCCGCACAGCCACCTCCACAGGCGCCGCTAGCTTCACATACTCCACTCGTTCCTCATGGCCTTTCCCTTGATAATAAAGCACGACCACATCACCCAATACCCTCATGTCCCCGACATTCGCCCGAACAATCGAAATCTCCCGCAGCCCCGTCGTGACCATCACCGACAAAATCGCATAATCCCGCAAACCCCTAAGCGTCGATCGATCAATCCCGGCCAGCACGCGTACAACTTGCGGCACAGTCAAGCAATCTTTCTTGTGGCCAACATCTAGTTTCGCTCCTTTGATCCGTCTTGCAACATCAGGGTAAAGCCCCTCCTGTTCCATCCAACCAAAAAATAATTTCACAGCCACCAAGTACCCTTGGACAGTCGTTGGCTTATGTCGGCTCTTCAAATAATCCCTGTATCCAACGATATCCTCCCGACTCGGCCTCTCTATCCCTCGCTCCTCAAGGTAAGCAAAAAATTGTCTGATATTTTTTCTGTACGTGGCGATAGTAGCCGGAGTTGCGTCGATATACGAAACCCAACGGTTATAGAACTCCGCAATCGCCACCCGCTGCTCGGCATCACTCCCAACATCTGGCACACCGTCCATGTCCATCCTCTCATCTTCTGTTTTTGATCTTTGTGTCTTCACGCAGCTGAGACACTTATATTCCTTTTTCATTCAAATACTTATAGGCATCACACCCTTTCTGATTCCCTCCATCACAAGCCTTTCCAAACCATTCTTTCGCTACCAGTAGATTTTGCCTGACTTCGTACCCATGACGATACATCACGCCTAAATTGTATTGCGCCTCTGCGTTTCCTTTATCTGCGGCTTTTTCAAACCACTTCTTCGCTTCGGTATAGTCCTGCCTGCCTCCTTTCCCTTCAAAATACATATCGCCTATTTTGCTTTGCGCAGCTGCAAGCCCCTGAGCTGCGGCTTTCTCATACCACTTTCTCGCTTCACCATAGTCCTGCCTCACTCCGTGGCCGTTGTCATACATCAAGCCTAAGAAGAATTGCGCCACTTTGTCCTCCCGATCTGCGGCTGTTTCGAACCACTTTCTCGCTGCGGCATAGTCCCGCCGACCTCCTCGCCCGTAGTAATACATCAGGCCTAAGTTAATTTGCGCCTCTGTATTCCTCTGATCTGCGGCTTTTTCGAACCACTTTCTCGCCTCGGCATAGTCCCGCCGGCCTCCTCGCCCTTTGATATACATATGGCCTAATTCGAGTTGCGCATGTTCATGCCCTAGAGCTGCGGCTTTCTCATACCACTTTCTCGCCTCGGCTTCGTCCTTCCGGCCTCCTCGCCCTAATTCATACAATACGCCTAAGTAGTATTGCGCATATACATGCCCCTGAGCTGCGGCTTTCTCATACCACTTTCTCGCCTCGGCATAATCATCCTGCGCGTCTAAATAATCCAAGCCTAATGTGTATACGTTATACTTCGAGCCTAATGTGAATTGCGCATCTACATGCCCCTGAGCTGCGGCTTTCTTATACCACTTTTTCGCCTCGGCTTCGTCCTTCCGGCCTCCTCGCCCGGTGTCATACATCAGGCCTAAGTAGTATTGGGCCTCCGCATTCCCCTGAGCTGCGGCTTTCTCATACCACTTTCTCGCTCTCTCAAGCCACTTTCTCGCCTCGGCTTCGTCCTTCCGGCCTCCTCGCCCTTCGTGATACATCAGACCTAAGTAGTATTGGGCCTCCGCATTCCCCTGAGCTGCGGCTTTCTCATACCGCTTTCTTGCTCTCTCAAGCCACTTTCTCGCCTCGGCTTCGTCCTCCCGGCCTCCTCGCCCGTAGTAATACATCGAGCCTAAGAGTTCTTGCGCCCTTGCATTCCCCTGAGCTGCGGCTTTTTCAAACCACTTCCTCGCTTCGGCATAATCCCGCCGGACTCCTATCCCTTCGTGATACATCAGGCCTAAGTTATATTGCGCAGATGCATCTCCTTGAGTTGCCTTTTCTTTTACTTCTTCAGGAGAGCTACCTGCATATACGGATGTAAAGAAACATATTGCACATAAAAGTACAATTATGAATTTTATTGCTTTCATTTTTCTTCCTTTTTCCAGTAGGTGTCGACAGTTGTCAGAGTAGACACCGCAGAAGAGACTTCCTCGCTTTGGCAGAATGATTGGAGAGCGAGGAGGCCACTTGGGTTGTAATCCCTTTTCGCATCAGGTCTATTTTTATCAATTTTGCGCTAGGAGCATTTCTGAGGGGAGAAAGGCTCTTCTAACGTTGGAACAATTATCCTTTGTAAAAAAGTGTCTGTATGAGGCGTTTAGGGGGATTCTGAGCGACATTGGAAGTTGAGTGGCAAGTTGGGGATATATAATTTTTTGAGGACGGGTATTCTTTCCAGATTTTGGAAAAATCAAGTAATGGCAGCTTTTTTGCTATAGCAAGAAATGTTCCAGTTTTTGGCTTTTTCAGGGGTAAAAAAATTTTTTTGGGCACTGACATGGCACAAAAAAATTTTTTCAGAGAGTAGTGGCAATATATAGCGTGGATTTACTGGATTTATTCACTCACAGACCACTTGATAGCCTATCAATTCCCCTAAAATTTTCCCCCCCCCTCACACGCATCTCTCATACGCGCAACGATTGAAGTCGTACCCCCTCCAACCTCGTTTTCTCTGCATAAAGTTCTGCCGCGCAACGATCTTTCCAAAGTCGCCCACCTTATCTCAAAGTAGACTGTCTTTTTAGGTGAAAAAAATATCCCTCCCTTTGTTAGTCATGATTCGTGGATCATTTTTGAGGCTGCCGGCTGTTGGGGGGAGGGGGGGGTCTTTCTTGTATCTTAATATATATTATAGATGGGACCTCAAAACATGAGCTGGGAACCTCAAATAGTGAGGTCTATGCCGTATAATCATATTGGTTTCTCAAAGTTCGTGTGTAAAATGCATCTAGACATCCATCAAACCATTTTTACACACAGACTTAGAAAATTGTGTTGTGCCTTCAAAAAAGCAGGAGAGCGACCTCTCATATCGAGGTCGCTCTCCTGCAGCTTGACTATCTGGAGCGTCACCCGTTCACCCGTAGGCAGAGTGCGCTTTGGCATTTTCTTCTTGATTTTTTCTGTACCTATGGTAGAGTGCAACAAATTTTTTTTTTAGCTTTTTTCTAGATTGTGCTTTTGTGCAAAAAGCTAAGGCATCTCCCCATCCGCCAAGATTGTGAGATGCCTTATCCAATGTGCATGAACAATACCTACTTTACTACACACAAGCACAAGAGTGACCGCGCACTTGCGTTGTAGAAAAAGTTCTTCAACTGTACGCAAACACTCCGAAATTGTCAAGAGATTTTTGAGTAGGTACTGTTCATGCCAAGGACAAGGAGATTGCGTATGTCCCGCCCCGCTCCCACCATTCTTGGCTACCTGCCCTGCTTTCTTCCCACCTTTGTCTTCTTGCTCCCAATTCTCGCCCTCTTTATTCCCAACAAGCTCATTTTTCGCACACGTGAGCGTGAGCAATTGACGTTTCTAAAATATGCACCGCTCTCTTCGGATGGCATCAATATGCTCCGCTTTATCATGAGCAGAGCGATGGATAGAGGGTTTACCTCAATGAAAATCCGCGATATTGCGGAAGAACTGCATATGTGCGAGAATACCGCACGGAAATATATCGACGAGCTGAAAGACAACGGGTTTATTATAACCGTGTTTGATCGGCGAAAAGCGACCACGGTCTTTGTGCTTTTGTTGCCCGCCTTTATGCCGCTTCTTTATCATAGCGGCGTCGAGCTGGTCGATAACTACGAAGAATATATAGCCAATCTCTATGACTCTATTTGCGATGAGTATCGGAGACGCTTTCCCTATGGCGTTGCACTTGATGTGTTACGCGAAATAGAAGCTGCCAAAGAAGCGCAGCGAATGGAAAAAATACGAAAGGGAGCAAGCTTGGGAGGGCATGTTGCTGCAGAGAAGAGAGCAGCAGCAAAAGGTGACGGGAATACCACTCAAAATATAGCTAGTGACACGACACAGACCTCAAATTTTGAGCGTCGCTGCTATCAAAATGAGGCCCCATCATATATATATAATAAGAAACAAGAAATAGATCCCCCTACCCCCAACGAATCGGCAACCACAGAAACAATCCACGAATCAAGAGATACAATGGGGGATAATTCTCTCTCTTCTGAAAAGCCAATCAAAACCGTCGAAACTTGGGTGGACGAGTTTGAAAAGCTCGCTGCGCGGCGTGAACCCCTATTTCCTGATGAGGCACCGCTTTACACGAGGTCTCCCGAAGGGATTCCTATATTCAACGAGGATCCACGGCTTTCTGCGGCGCAAAATGCGTCCAGGTATTCAGATTTCCTGAAGCTCAAAGCTCTCGCGAAAGAAAATACGCTGAAAAGATTGGCTAAGCCCAGATGCGTAAACTTCAAGAAAGAAGACAAACAAGCAGGAGACCGCACGCAGACACGAAATACGTCTGCGAGAGATTCTGCATCACCTACCCTTGAAGAAGAGGCAAGGGCATATGCAAAGGCCCATGATATGCCGGAGGAAGTCGTTATTGAAGTTTTCAAGGAAGTGCCAGAGGATATGGGCCGCGAGCAGCTCTTGGAATTTCTGACGAAATATCCGAAAATGTCGGCACACCTGCGCTCACTTTGCCGAGAATGGCGGAGGCTCTACATAAATGGAGCGTTGCCGTCTCAGGAAGAACTATTATGGAGCGTAGATGCCCACGTAGATCACAAATGGAATCTTGACAAGCCGCAGTATATTCCAGACGCACTGTCCTATCTCAGAGAAAAAATGTGGATCTATGCGAAAGCAGAATGGACGCCTCGCGCCAAATCGGCAACAGTAACTATGCCGGAGTATGAAAGATCTCCCGAAGATAAGGCTAGATTTAATGGGGCTTCTGATGTGGTAAACAAGCTCAAGGAGCACTTTAACGTGGCGACAGGCCAAGTGTATGCTACCCTGTATTCCGCTCATATTGGCATTGAGAAGCTAAAAGATAGGCTACATGAGTTGTCGTCTTTTACTGGCACACTGACCGACTGGCTATGTAATGTCAAAGCTCGGCTGAATGCTTCTTCTGTATTTTCTGTTTGATTCCTACTGCTTTTAGGCATATCACGGGCATAAGACCAGACAGGATCGGGAGAGAGCCGTGCGGTATACAGCGTAGGAGAGGGAACAATCGAGCAGTATGCGGTCTCAAGAGATGAGATCTCCCGCGAGAAAATCCCTGCTTTTCCTCCTGCTTTCTGGGCGTATCATGGGAAGAAGACCAGACAGGATCGGGAGAGAGCCGTGTGGAATGCGGCCAAGTGACGTGATCTCCCGCGAGAAAATCCCTGCTTTTCTTCCTGCTTTCTGGGCGTATCATGGGAAGAAGACCAGACAGGATCGGGAGAGAGCCGTG
>JAFTDR010000051.1 GCA_017454105.1 Desulfovibrionaceae bacterium | reverse complement strand
TGGATAAACTCAGTACTCAACGGATACTACCGATACTTCGCTGTTCATGACAACCTGGAATGCCTAAGTAGCTTCAGACATGCGATTATGAAGCTAATATATAAAGGCTTGCATCGATTAAGTCATAGATGCAGATGGACATGGGAGAAATTCAACAAATACATAGCACCGCAGATAGCCTTCCCCCATGTCGAACATCCGTATCCCTGTGAGCGCATGGCAGAACGTCAGAAAACGCTCGCTACATTGAGATACTCATTGTAAGAGACGAAACTGAATCGCTGAGGGTGTAATACCCAGTGGTGATTAACCTAAATGAAGAGCCGTGTGCGGGAAATCTGCATGCACGGTTCTGTGCGGGGGGCGTTCAGTAATGGGCGTCCCTACCGCGTCATAACAGTACTGTTAGACCAGCGATAGGTATTGATTCTTTTCGTAAGTTACGCTAGCTTGGATACACCTATGTTGATAAAGCAAAATTAATTAGTGAACTCGTTGAAGATACGTTTTCAGAAGTAACACTTATCACCAGGCCGCGACGTTTTGGAAAGACATTGGCTATGTCAATGTTAGATGAATTCTTTAACATAGATAAAGAAAGTGAAGAAATTTTTAAAGGATTAAGTTCTCAAAAAATATAGATTTATGTTCAAACTGGATGAACTCATACCCTGTAATATTTATTAGTTTAAAGGATGTTTCATGTAGTAGTTATAGTAAATCTATTTATACAATAAGTAGTATAATACAACAACTATCTTTTCAACACCAGTACTTGATGGAAAGTGCAAGGGTTCACCCATATGATAGAGAGTTAATATGCAAATTTGATAAATGTATGGCTAATGAAGACGATTTAAGTAAGGCTTTGTTTTTTTTTCTCACGCCTTATTTGAATATTATTCAAAAGAGGTTATTCTTCTTATTGATGAATATGATGTCCCAACGCATTATGCATGGAAGAATAATTTTTATAAGCAAATAATTGATTTTTAAGAAATTTTTTTGGTTTCGGTTTAAAGTCAAACATATATATACAATTCTCGGTTATAACTGGGTGCTTACGAATTGCAAAAGAAAGTATTTTTACTGGTGTAAATAATTTTGATTGTTATGGTATTAATGATATCAAATTTGATGATCAATTTGGTTTTACGGATAGTTAAGTCGATATGTTGTTGGAGATATTGAATTTATCAGATAAAACAGTTAATTAAAGAATGGTATGACGGATATAAATTTGGAAATGTAAATACTATTTACTGTCCTTGGGATGTTTTACTTTATATAAAAGATTTAAAAATAAATAATGATTCCTTCCCGAAGACCTACTGTATTAATACTAGTAGCAATAGTATAATTCAAGAAATGATAGAACGTCATGATATCATGATTCACGATAATGAAATAAAAATTGAAAAACTTATACAAGGTCAATCTATCACAATAAATTTTGATGAAAACATAACATATAATAATATATACAATTCAGAAGATGTGTTCTTTTCTATTCTTTATATGTCTGGATATCTCACTAGGAAGTGTCGATTGCCAATAATTTTAACGAATGTAATTACATTTTGTTACGCATCCCAAATAATGAAATAAAAAGTATTATAAAGAAATATGTTGCAGACTGGTTTAAGAAAATATTATATACCCATGATAGAAAAAAATTATTTCAACCTTTTTGGGAAGGCGATGAAAAAGTTGTAGAGGGCGAGATATCAGATATATTGTTGCACTTTATTAGTTTTTTTTGATAATGATTATGAGTTCTGTCATGGTTTTGTCTCTGGCCTATTTATTGGTTCTGGATATACTATCAACTCCAACAAGGAGAGTGGTGATGGCCGTCCAGATGTTATAGTTCATGATGTTTATAATAATTATTTGCAATTATTGAAGTTAAATTTACCAAAGATGAAAAAAATTTAATACATTATCAATCTCCGCTGAAAAACAAATAACGAGATTAAATTACGATAAGCCATACAGAAATAAAGGATATACCAAAATACTGCATTGGGGTCTTGCTTTCTATAAGAAGGAATGTCGCGCCCATTTTCTCTCTGTTTATCCCATTCAGTAGACGAAGCTGCCGAATCCTGGAGTGTATGTTTACTGATATTGGGGAGCCTCTGTGCGTCGGAGGAGTGAGTTATGATACAGCAGATTGAAATAGCCCTAAAGCCTAAACGTCGAGGTTTCCACCTGGTGACAAGCGAGATAGCGAGTCAGTTGCCAAAGTTGCCGAAGACAGGCATCGTGAATATCTTTGTGAAGCACACCAGCTGCGGACTGAGCATCAACGAGAACTGCGACCCCGACGTGCGCGTGGATATGGAAACCATCTTCAATCGTCTGGTTCCTGAGAATCGTTCTGAATACACGCATACGCTGGAGGGAGCAGATGACATGCCCGCCCACGCAAAATCCACGTTGAGCGGCGTCAGCATTACCATCCCAATCACCGATGGCCGCTTGAATCTCGGCACCTGGCAGGGCATCTACATCTGCGAATTTCGAAATTTCGGGGATTCCAGAAAGTTGGTAGTAACTATAATAGGAGAGTAGCGATTCTTTGAAGGAAGGCGTGTGCTCTGGAGTCGCTCTCCGGCCTTTTGGATCATGCGGAACGTTTCACACCATTAGCTTAGCGTGACATTCTCACCTGCAGAATCCTGTAATGCCGTTTGGACAGCAAAAAAGGGAGTCACTTTTCGACCTGAATTAGGGCATAGATTCTATGCTGTACCTCCCAGTTGGACAATAGGCAAAAGAACAGAGCATGACTTTGCCCTTCTTCCTTCCTTATATATACTCTAGCCAGAAACAAACTGACATTTTTACGAATCTGATTTTTGCGCATTTTCTCAGTTCAATAAAAGAACCTTTGCAGCACGCGCAGTTCTCAGGGTCTTTGACTTAGAATTGCAATCTATTCTACTTAGATTCTCAGCAAAAGTATAACCAGAGGGCGCAATTTTCCTCGGTTTCCCATTTTTGCTGAGAAATTCGTCAAAAGTCAGGTTACGAACGAGAGCCAGCGCTGAGTTCTGTATTTTCAACTCCAAGTGGCAACTTTTTTTCTGACCGCAGTATAACTTAAAAGTCAATGAATCAGCCTCTTATTGAAGCTGGTAACTTCCTGATCAAGTGTGCGCCTCTGTGAAGCCAAGGGCGGTGAAAATCGTCTTCTGCTTGGCAGTCGAAGCTACGTGACGACTGTATACCCCTGGATCGATCGTGTGCATTCAATCATCTCCAGCTGGTCAACTGGTCAATGGTGCCGGGGACAGTGATGTCCCCGTTTATTGCTGGTCTCCGTGTTTGATGACATGGCTTTCTTGAAGCAGAGGAATTCTGTCTGTGTATTGTATGGTTTTTTACGTTTTTCGAGTTCAAGCACTCCGAGGGAGGGTGGATTGCCCTTGTATGTCGCCAAAAACGACTATGCAGTTGGAGACATAGCAAGGAATCGTAAGTCAAGCCGCACTCGTTTCACGTCGCCGCCATAAATCCTTTGACCACCGTAATAGTATATATCCCTTGTTTGGCCTAGGGGAAAGGGCCAGAAATGCGTATGCCAAATCTGAATGTGCGCCGCTTCCTTCCATCCTCCACGTGACTTTCGCGAAAGAATTTTTCCTTGTTGTCACCGGTATGTTTTGGGCGCAGCGGAGCAGTCGGCCTCGTCACGTTCTGACATGCAGAAGAAACCATGGCGTATCCGCTCACAGGGCGGTATTACAATTCGAGAAGTTGATTGCAATGAGTGGCGATCCCGCACTGTGAGAGTATCTGGCCTCTCTGCCATAAATTCACCCAGTCTATTGCAATCAACCAGTAGAACCGTAATACATAATCTTTCAAACGGCAGGGCGTACACTTCTGCAGTCTTTGTCGCCAGTCTATACTGTCACGGGTGAAATCTTCGTAACAGCTCACGAGGGATGTTAGGACCTTTAGGTCCATCCTTCACCCCAAAATGTCGACAATGACATGGCTTGAAGGGGGTGAAGCCTGCATAGATCTTTGTTGCCCCGTGAGTGCATAACAAAAGAATGAGGTAAAAATTATGAAGAGTGAAGAATTTTTATATCCCAAACAGGATATTGAAAGATTTAAGGCTTTAGCGGCAGACGAATCTCTCAAAAAAACACAACGAGATCGATTCAAAATTATTATTTTATATCGTGAAAAACACACAATAAAAGAAATAGTTGAACAATTGGGTATTACTAGAGTTACAGTAAAAAAATGGATAGATAGATATACTAGAATCGGAGAATTTGGTCTTTATGATACGCCGACAGGCTACTATGGTAGAAGTGATCAGCTTCCTTTTTGTAATATGGGGCCACAGCCGATTTCTACGACTGTAAAAATAGCCAATTTTTATATTAGTAAAGATAAAATTGCGTATATTTTAGAGACAAAAAAATATGAAGAAAAAAATGAAGTTTACATCGGAAATTTCATTTCTAATGATGTAAATTTTTATAATAAGATTGACTCTATGGCCGATCAATATCAATTTGCATGGACTTTAAATTTCTTGGTTGATGCTTCTATGAAGGAAGACAATATCGAGGTGTCAGATCAATTAACAAAGGATATGTATGAATTTTATAAGAAATCACTTTTATATTCTAACCAAAATAAAGATTGTAGTTATTATTTAATTACATCATCTCAAGATATCTATGACATGAAATTTCCTTTTAAATCAAAAAAATTCTTCCTTGAAACACCTGAGCTTATATTTGATAAAATTAAAGAAATTTCTAAGAAGAATACACCTAAGGGCTATCTAATCAATCACTACTCCCTTATTCAATACAAAAAACATGCTGAAGATATGATTAAGAGGGGATTGAAATATTCATATATGTGGATGTTAAACAAAATCTATTTAGATACTATTGAAAATTAAAATATACTATTTGTATCCGCTCACGGTAGCCTTGCATCCTTCGTCATGCATCAACCACAGCAGACTAGCTTCGCGTCGGCGGTCTTTGTCGACAATGGCATATGAGGTACGAAGCCTCCATACTAGCGAAGCTGCGCTGTTGAGCGTGAGCGGATGCCAAAAATATAAAATAATTTTACATTTAAAATTGAAAAATAGAATATTTTTTTATTTGTTTAAAGCGGATATCACAGAATAAATTTTTGTTTTCAGTAGATTTGGAATCTCTAAGGGAGCTTCGTTTTGGCGGCCTTTGAAAAGTGGTGCCAGGCCGCAGTACGTTGACCTGTATTATACTGCGGTCAGAAAAAAAGTTGCCACTTTGAGTTGAAAATACCAGACTTGAGTGCTGACTCCCATTCGCAAAATGTCATTTTATTTCTGGCTGGAGTATAAGGAGGGCATTCGTATTAGAATTCGAGAAGTTGATTGCAATGAGCGCCCGCACTGTATACACTCCTCCAGCCTCTTGTAATCAACCAGTAGAATCGTAATAGAGAACGCCCTTGACTTCAGGTAATTTAATCGCTCATACTAGAGTTTATTTGTGGAGATATGCGTCAAGGGAGACACTTAGTTTAAAAAAAGGGAGGTTCATGTGGAGACGCAGGCCATTGGTATTGTAACGACGTGTTCAAACGAAGAAGAAGCGCGGAAGATTTGTCGACTTCTCTTGGATGCTCGCCTGATAAGCTGCGCACACATTGAAAATATCGCAAGTTGTTATCGTTGGCAGGGAGAAATCCACGAAGATGCCGAAGTCCGACTTACAATGAAAACGCAAAAGAAGCACTACGCAGAGATTGAAAAACGTATTCTCGACAATCATTCCTATGAGGTTCCAGAAATCGTTGCCTACGATCTTTGCTTGGGGTCTGCGCCATACCTGTCCTGGATTTGCCAAGAAACAAAGTAGCGAAAGGCGTGTTTTAAGGAATGTGATGGTACGTGAACGACCACACCCGATAAAGGGGTGCGGCTTCCTTCAAATAGTTCACCAGAGTAGAGAGTAAGAAAGTACTGCTACGATGATTGAGTCATGACACCTAGGTTGACGCAATAGACTGTTGCTAGTCACGTCTGTCTTTACGATGGGTAGAAAAAAAGCCCTGTGAGACATAAAAAGCTTGATTATCATTGCCCGAGTGTACGACGGAAAAATGTATTTGCTAACAGAATACAAAGAGTACACATAACCCGTCAAAAGACTGTGGGGTTCATTGTTGTTTTGTAGGTACTCTTTATGGTATAGGTCTACATAACGGCAAACCTTTAATGCCTTGCGAAAATGTCATTGCAAGACTTCTAAACGTTCATCGAGAACCGTTTACGATTAAGCTGACATATCAAAGCAAAGAATATACGCAGCCTCATACGCTTGGTGTCGATCCTGGTTCAATACCAATGAAGAAGGTCTATTGAGCCATCTGTTGTCATGACAGACGATGGGCGAAACCGTTTTGCTTAGGGCTGAGTTCTACCCGGCCGCATTGTGGTTTTCCCACGCAAGACAATGGAGAGCCAATTGGTCGGAATCCTCTGGGCCAATTTTGTGTCGCGGGGAAGAATCCTCTCAATTTCCCGGCATGAAATGGAGCTACAGAGACGAAAAGCCTATCTTATAGGACCCTTTGTAGCTAAACGGACCTGTTTTAGCTACAAAGGGTCTTTTTGAGTTGGAAGAGCGGATGGACAGCTGCTCTCCTCCATGGAGCTAACCGGGCGGGAGTTTTCGAGCATTGTGACGCCAAGTGCCTCTCCGTAATTCTTTGATGGTGTGCGCTAAGACCGCTGCGTGCGTCTACGAAGTGAAAGAGAGCGCATATATTGCGCATTGTGTCTCGTAGGCTCAAGCGAAATGCTGGGACGATACTTTAAGTCAGAAAAAAAGGGACTCTTCAAGACTGATGAGGTTCAGGGAACAAGGGACTGTAAAAGCGTATCTGTTGCTCCACATTCCACCATACACCCGTGAGCGGATACGTTGGATATAGAATGCGGTCAGAAAAAAAAGTTGCTACTTGTGCCGGTTTCCGTTCGCAAAATACCGAGCTGCGCAATGATTCTTCCTGTAGCGATCAAACGAGCCGCGTGTGCGGATTGCCATAATATCGTTCAACAGTGGACCCTACACTTCTTGTGACGCGGACCTTCATCCGCCTCTGTGGTCAGTGACTGCAAAAAGGGAGCAAGAATGCCATGAGCAACTTAAAAAGCCTGGTTCTTTGGGGCTCCCGAGCTTGACCGATATACTATTAATCCGTACACGAGGCAAACGAGCCGGTTCCCTGTATGTGCCTTGCAAACAATCCTTCTGTACAAGCTTTTGCGAGGCTGAAAGCGAGAATCGGCCCGCTTTGAACCTAGCTCATTTTCCCGGCATGAAAAGCCTACAGAACCATTTGTCGCTACAAGCCACTTTTTGAGTTGGAAGAGTGCGGCGAACCCGCTGGACGGGAAGTACAGCCTATTGGACATGGTGAGCGGAGTTTTTTAAGTCGCGATCTGGGCAGATCTCTTGGTTGTGTTGAGGTGGAAGGCGCAAACGTTGCCAGTTGACTTTGCCCTGCGGAGAACCGTAAGAGACAGAGAGCCCGGATGTGATCCGGTCACTGTCTAACACGGGATTGTTTCATGGACCTTTTTTATCTTGCGCTTTTACTGAGCTTTATTGAAGGGCTGACGGAATTTCTTCCTGTGTCCTCAACAGGACATCTGATCCTTGCGACTGAGCTTTTGCATGTCCAGGGACCGACGATCAAGACCTTTCTCATTGTCATTCAGCTTGGCGCAATCCTCGCGGTTGTTGTTCTCTACTGGAAGCGCTTTCTTGGTCTGCTTCTCCCGCGCAAGGATGTGCCTTTCTCAGGTCTTAGGGGCATCTGGCTTCTTTTTTTGACCTCATTGCCAGCAGCGCTCGTCGGCCTTTTTTTCGGCTCGTTTATCAAACAGACCCTTTTTGCGCCGCTTCCTGTTTTACTGGCCCTCGTTGCCGGCGCTCTGATCATGCTTTTTGCCGAATCGCGGCAGATGGGCGAGCGGGTTGCGAGTCTTGATGCCATAACGCCAAAACTGGCTCTTGGTATCGGCTGTTTTCAGACGCTCGCAGTCCTCTGGCCAGGATTTTCGCGGTCAGCTGCGACCATCATAGGCGGTATGCTCCTTGGCGCCTCGAGAAAAACTGCGGCCGAATATTCCTTTATTGCGGCCGTCCCGATTATGATTGCGGCGACAGGCTATGAAATAGTGTCCAACCGCCATCTTTTCAGCACAGATGATCTCGCTTTTTTTGCCGTGGGCATGATTGGCTCTTTTTTCTTCGCCCTTCTTGCTGTAAAACTCTTTATTATGCTTCTTGGCCGCATGACATTGCGACCATTCGCTGTCTATCGCCTTGTGCTGGCACCGCTTGTATATTACTATATGGCCATGCATTCGTGATATAACGTTTTTCCCGGAAGGTATCCATGCAAAGCACTGTTCATTTCACAAAGATGCACGGAATAGGCAATGACTATGTCTATATCAACGGATTTGCGGAGCATGTCGAGAATCCGGAGGAACTCGCAGTCCGCATAAGTGATCGCCATTTTGGCGTCGGATCCGACGGACTTGTTCTTATTCTTCCCTCACACACGGCCGATATCCGCATGCGTATGTTCAATGCCGACGGCACGGAAGCGGAAATGTGTGGAAATGCCAGCCGTTGTGTCGGAAAATTCGCCTACGACCACGGGCTTGTGAAAAAAGACGTTATGCGTCTTGAGACCCGGGCTGGCATTAAAATCATCCGTCTGCGCAAGGACGGCGATTGCGTTGTCGGCGCAACGGTTGACATGGGCGAACCGATTCTTGAGCCGGCAAAAATCCCGGTTGACACGGCCTGGGCAAAGGATGGGCAATGTATTGAGCAAGACCTTGAGGTCAACGGCACCAACTTCGCTGTGACTTGTGTTTCCATGGGCAATCCGCACGCTGTCCTCTTTGTGGATGACCTCGACTCTCTGGACCTTCCCCGTCTTGGTCCTTGTTTTGAGCATCATCCAGTCTTTCCCGCGCGCATCAATACCGAATTTGTCAAGCGTATCTCAGAGAACAGGGTCGCCATGCGCGTGTGGGAGCGAGGGGCAGGGGAGACTCTTGCCTGCGGAACAGGAGCGTGCGCTGTCGGTGTTGCCTGCGCTCTGACAGGGCGGACACAGAGAAAACTGACCGTCGCGCTCACAGGCGGAGAACTCACAATCGATTGGAATACGAGCGACGGGCATGTGTATATGACAGGGAATGCCGTAACCGTTTTTGATGGAACCTTTATTTTGTAAGAATCGGACGAGGTGTTTGTGACAAAGGTCAATACCAATTACCTGAAATTGTCGTCCAACTATCTTTTTGTGGATATTGCGCGCAAAGTGGAAGCCTTCAAGCAGGAGCATCCAGACCGGAAGATTATCCGTTTGGGCATAGGGGATGTGACGCAGCCTCTTGTGAAAACGGTTATTGCGGCGCTGCATGACGCAGTGAACGAAATGGGGGATCCTGCCACTTTCCGTGGGTACGGACCAGAGCAAGGCTACGCCTTTCTCCGCGAGGCCATATGCGCCCATGACTATGCAGGTTTACCTATTTCTCCTGATGATATTTTTGTCAGTGACGGCGCAAAGTCCGATCTGGGAAATTTTCAGGAGCTTTTTTCCGAGGACAGCGTTGTTGCGGTGACGGATCCCGTCTACCCTGTCTACGTGGATTCCAATGTCATGGCGGGAAGGGCAGGGGATCTCTTTGATGTGACATGGAGCAGGATCTGCTATCTGCCCTGCACCAAGGAAAACAATTTTGTGCCTGAGCTTCCGTCTGTCCGTCCAGATCTCATCTATCTCTGCTACCCCAACAATCCCACTGGGACCGTTCTCTCCAAGGACGAACTGCGTGTGTGGGTTGACTACGCAGTGCGTGAGGGCTGCATCATCCTCTATGATTCAGCCTATGAGGCCTATATCCAGGAGGAGGGGGTTGCGCACAGCATCTATGAGATAGAGGGTGCGGATGAGGTGGCCGTTGAGTTCCGGAGTTTTTCAAAGACGGCTGGTTTTACGGGATTGCGCTGCGCCTACACTGTTGTGCCTGAAAAACTGACTGTGTCAGACGGTCGCGGTGGAAAAGTCGGCTTGCGCAATCTGTGGAATCGGCGTCAGAGTACCAAGTACAACGGTTGCCCCTATATAGTGCAGCGCGCGGCCTGCGCCGTGTATACGGAAGCCGGACAAAGGGAAATTGCGGAGACTATCGCAATCTACCATGAAAACGCCCGCAAGCTTTCAGAAGCAGTCAAGGGCATGGGGCTTTCCGTCTTTGGCGGTGTCAATGCCCCGTACATTTGGGTCGGCGTGCCTGACGGGCAGACATCATGGGATTTCTTTAATCACCTTCTGACAGATGCGGCCCTTGTCTGCACCCCTGGTGTCGGTTTTGGCAAAAGCGGGGAAGGCTATGTGCGTCTGACAGCTTTTGGTTCGCCAAAAGACACAGAAGAAGCGATAGAGCGGCTGCGGCAATTGTAAGCAGGGTTTTTTTAGTCTTTGAGAGAAAGCGGCTGCTTTTTGGCAGTGGATGGGCCTAGATGGGCTTAGATGGGTTTAGATGGGCCCAAATTCCCGGTGCGACCGGGTGTACGGATGTTATCAACGGAGATGTGTATGGAGACAGAAAACGTGCAGGATACTTCATTTGAACAGCTGGAAGCTTTGATCAACCGCGTTCGCGAAGCGCAAAGCCGCTACGCTCAATATTCTCAGAAGGAGGTTGATGCTATTTTCCAGCATGCTGCCTCCGTTGCCACTGCCAACCGCATCCATCTGGCGAAACTTGCCGTCGAAGAGACCGGCATGGGGATTTTGGAAGACAAGGTTATTAAAAACCATTTCTCTTCAGAGTATATCTACAATCAGTACAAGGACACAAAAACCTGCGGTATCATCGAGGATGACACGGTCTCCGGCTTTCGCCAGATCGCGGCACCGCTTGGCATAGTTGCGGGCATTATCCCCACGACCAATCCCACCTCGACCACCATTTTTAAAGCTCTGCTGTGCCTTAAGACAAGAAACGGCATTATTTTCTCGCCCCATCCAAGAGCCAATGCCTGCACAAAGGCCGCCGCTTTGCTCATTCTGCAGGCCGCCGTTGATGCCGGCGCCCCGCGCGATATCATTGCCTGCCTTGATTCGCCCAAGCTGAGTGACACGCATTATTTGATGAGCCATGTGAATCTTATTCTCGCGACAGGCGGACCCGGCATGGTCAAGGCTGCCTACAGCTCAGGGTCACCAGCCATCGGTGTGGGTTCGGGGAATACCCCTGTTGTTGTCGATGAGAGCGCAGACATTAAGGTTGCGGTCAACTCCATTCTTTTAAGCAAGACCTTTGACAATGGACTTATTTGCGCTTCCGAGCAGACAATTCTCGCAAACGCCAAGATTGCTGACGAGCTGAGAGAAGAGTTTATACGTCGCGGTGCTTGGTTTGCCTCGCCGGAAGAGGCGGAGGCTCTGGCCAATGTCATCTTTGTGAACGGTTCTCTGAACAATGCCATTGTTGGCCAGTCCGCGAGCGCAATTGCGCGCATGGCGGGCATAGAGCTTCCTGAGACAACAAAGGTACTCATTGCTGAGCGCGACAAAGTGAGAAGTGACGATCCCTTTGCGCATGAGAAACTGTCACCAGTCCTTGGCTTTTACAGAATGCCTGATTTCGAGACAGCGGTTGCCAATGCGCAGAAGCTTGTCGAACTTGGCGGGGCAGGGCACACCTCGGTTCTCTATATCAAGGAGAGCAATGCGGACCGCATTCACTTTTTTGAAAAGACTTTGACAACAGGCCGAGTTCTCGTCAACATGCCTGCTTCTCAGGGTGCCATAGGCGATGTTTACAATTTCCGCATCGCGCCTTCTCTTACCCTTGGCTGCGGCAGCTGGGGTGGAAATTCGGTGAGCGAGAATATTGGAGTAAAACATTTGATGAATGTGAAGTCGGTTGCTGTCCGCCGTGAGAACATGCTCTGGTTCCGTGTTCCCCCGAAGATTTATTTTAAACTGGGCGCTCTTACATCGGCGCTTGAGGAATATAAGGACTGCCACAGAGCATGCATCATAACCGATAAGACAATGGTGAGCCTCGGGCATGTTGACCGTGTCGTGAATGTTCTTGCGAAACTCGGCATGGAAATACGCATTTTTGCCGATGTCAATCCGGATCCAGATATCGAAACGGCCGAAAAGGCGCTTATGCTTGTGCGCTCATTCCAGCCGGATCTGTTTATTGCCCTTGGCGGCGGCTCTCCCATGGATGCGGCCAAGATCGTCTGGCTTATGTATGAGGTGCCGAATATCCGCTTTGAAGATATTGCCCTGCGCTTCATGGATATCCGCAAACGCATTGTCTCCTTCCCGAGCCTTGGGAAGAAAGCCCATATGATTGCCATTCCGACAACATCCGGCACAGGCAGTGAGGTGACGCCTTTTGCTGTCATAACAGACGGTAAGACAGGCGTGAAATATCCTGTAACCGACTATGCCCTGACACCGGATATGGCCATCGTTGATCCTGAATTTGTCATGGATCTGCCGAAGTCCCTCATTGCGAACGCAGGCCTTGATGTGCTGACCCATGCGATTGAGGCCTATACCTCAACCATGGCCACGAATTTTGCCGATGCGCAAGCGATGGAGGCAATACGCCTTATCTTTAAGTATCTGCGTCGATCGTATGCTGGCGGGGATGAGCGCCTTGTGCCCAGAGAGAAGGTGCATTATGCCGCAACCATAGCCGGTATGGCCTTTGCCAATGCCTTCCTTGGTGTCTGCCATTCAATGGCGCATGCCATGGGCAGCTATCTCCATCTCCCCCACGGTCTTGCCAATGCCCTCCTGCTTTCCTATGTTATCGAGTACAATGCGACAGACACACCGACCAAGCAGGGCATGATGCCGCAGTATAAATATCCCTGGGTCAAAGGTCGCTATGCGCGAATCGCGGATATGCTTCATCTTGCCAATGACATTCAGGGTGATGGGCCGAACGAACGCTGGGCCAAGACAGCTCGTCTTGTTGTTGCGATTGAAGAGCTGAAGAGAGATGTGGGCATACCAGCGTCTATCCGCGAGGCTGGCATTGCTGAAGAAGATTTCATGAGCATCTTAGATACCATGAGCGAACAGGCTTTTGACGATCAGTGCACAAGTGCGAACCCGCGCTACCCCTTGATTTCTGAAATCAAGGATGTCTACAGAAAGGCATACTACGGCGAGAAGCTTCGCTCATATAATTAATGCAGCAGAAAAGGATTTCGGAAAAGTCCGAAATCCTTTTCTTGTATCACGCGCTTTCTTGCGGACTTGTGCTGTTTTTTTTTTGATGGGAGTACTGACGACGCTTCAGTCGATGCGCGGTGCAGAGCAAAAATGCGCCATACATCCGTCGTATACTGCGGTTAGAAAAAAAACTTGTGCGCCGACTCCCGTTCGCAACAATGTCAGTTTGTTTCTGACTTCGAGCATCCCCCACGCTAGAATGCGGTCTTTGGCTTCGAAGCCTGCATACGAGCGAAGCTGCGCTCTTGCCCAGAGCGGGAGGTTGGGTTCTGCAGTTTGTCGACGAAAAAAGTTTTTCTGGACTCCTTGTAGCACGTCGCTCATCTGACATACGCCAAGATGCTTTGTATCGCGAGGATTTCAGCTTCAACACGGGTAATCCGTCAATCTTTACATGGATACTTGCATGCGTACGATACAGACATATCGTGATTTTTTTCTTCTGGCCATAGTCAGCCTCATCCTCCTCTCCTCTGCACCGACAGAGGCCAGAGAGGCCCCGATCGCCTATCCTGTGCCCAAAACTGTCAGCAGCGAACTCCAAGCTCTGATCTCTCCCACGCCTCTTGTTAAGCATTGGAACGCGCATCCAAAGAATGCGGCGGAGTGGAGAGAACTCGTGAACAAGGTCGCAGCATCCGCCGGGCCAAGGATTGCGGCCTTTAGGGAACAATTGGCCGTACAATCCACGCCTGGTAGCCTTGGGGGTGTGCCGATCTATACGCTTAGGCCAAAGGCTGTAGCCCAAGCACATCAGGATCGGGTACTTCTGCATATCCATGGTGGAGGCTATGTCTTCTACCCTGGAGATACGGGCACAGAAGAGGGCATCTTTATGGCCGCGCTGGGCAAGATCGTTGTTGTGTCTGTGGACTATCGAATGCCACCGGACCATCCCTATCCTGCAGCCCTGGACGATGTTCTCGCGGTCTATCGGGCGCTGCTCAAACGCTATCCGCCCGAACGCATCGGTGTGTTTGGTTCTTCAACAGGGGGAGGCCTAACTCTCGCTCTTGTCCTGCGGGCCAAGGCCGAAGGCTTGCCTCTGCCTGCTGCCATTGCGCCTGGTTCACCGTGGTCGGATTTAGACAAAGTTGGGGACAGCTATTTTACCCACGCTGGCCAGGACAATGTACTCGTCACCTACGACGGCTGGCTCGGCGATGCGGCCAGGCTCTACGCCAATGGCCATGATTTACGGGATCCCTACCTATCGCCCGTGTACGGCGATGTGACGGGCTTTCCCCCGGTCTTCTTGACCTCAGGGACCCGCGATCTCTTCCTCTCAAATACCGTGCGTATGCACCTCAAATTGCGCGCTGCCGGTGTTCCGGCAGAACTCATGGTCTTTGAGGGCATGAGCCACGTACACTACCTGGCTGACCCCGCTGTGCCGGAGGTACGCCAACTTTTTGCGGAATTGACCGGCTTTTTTGACCGAAACATGCGTTGAGGCCAGTATACTTCCCTGCAACAAATCAGCTCACTTTTTCGAATCGCAGGGGGAGAGTACACCGTCTGTGCTTGCTTGGACAAACACACACTGATGGAAGAAGGATTCGCTTCTGAACTTTGGTCGAAAAGCGGTGCGTTGCTCAACCGTCAATAGATCAAAGGGCAGAGTTGGAAGCTATGGCTGTAACGCTGCAAGCCCTTGATGCCGAATTACCAACTGTAGAAAGATTGTATCTTTAGCTTCTTACTGGCTCTGAAAGTGTGCGAGCGTAGACCAAGAAAAAGGATCATCTGAAGAACGTCACAGCAAGACGTCTCAGAGATATACCCAGCCGCACTATTATTTTCCCCTTGAGGCGATTTGCACTTGCCTTCAAGCTGGCTCTCGATTAAAAAAAATCTCTAGATAAAATCTGGAGGTTCTGATTATCTTAAATTCCCGCCCGGTGAGTTAGCTACATGGAGGTGAGCTACAGTCCATCTGTTCTTCCAACTCAAAAAGAGCCTTTGTAGCTAAACGAGTTCATTTAGCTACAATCCGCCGCTTAAGTTGG
>JAFTDR010000050.1 GCA_017454105.1 Desulfovibrionaceae bacterium | reverse complement strand
CTCTCGCGTTTTCTTCTCACATAAGCTGCTTATTTTGATACGCGGCTTTGAATGTCACGCAGGGACACTCGCTCCGTGCTAAGAAAATCAAATCGCTGGACGAAGATCTAAACGAAGCGGCTCCGTCTGTCAACTAAAAATATGAGCTTATTTTTGGTAGAGAGGAGCTTTTTCTGTCGAATTCTCTGAAATAGACTCTTTTCTATGCACTATGTGCTTTCGCGTAGCATCAAAAGCAGAAAAAGGAAGTGCTATCTCTCAAAAAAGGACGAGATGTTTTATCCGCTTTTTTCTTCTGTCCGTCAAGCACTTTTTTTCAGCTTGAGCGTTTTTTTTTTGCGAGAGCGTTCAGGAGCGCGTTCTTTCGCTCTAACAGAAGCAGGAGCCCTCTTTCTTTTTGCAGATGCTTGATCGGCAGAAGGCGCGACAATCCCATCCAGCAGGTGTACTCGCAACGGGTGAACTCTTCCTTCACAAGCTCGGAGGAAGTGCGAGCTTCTACTGTAGGCACCGTCGCGAGTATAGCTACTCTGAGGAGAGCCGCAATCCTATCGATCTTCAACTCAAAAAAAAAGCCTTTTGGCTCAAACAGAGCTGTTTAGCTGCAAATGGTCCAGTTCCATTTCATGCCCAGAAATTGAGCCGACGGAAACTCTTTCTCCGCACGCCTCGCCGGCGCATCGTACGCCCTGGTTTTCCGCTCCTATGCATAAGGGGGCCACCGCAAATGGTTGCAGCGTTGACAGAGCAGGCAGTGTACCCCAGGTTCACATAGCAAGAAGGTCGCGCGTGATAGTATGCTCAGGATAT
The DNA here is from genome assembly GCA_017454105.1 of Desulfovibrionaceae bacterium. Taxonomy (GTDB): domain Bacteria; phylum Desulfobacterota; class Desulfovibrionia; order Desulfovibrionales; family Desulfovibrionaceae; genus Desulfovibrio. The sequence goes on along the minus strand of JAFTDR010000050.1, from coordinate 5,300 downwards.
ACTCGGCGTCGCAATGATTCTTCCCGCGACACAGTGAGCCCTGCGGGTGCCTACCAGTTGAGGCCGCTTGCCTTAGCTTGCCCAGGGAAAATCATTATGTAGCTGGGTAGCGCAGAGCCCGAAATGTTCCGCGTACTCCCTCCCTGGGCAGGACATATATTTCTGACTGCATTCAGACTTGGCTATTGTACGCAAGGAAAACCCCTCGATACTCGATCGCACAGTACTTTGCCTCCTGCTCCCCTCTGCCATCTGTCTTTTTTGCAGATATACCGAGCCGCGCAAGCCAAAGGAGAGTGACTTCAATTGGTCGGCACCCACAGAGCTCACTGTGTCTCGGGAAGAATCCTTTCACGGGTGTATAGCGGGATGCGCCTTGCTTTCTACCTCCTCATGCATCACCCACGGTAGGCTGGCTTCGCGTCGGCGGTCTTTGTCGACAATGACATAGCTCGAAGGGCTACGAAGCCTGCATAGTACTGTTACCCCGTAAGCGGCAGCATAGGGACAGATTTTTGTTCATACTGGCTCACCCAAATTCGTGTGTATCTTTTTCGCAGAACTATGCTTTACGACGTAGGCGATCCACAACCATCTTTTTATACTGCGGTCAGAAAAAAAGTTGCCACTTGAGTGCTGACTCCCGCTCGCAAATCTGTCAGTTTGTTTCTGGACTCTAAGTTGGTTGAGCCGGTCATACACGATCATCTCCCATACCCAATGCACGCGTCGATGAAATATCCTTAAGGAAAGCGTAGAGACTCGCACAGAGCAGAACGCAGCAGTGCGACAGGCAAAGCAGTATCTACAAAGAGAGCTTGTGCCATTGTGCGTGTCACGTTTGGCCTTGCGCCTCAAAAGCAGCAACGTATTGCCACAGCTCTGCATGGTTTCCCTCCCTCTGGACGACGCTCTCAATAGCGACCACGTTGTCGGGAGAGAATTTTTCTCTGCAATCCCGAGACATGCGTATCTGCTCGTGTCCTTTGTTTTCAAGCCTAAAGCTCAAAGGCGCATTTGGCAAAGCGTACAATCCAGCTGCCTATGTGTCAGGAGAGTTGGAGTTGATTTGCCGTTTTAGGGCACTGAAAAACAATAATGCACAGGCGAAAGTATTTCATTCAGTGTGTCATCAAGTACAAAACTGGCTTTGCACAACCTTCTGGAATCAAAATTCCGCAGGTCTTGGTCAATCGCTCTCTAGTTGCGGCATTCCTCTGCCAACAGTCAGAAAGAAGAAAGCAAACACCGATCAGATCGGATCGGTATTGAGCGCGCGTATGTGCTACGCTAGACCAGAATATACGCAGTTTTATGGCAAAAAGATGTACAGACAAGAACTGGCCGGATGCCTTGCAACTGACTTGGGACATACGGCTCTGTGAAAAAATCGTACCCGCAGAGAAGTGAGCGAATTACCCTAGCAAATTCTTTATGCAAGGATCGCGAACTCGATTTCTTGGGCCAGATAGTCCCCACGAGATTCCAAACGACAGATCAACTGAGAATCTTTTGTTTTGTGCTAACGATTACACAAGTCCCTTGCTTGCCAAATCAGGGGATGTATCACAGAAGCATCAGTCAGTATGACCTCCAACCTTGCGCATGTATCCCCAAACGTGCAAAACGCATTTTTCGAACATCGGATAGCATGGGCTTGTACAGATTTACTCTCTATCACGATTCTACTGGTTGATTGCAAGAAACTTGAGGAGTGTACGACAGAGAGGCCAGATACTCTCGCAGTGAGAGGTGGGCACTCATTGCAATCAACTTCTCAAATTGTAGTACGTGCCGTATCCTGGCTCTACGGTGCAGACCGCACTTTCTCGATCGTCATCCTTATATTGGGTTCAGAATCGTTAGGCCATTTATTCTTGCGCAGTGATACCACGCAAGTGACTACGCATAGGATTGTCTTCGGTCTTCCGATCACGCAAAAGTCAAATTGGCCAAAGACGATTTCTTAGCTCAAAATGAAACGATCTCATTGACTGACCAGGACAGAGACCCAAAATTTCAGGCCGAAAAAAAACAGAGATATTGAGAAAAGCCAGTGTTCACCGCACTTCTTCTGAACTTGCAGGTCGCTTAGGCACTGTACCGATCTTTATGTCGCGCCTCTGTCACACTGCGAATACGCTTTGAAAGAAGTCGGCACAGAGGACTTTTATTAAAAATGAAGATTATTTTTATTGTTGTCACACTCTACAAGTTCCAAAAAATGCCTGGATTATTGTAGAGAACCGTATGCAATTCCGAAGGCTGAGGAGAACTGCTTATGAGTCTTCTTCTTTGCCGCAATCAAAACCTCAAGCTTTATCTGAAGACTTTGTAATCGAAACTTGGGAAATCGTATTGCTGCCAAGCGCGTTGCGCTTGGTCTACTCACTTTTTTTCAAGGACAATGCAAACAAGAAGACAGCGCCCCTGCCCATGGGAAGAGTCTCGTTTGTTTTGCTTTTGGAAAAATTGTGAGGCATAGGGATACTTTTTTTCCCAAAAGACTTGACAAATAGAAGTAGTATGACAATATTCGATTTCATTCATCTCATTTTCCCGGCATGTAATTTAGCTTCTGAAACGAACAACCTAATAGGGCGATTTTGACTCAAAGAGACCCGCTTGGCGAAAAGGCTTGTTTTGCGTTGAAGATCGCAAGGACTCTGGATCGCCTCTGTGTAACGCTCTTGTCTCTGTGTATGCCTAGAATCTTTCGCTTTTTTACGGAGATACTGCGGAGAGACACACTGTTGAGCAAGCTGTCAGATACTGATGCGCCAAGAAGTCATACGGCGTGTGCCCCCTCAAAAGCGGATTTGTTCCAATACGTTCTTTCTATCAAACGCGCCCAATCTGGTACACTCATTTTCGCTATGACTTTCAAAGGACTCAAGACCTAAGCGCAGGCACAAATGCCTGCAAAGGAGCCTAGCGACCTAAATAAACCGCCCATACTATATAGTTGGATAGCCGCGTTTCCCAAATCACTGCTGAACACGCCTTTTTAGGCTCTTGACCAGCGAGTTTTGACGCGTAACGCTGCACAGGGTCATCCTCTCGGTGAACTTCGGCAAGATCCGCCCATACACTGGCAACTATCGTTTTCGTAAAGACGCCATACCGATATTTCCTAACAAAGACCATGCGCAGATGCATTATGAAAACACAAGGCCTTACGCTGCGAATTTCGTACTCTTTTTCCATTCAAGACAGACAAAACCTGCAAGCCTTCACATGCTAACCTGTGCCAGAGACATTCGTACGCTGCTCTTTCCTTTTGAGCCATAGCCACAGATGCGGCTTGGGCTACTCCAAGCGAGCTTTCTTCCTGCAGCTTCCCGGCTTATGTGTTCCGCGTAAAAGACCTCGACAAAGCGTACAAAAACTTCTTTGAGAAGCGAACAGCATTTCCCATCTTCCCGCAAGGTATGCATCGACCAATTGAGAGAGCCCCCTTTGGATGCCGTGGGAAAGTCAGTACGCTGTCGAGTAGTATGTCTTTGTTTTGCCTAACTGACATGGCAGAACGGCTTCTTTGTTCATTGCGGCCAGCTCTTTTTGGCGCATTAGAGAAAACAAGGGAAACAATTCTTTTTGCTCAATAATAAAGGAGACTCCCCATGGCTGAAGACCTTACTGATATCAAAATTTTTGAGATTGTATATAACAAGCATCCGAATGAACCTATGAGCTTCATTCAGGAAGAAGCGCTCAAGATGCAGATTGCCGTTCACCGCAACAAGGTCTACATGAAACAATATATGGATGAGAATTTCGCCGCGCAGCCTGTGGACGGTGTGTCCTCCGTTATGTCCCCCATTATGCCATCCGGCATGCCATCTATTGATAACGGAGTCAAAACCAAGAGCCCCGCTCTGCCGATTGAGAAGCCGGATGTTTCGACATGGCTCATCAATGATCCAGAAGAAATGAAGAAGTCAATATCAGAAGATCGCATAAAGTGCTGTGTCTGCGGTAAAGAAATGACCATGATGAGTCGCCATCTTGATAAGCATGGCCTTACGGCTGATGAATACCGACGTCTTATCGGTGTTGAGCCAAATACTCCCTTGATGGCGAAGGGGTATTACTCAAGCGTTGTCGCGCGCATGAGCAAAAAGAAAAGTAACGAGCAGTCGGAGCCTCAGCCAACTGGGGACAACGGCACCATACAGATGGAGCCGCCGATGCCCGACATTCATACCATGTAGAATCTACGAAAAAACAACCATATCCCGACAAAGGATATGGTTGTTTTTTTTCTTTGCAGGCGGCTGCAACGGTATAGATAAAAACTATACAAAGTTATACAAAAGTAATATTTTCCGCCTGTGTACGCGGTAGCGGAGTTTAACTAACAAAAAACTCCATCCTGTGAGATTAAAGCCCCATTCAAACATGGGGCTTTTTTTGTTGCCCCCACAGGAGGAATGCCGAGAAGAAGTATTGATGGGATAGAAGGCCGAGCAGCCTTGCTGCACTTGCGCGATACGGGTGAGAGCGTGCAAGAAATTGCACTTTAGCCAGGAGATCTCTGCCAGCAACGTCTACGCGATAGCTCATCGGTACGTACCGCAAGGATACCTGCACGCGAGGAAAAAAAACTCAAAGGCGGTTGGTTCCTCTGCTGACACCGTTCATATTGTGCATCCTACAGACAGTACGCTCAATACGGTTAAGCGCGCGCCTTGTACCTCTGCGGTCAGACAAGTGACGCTATCCGCCGGATCCTGAAACAGCTAATGACACGCCGAGAGTAAAGTCAAGCTCAAACAAGAGTACACTACGGAGTAACGGCATACGAAAAATAGGATTACAGACGTAAGTGTAGCAGACAATCCGAAGAAACGAGATGTCCGGCATGCGAACCGCATGTGATATCGTACATAGGGTCGCGATCACCTGGAGTGGCGCGTATAAAACCTCTTTCGTCTTCACTAGGAACCGCCGTACAGCTACGCGTCGCCACACGTGCGGTGGGGCGATGCATTGCTAGGGAGCGAAAGCCCCCCCTACCTAATTATGGATCTTGAAAAGGGGGTTTGTTCAATATGTGCGCCAGGATTTTTGCTATTACAATTCGAGAAGTTGATTGCAATGAGTGGCGATCCCGCACTGTGAGAGTATCTGGCCTCTCTGCCACAAACTCCCCCAGTCTATTGCAATCAACCAGTAGAACCGTAATAATACCCTAAAATATATAGTTACAGATTCATTGTACGTTCCGCCGATCAGCGAGTTATACTTAAGCTAGAAACAAACTGACAGTTTTGCGAACGGGATCAGCACTCAATTCT
>JAFTDR010000049.1 GCA_017454105.1 Desulfovibrionaceae bacterium | reverse complement strand
GTTGCCGGCAGCTTGGCATTACCACCGGGTGATAAGAGTGCAACACTCTGTCGTATCGTTTGTTTACAGCAAAAAATTTGCTGTAGACGGATCTCTGTGTACCTGCAAAATGCTCAAGTTAGCTTTTTACAGGTACTAAAGGCCAGATACGTGTCGTCGGACTTGACCACGTCGACTATGCCCCGCGATTTACCTCCCTGTTCTCTTGCGACTTGGATCTCGTTGACTGTGCTCTCATGGCCAATGGAAATTATGGCCAGAAGGAGCGAAACAACTGGTGCTGGCAGTATGGCTCAAAAAACGAGAAAGCCTGGGAAGAGCTGTTTCACAAAAGCGGGAAGAGCGGATTTGATGAAACCCACAAAATCCTTATTCTACTGCTCTCTCAAGCCCAAAAATTTACAGATGATAGCTTACGGAAGATTCGGGATGATTTTCTCTCTTCTTGCGAAGCGTCTGGGCTGTACCCTTGGCGCTACTATTACGTTAAATACGATGCCTTCCGTCCGGGTACGTATGGACTATACAGCAACGAATCGAATGAGCGGTACATGTTCTCCGTAATGCTGGGGCGCACACGGTGGAATTCAAACACGTACATGCCCTATCTCAAAGAAGCGGATGTAGCCAATCTTGACAGCGAGGACACTAGGGGAGAGAGGCTCGTCTATGAAGGCCGAAACCGGTATATTGAATGCAGCAATGCCGCGTATCATCTAAGAGATGTAAAAACCGGTAAAATTGTCCGGGATTTCCCAATTAGCCAGAATCAAAAAGGTATCGATACAGTAGATCGTATTATTCTATTGAAGAAGATTGTTTCCTTAATTAAAAGATCTATTGTCTCAATAGGTAGATTTGCAGGGAGAAGGCTTGTTTTTAGCAGAAAAATCAAGGGAAGTGCGACACTTCTCTGTTTTCAACTTCACTACGTCTTGCTACATAAAACTCACTATACCTGCTATTCGATTCCCAATAACTGATCATGTTTGTAGCTTCTAATATATCATTATATTTTGTGATAAATTCTGAATCTATTTGATTTATATACTATATTAATTTTAGTATATCATTAATTTTATATTTTTATTGTTTATATCAATATTGTAATTGTATTTTAAGTAATACTTAATACATTTTTCGGTTGCTTGTTGAACGTTATACGCAGGCATATCTATAGCGCCTTTATCATTTATAGGATTACCTTGAAGGTTTAAAAATATTCTGCACCATTGATATCAAAATATATTCTTTCTAAAAAAAATTTCACTACTCATACACACAAATTCCATTTTTTACTATAAAATCTTGCAGGTTACTCCCGGCATAATCATAATATATAACGTCAAATTTTTCATCTAAAAAGCTCTTATATGCCTCATAAAAAACATTATTTTTAGGTCCGTACTTTGAAAAAATACATATATCGATATCACTATCATTTGTACAGTCATTTCTTATTGAACTACCAAAAACAATCACTTTGTCTATGACTTTTTGAATTGCATTTTAAGTATGAATATGAGTCAATGCCTTATATACAATATTTCTCTTTATTTTATTAATTTTTTTAAAATATTTTTATGAATTACAAATATACATCAAAATATCTAGTTTTTTTCAATTCAAAAATATAGTATCATAGTCAATATCTTCTGTTATTAATAAAATACCTCATCATCTTCTTTTATTTTTTATATTCTCAACTTAAAAATTGGCCAACAGTGTCTTGTGCAAAATCATTGTCCGTGCAATGAAACCAATCTGACTAATAACTAGGACACAAAAGCCAACCCAGCCGCATGCCGAATTTCACACGAGAGACAAAAGAAAACAACCTGTATTGGTCAACACACGCTGACAAATTGTAAAACCGTACGTTGAGCATTTCCCTCTCGAGCATGATGTCAAGCATTTGCCAAATAATCGCGAAACCAATCTTTTAAACAAGCATATGTAGATACGTTCTATTAAAGTATACGCTCACAGGGGTAGGTGCAATCAGCCTTTCAGTCGATTTTCTGCTCTATCTCTGGCGGGAGAAAGCGGACTTTGTTGACGCAGGCGAGTTCGAAGATGTTTACAAACTGCAGAGTATCGTAACCCCGTGAGCGGATACCAACTATACTCAAGCCAGAAACAAACTGACACTGTTGCGAGCGGGAGTCATAGCAGAGTCGGGTATTGTCAACTCCAAGTGATACTTTTTTTTCTGACCGCAGTATATCTCTTAAAAACTATCAAAATGAAGTACCCCCCATGGATCAAGAGTACGATGCAGGCTTTCACACTTGTATACTCAAGCCCGAAACAAACTTACTTTTTTGTGAGCGGCACCCAGCACAGAGTCTGCTATTTTTCTCTCCAAGTGTCCACTTTTTTTCTGAACGCAGTAGAACAACAGGGCTGGCATGTGCAAGCCGCATTGCACCGTCGATCCGCGAGCGCCACGATTGAACCGATCGCTTTATTCTTCACTCACCTCGCGGCAGAACTCGGGGAGAATCTGTCGCTCACAGGTACCGATCACCATGACAACTCGATAGAGTGGCAGATCAGGGAATTTCATAGCATATTTGCGGCTCATCATCTGTGCGATGCCCTGATTGAGGGATTTTTCCGCATCTCTTCTCTCTTCCCCATGACTTTTGGGGGGATAGGTGCGCGTAAATTCAATCACCATGTGGGTGCGCTTTGTTGTGAGTTCAAGATCAGAAATGCCCAGAGCATTGGCGCGCTCTTTGTTTTTTAGGAGATTTCGCATTGAGGGTATGGCTGCAAATATGAGGTCCCGTACTGAGAGTTCATCCGAAAAGATCACGCTCTTCGATGAGGAGCAGTCAACGAGTATACGGTTGAATACGTCGATAATCTTGTCCAGATTGCGCCTATCTATGTATTCGACGAGTAGATCGCAGTCATCATACGTCGTATCCGAGATGCTCATACCTTCGATAGTGAGGGCGAGCTGCAACAGGCTCTCAGCCACTTCGGTGTTTGGGAACACAAGCTCTGCTCTGGTTTGAGATTGTCGTTGCAGCGTAAGATAGCCAGCCTGTGTGAACAAAATTTCAGGAGGAATTCCTTGAATCTCGTATTTTGCCTTCAATTGGTGTACGGTTGTGGAGAATTTCTGCTTTGCGTACTCCCGCAAGGAAAAGTTTTCGCGCATTTTGATGAAATTCATCAAAAGAGATGGCGTGCCACCACTTTCAAACCAATAATTCTGAAAACCCAGTTCAGGATCCATAAAAAAATTGAGAACAGACCAAGGAGGACAGACAGTTCCAGGGGCATCGAGGGAAAATCGATACCCATCGTATCGGTCTTTCAGGGCAGTAAATGCCTTGTCTGGACCGGCCAAGCACGTGTGCCGCATGCTCCACATAGGGGGAAAAATTGTTCTCTATCTCTTCTTGGGTGAATCCAAGCAGTGCATTATACTTGGCATCAAGGCTTATATCTTTCAGGTTGTTGAAGGCTGAGAAGATCGAAACATGGGCTATGCGGGTAATACCTGTGATGAAGATGTGACGAAATCTATCAACATACTGTTTCACTGCGGCATAAAATCCCTGCAAAATACTGAGTATCTCGTGCAAGTCAGAGTCGTTTGCAGAAGTGACCTTCATATGATGTGTTATCGGAGCGTCATACTCATCAATGAGCAGGACTATGCTGTTGTCTTTTAGGGGGCGTAGGATTTCCTTCAAAACCTCATCAGGATCGCGGTAGCAGTTCAATGAATCAGTCAGCGCGACCTTGTCCTTGACATCAAAACATTGGACAAGATCGTCTGCGAGTTTGCGGCGTAGACCCCGTGGAGTGCAAGAGGACATACTGGAAAAATCTAAATGTATTACCCTATACATGGTATCATTCCATAGTGTATCTATATCAAAACCGTGAAAATCATCCTGCCCCTTGAAAAATAAACTTTCCAACGTATTGACCAGTAGTGATTTTCCAAAGCGCCTGGGCCTTGAAAGAAAAATTGGGATACGCAGACGAGCAAATTGATACAAGATCGCGGTTTTATCCACATAGACCATGCCTCTTTTACGTATATTAGAAAAGCCTGAAAGGCCAGTTGAGAGAAGTGATGGATCTGATGTATTCTGCGTCATACTGCCTCAAAAAGGATGATTGTATCATTGTATTTATGTTATCGTATCTATAAAAATTTCCGACTCTTTATTTGTAACCGCTCAGGAGGTGACGGTTTAATGTGCATCCTAGGCGAAATAGAATACGGACCTTGTTGCCTTGCCAAGGTTAGAGAGCTAAAAAAAAAACAGTACAGTATCGTTACCGTGAGCGGATACCGTTTACGTTGTCAAGCTTCAAAGAGGTTAAAAGCAATATAGTACCCTCACCACGAGAGCTGATACCATATGATATTTTAACAGATCTGAAGTTCATAAAAATTTATTTGCAAATCTTCATGTAAAAATCAGCAATAAGACAAATAAATAATTTTTTGAAAGAAAAACACAAGGCATACAACAAATTATAATAAAAAATAAACTAATCATACCATTTTCTTATGTATCCGCTCACAGGTCTACGTTTTCATGAGGGGTGTCCCCTTCTTCGAATCTTGACAAAGTCTACACTCTACCGCCTGAGAAACCGCAAAATCCTCTGAGAGGCAACATTCAACTGCTTCCTTGTGAGCGGATACATAAAAGCCTATAAAATATACTGGATTTCTGATTAGTTTAAATAAAAAATATTTTAATACCATGTATTGTATTTTTGTTAAAATAGCTTTTTTATAAATAATATATTTTGAAAATAAGAATTTCTTAAAGTATTTTGCTTGTTTTTTATCAGAAAGATCAAGGGATATGCGAATCTCTTTTTCTTCCATATCGGCACTGTCAAGAATTCATGATTATCCTTCACCTATCAAACCATTGATAGTGACCTGTACTCGAATCTAAACCCCAGAAACCTTGATATTCTCCGACAATAAACTGCAAGTCACCTCTGATATACTGCAAAAGACCAACAGGTGAAACACCAGGTATATTTTTACAATTCTCACAGGCAATGCGAATAAGCTTTTCTGTTTGCTCATGGAGAGGTACTTTTTCAAGATTCAGAGGATTTTGAATACACATATCACAATACACTTTTTTTGTCTTATCATTATCAGTTTGTCGGGCCGATATTTTTTTAAAATTTTCAGATAATCTCGAGCATTCATTAATTATTTTCTCATACACTGGATTATTGCCGTATAATGCAGCATGGTCGCGGGCGCAGTCTCTGACGGCGTCTGGCACAGATTCTGCCAAATTTCGAGCATAGGCATCAAGATTTGGATAATCAAGATCATAACCAAGAGAAAAAAAAGAATCTGCACTAATTTTATCTGCTGTATATATTCCGCCTATCTCCATCGCAAGGACAGAGTCAAAGGGGCCAACAGCAGGAATACACAGGACATCATAAATAGGAGCAAGACGTAACGCATCATCTAAATATAAAAGAGAATAATTCTTGGCATGAGCATCAAAATTACCGAAAAAGTAAAATAAAGTACACCTCTCGGCCAGTTCTTTTGAAATGTCTATATTTGCCCGTTTTGCAACCTCAACCAGAGCGACAATTCCCATTTCACTATATATATCATATCCAAAACTTTGGTATTTGTAATAACTAGGTATTCCCATTGCCTGGCAAAAATCTTCCTGATGCAATCGAGAAATGACCCCACCTGTACACACGCGATCATATCGGTCGAGTAAGAGAATATCACGGCCTTCAACAGACAGAAGATTGTGCCCGCAGACTGGAAATCCTAATTTCTCAGCAACTGAAAGGCAAAGAAGCTCATTTCTTACAGTTCCTGGAAATTCAGGGATATCGGGCTTAATAATATGCGTTGTCGGAGAATAATCTACCGGAACAAACATTTTCTTATCTTTATACAAGACTGCAAGCTTGTCCTGCATACCTGCCAAAGATATTCTCGAAGGGACAGCCTGCTGAATGCATATTGACTTGTCCTTATTCTGGACATATTTTTGCACTTCTCGTGTCACATCTCGGTATAAACCATCTTCTGCAGGGAGTTCTCCATCCGGGGAAAAAATAAGGGCTCCAGCTACCTCTCGTCCTATTATACGAAGTATTTCAAAGTATGAATCTCCGTTTATGCCATAGAGAGCATGTATATGCTTCCTTGCATTTCCTTCAGGTAAAAGATTATCAAAAAAAAAATCTGCTTTCATCTGGAATGAACTAGTTTCCTGGTCTTCTCTAGGCAGGGAGAGAGAAATGTTTCTCTTTGCATTTTTATTATACCTAAAACAGACATTTCCATTTTTTTTACAAAGAGTTCCAATCAATTTATTCTGAAGAAAAACAAAAAGATTAAAAATGCTTTCCTTAATCATATATTTAATACTTTTTATATACAGAAGATATAACCTTGATTTTTCAGTTAAAAATTGACACAAAAAAACTGTATCAGCTCACAGGGAACAGTTGAGTACGGCATTGTATTGCACTTTCAGCGCATCTCACCCTCTGTACAATGCGGTCTTTATCGATATGATACGGTTTGAAGCGCTTTAAAAACTGCATTGTTCCATCGGCCGAGAGCGCCTCGGTAATTAGTGAGTAAGCCAAGCCTTGTAAGCAGCGTTCTAACAAGTCCAAACACCTCAGAGATCCCCTTTGACAAGCTCAAGGCAATTGAAGAACCACTCGGCGTCGGTACATTGTACTAGCGCTGGCTTCCCCAAGTTTGTGTATACCGTTTACACAGTACTTTCTTGACAATTGAAGAGTTCACCTACACTATTTTTTCACAATGACCTAGAAATATAGTACTAGCCTGCAGATTGACTGCCCAAACCAATACATACTGCATGTGCCGAGGAATTGCAAAAAACACATTTTTGAGCGGACACTTTTTTGATTTCGTCATCTGTCCTTGAACAGCTGCAATTTCTTAGACACCACTGAATCTGTCTTAACTCTACCATTCTTATTGAAACGTTTTGGTATCAGAGTCAGTTACTGTAAACTTTTAATCATAAGAATTCCTGTTCAAAAATTGAAGTGGATTTTTTGCCGCCATTTCTATCCGCTCTGCAAGTCTGTTATAACATTTAGCGTTATTATATAAATTTACATGTTTTTTTGCTAGATCATAAGCTATCTCACCTATATCATTCGCCATTGTATATAAAATTGAATACATGTTATCTGTGTCAATACCTATTTCTTTTGCTAAAAGTTCAAAGTTTATCCAGCGTATTTTATGATGTTGTAACTCACCACCATATGACATTGACATGGCAGGTGATGATGAATATATATGCATACTATTCAAATCATAAAGTGGTGATAGTTGTAAAGTATACCCGTCTAAATCAGGCTTGTAAAGCAAAGAAAAATTCTTGCAATGAGCATCTCTATTTTTTATCAGATAATTAAAAACCATAGTTTTTGCAAAATATTCAGGAACAGTATCTCCAAATGGGGTTTCAACAGCATTGTTCAAGCAGAAATCTACAATTCTTTTTATGAGATTATCATTGCTATTAAATTCTTGGTATTTTTTACATGGCAATAAACCTAAGACCTGACAAAAATCTACTTGATGCAATCGGGTAGTCGCTAAACGATCATAGCGTTTAATACATGCGAACGAACCATTTTTTACAGTGTATAAAAAATTCTCGACTACAGGTAATTTTACTTTTGCTGCTAAATCCAGGCAGAAAATTTCATTGCGTGTACTTGAAGAGAAACCTAAAACATCAGATTTTAAGATATGTGTTGAAAACATATCTCCAAAGGGATACCAAAAATCATTATTGTAATCAATAATAATTGGTGTTTTATCCTGACATCCAGCTATTGACAGTCTTGGTTGAATTGTATTACAGTTAATATATGATAGCGAATAAAGTAAATGTTTATTATTTTTATAAAAATTTTTTAGATCTATTTTTACTTTGTAATCTCTGAAATCTGGATATGTATCTGTTCGAGAAAATAAAAGGGCTCCTGCACATTCGCGGCCAAACTTGGATAAAAACTTGAAAATATCAGAGGCATCCACATGTGCAAATCGACACATGCTAGTTACGGAGTCCCTTCTGGAACTAAATTGGCAAAGAAAATTTTAGTTTCTCTGTCAGAATAAACTGTATCTGTCTTAGGCAGTCGAGGTGACAAAGCAGGAGTAGATCGGTCATTACAATAATCTATGTCATACTGAAATGAATAATGGCTATTTTCGTCTTTGTAAAAATACCCGGCTTTTCTTTTATTGATAAAAACTGTTAGCGTGTTATTCACAAAAAAACTCAATATCTCGCACTCCTCTGTCTCTCGTAGGAAAATTAGTATGCGGCAGGTGCGGCATTGAATGGTTCAAGAGCCCGCGAAGCTTGAGCGTTCAGAGTGCATGCTCAGATCGGTGACACCGTAAGCGAGGCATCAAGCATCTACCGAAGCGCCTCTACCCCTCTGCCGGCAAAACGCTGTTCTCCACGTCGTTTATCCCCGCGACGAACAATCCTTCCATCGTCGCCTTACGACCAACAAAAAATCCCACCGACCAGGTGGGGGAACTTATTTGGCGTCGTGAGTATAGCTGTTCGACTTTTGATACTGAAGGTATGCAGTCGTGGGTTTATGAAAGCTTACAAGGATGCCAAATATACTGTGGTCAAAAAAAACTTGCCACTTGAAGTTAAAATATCGCCTCAGTACTGACTTCGATTCACAAAAATATCAATTTATTTGTGGCTTGAGTATAATTCTCGCAGGCGTACTGCCATCTGCACTTCGCTAAAAACCAGCGGGCATAAAAGCACGGACAGGCAAAGGCCTCCCTGTCGGACCCCCTGCGTCTCGCGTTCGTTGCGCCTCAGGGCATCAGCGGAAAAACCTGCTTAAGCGAAACCAGCGAAGCTCGAGGCCACGTCGAGCGCCGTATTCTCCATTGCGTCCTAAGGGGCCGCTCGAAGCATACTCGCCCTGACTGCCCGCCGATCTCGCAAAGGTCTAAAAGCTTATGCTGGCTCGCTTGGAAACGGAAAGCGTGAGCGAGATCTCACAATGGACAGACTCCGAGGGCACCCCAAGACCCTGCAATTGCGCTGCGCACGGAAATGTGGCCGATCCGTGAAAACAGATGCCAAAAACCTCGCAGCGCGCGGTGGAGCCAGCTGCGACTCAAAGCGATGACCCTTTTTTTCCGCAGTATACGCTGCGGTCAGGAAAAAAATTACAACTTTGAGTTAAAAATACCTAGATCTGTGCCGACTTACTTTGCAAAAATGTCATTTTTTCAGGATTGAGTATAAAAACAAAGCGTTCAATTGCGTCTTGTGCAGAAATTTCAGCGTTCGTGCGTACCTTGACTCTGAACTATCCTTGCAATGGAGGAGTTATACTCGGCGTCACAATGATTCTCCCCTCGACACGAAGTGAACCCAATTGAAGTCGCTTTCCTTGGGCTGCCAGGGAAAACCTGTATGCGGCTCGGTATAACCCAGCATATTTTTGTACTTCGGATTGAAAAAAGTCGGCACTATACTCACGATGCCAACGCTCTTCTTCCCTTTTGCTCGATCGACTTTTTTGCGATCGCCAATACAGCTGAAGAAGACCATTTCAACAATCGCGAGTATAGCAGCTCGCACCTTTTTGGCCTGCACAAGCCTCGCCCAAAAGGCTTTGGCTATGTCAAGCGCTGCGCTGTATTGATGACGCGAACGGCTGCGCAGGCCGCACCGTAGCCATTATCTATATTCAGAACAGCGATACCTTGCGCACAGGAGACGAGCATGCTCGCAAGGGCAGTTCGTCCATTGTCCGCCATTCCGTAGCCAATAGATGTCGGCACAGCAAAGATAGGCTTGGGAGTGAGACCGCCCAAAACACTCGCAAGGGCTGCATCAAGCCCGGCTACGACAATAACACAGTCACATTCGTTAATTGCTTCAAGCTTTCCCGCAAGCCGCCAAAGACCTGCGACACCGCAGTCTTCAAACATGAGATACGGGTAGCCAAGATACTCAAGAGTCCTCGCGGCTTCATGCGACACAAAACTGTCCGCAGTTCCTGCAGAGACGATGGCAATGGATGGGGTCTTTTTGAGGGGAAGTGTCTCGACATACGCTGTGCGGGAGATCTCGTCATAGGAGTAACAAACCTTGATCGCATCAGGCAGTGAAGAAAAAATCTCGGGCGAAAGGCGAGTAAAGAGAATCGGATTTTTCTTTTCGTGCGCAAAGCGTTTTAAAAGCTCAACAAGAACTGCATAGGGCTTGCCATCGCAAAACACAGCCTCTGGCAAGCCGATGCGTTCCTTACGGCTATAGTCAAATAGAACACTGTCCATAGGAAAATCCAGTGCCATAAGCAAATGTGGCGCCATTGGCCTGATCCGGAAAGACCTTTGTTCCGTAGACAATGGCCGTCCGTTCGACCCGCATCTCGGGCCAGCCTCCAAACTTTGCACCAAAAACTTTCAGAAGAGCAACGGCCGTTGGTGTTACGGTCTCACCATGGGCTTGGTTTGAGCAAACATGCATGCCCGGCATAAGCGCAATGACAGCCGGCGCTGGCGTAGGCAAGATTCCGTGTGCGCACGCAACTGAGCCATCGGCAAGCGGAAGAGGACTGACCACTATTCTGTCCAAATGAAGGCGACTTACGAGTTCGCAGCTGACACAAATATCGAGAATGCTGTCAAGCGCTCCAACTTCATGAAAATGCACCTCTTCTGGGGCAATGCCATGCACAGAGCCTTCAGCTTTGGCCAAAAGAGCAAAGGCCTCCTTTGCCAAAGCCTTTGCCGCCTCCTCCATCCCGCTCGCCTCAATAATTTCGTTTATGTCGGGGAGGGATCTGTGTTCATGCGCCATTGGCAGATCAACAAGCGCGTGCCAACCCGCTATGTGGGAGACAAAACGCCGCTCAAGACGCACACTGCCTGAAAGTGAAGGAAGAACGGCTCTCACAATCTGATCGACATCCTCTGTGAGGTCGGCCATCATAAACAGCCCGGCCATCAGCATATCGCCAGACAAACCCGAATGAAGACGGATAGTCAAAATCCGCTCTTCCTTCTTCTGAACCTCTTCTTGGTGCTGTTCTGTTTCAGCCATGCGACCTCCCCGCCTGCAGAGCTTATTGTTTTTTTGGTTCCTTTGTCAGATCATCACTGCTTTCACGAGCGTGACGAATGTACAGAGCAGACACTTCAGGCAGAGCGCCGAGCCCTTCAAGGGATACTGAAACAGTATACCCTTCTGCCTTTAACTTTGAGAGCCAGGAATCCGCTTCCTCACCCGCAAGATCATTGCGCGCGTGATCGCCAGCCACAAGCATAAACGGTGCGAGAAGGACTTTTTTGACATTCTTCGCGCGCAGCTCCTTCAAAATGTCTGGAAAACCACGCTCGCCTTCAACGGATCCGAGAATAGTCAGGGAATCGAGTTCAGAAAAGACCTGGCGGAGTCCCTCAAAAGTTAACCCTGCCCGCCCCTTTTCATTGCCATGCCCCATAAGGACAAGTGCCTCTCCCTCACCACGCTTGGGAGCCAAACGCTTGAGAAGAGCCTCACACACAATATACGCGTCTTCGCGCGACTCAAGCAGAGGACGGCCAAAATACACCTTTGAAAAACGCTTTGCATGCTTCGAAACGGCAAGAAGAAGAGCCCTCTCAAACTCGCTGTATTCCTCACCCCCCATCACGTGGAGTGGCTGAATACGAAGAACACGGACACCTTTTTTCGAGAAACTCTGCAGACTCTCTGCAATACCGGGAATGCGCACACCTTGTCCAGCGAGCTTCTTCCGAATGATTGATG
This sequence comes from Desulfovibrionaceae bacterium, assembly GCA_017454105.1. GTDB lineage: Bacteria > Desulfobacterota > Desulfovibrionia > Desulfovibrionales > Desulfovibrionaceae > Desulfovibrio. Next base: position 18,666 of record JAFTDR010000049.1, on the reverse strand, counting down.
ATGTGTATGTCCAGGCAATCTGCGCGTCGGGATACTGTGTCTTGAACGATTTCTCAATCTCCGTGAACGTCTGCCTCGCCTCAGGGACACTTGTGCCGAAAGCGGCAAGAAGAATGCCTTCTTTGACAGCGACTGCGTCCCTTGCCACTGCGTCGGTAAACCAAATGCAGGCGAAGAGCAAGACAAAAAGAAAAGAGCGAATACCTGTTCGAACCATTACAACCTCCAAGAACGTGCATTTGCCGCCGCAATTTCGAGCGGCGTGCGAAGTCTATCCGTATTTGTGAGCAAAGCTATACTTTAGCCCGTTCTCTTTATGACAATGTGGATTCGCTACCGTCATGGAAAAAAAATTCAATTGGAGACAGGGGCCGTACCCTGACAGCCGACCGAGCCTGTGCGCCCTTGTACGACACAAAGCCAAAATTCGCATACGTGATCAAACGTCTTCTAGGCTCTCTTCTTTTCGTGCGCGCTGTGTTTCCCAAAAAATGCTCCGGAATACAGCCGCACGTCGCGTACGCGCTCTGCTAAGGACGCACTTGCTGTATACTGTGTCTGTGGAACAAAACAACTTTTTTAAAGCGGAAATAGACAAGGGCAATCAAAACCGCCGTGACAAACCAGCTGAGCGGATAGGAGACAAGCAAAACGGTAAAATCCGGCCAGACTGTGAATACAGTAAAGCACCAGGCAATGCGGATGCAGCAAATGGCAATAAGCGTGGCAATAGCCGGCGGCATTGAACAACCGTACCCGCGCAAGGCGCCAGAGAGGATGTCTATGAAGATTGTGATCACATTGGGCAAAACGATTGCGCATATGCGAATCATGGCTGTCTCAATGACAGCCGGATCGCTGCTTAAAAAACCAAGAAGATACGGTGCGGCAAGATAGATGATGAGGGATAGGCAAATATTTAAGGGGAGCGTCAAATAGAGCGTCACCCTCGTCACAGCAAGACAGCGACGCAAATTCTTTGCCCCGAAATTTTGACTCACAAACGTTGTCTCTGCCTGCGCAAAGGCGCTCATAAGGCAGTACATATTGATCTCTATGACAAAAGCAGCCGCCGATCCGGCAATGGCCACTGGCCCAAGACTATTGATCGCCGACTGCACAACTATGTTTGAAAAACAAAAAACCATGCCCTGGATTGCGGCCGGAAAGCCTATGCGCACGACGTCTTGTAATTCCGCCCGCACACCACTGACCTTTTGGAAGACAGCAAAAACCGGCTGCCTCACAATGCGCACAAGCAAAAAAAACGCGCTTGCCGCATTGGCAAAGGTCGTTGCAAAGGCAACGCCGGATACGCCATAGCCCAATGCGACAGCTATGAGATTGCCTACGATATTGATAAGACTCGCCGCAGCAAGGGCCAAAAAAGGCGTTGCCGTGTCTCCTTTGCTGCGCAGCATGGCGGCTGCGAAATTGTAGAGCGAAAGAAAAGGAAGACTCGGAAGATACCAGGAGAAATAGCTCTCTGAGAGAGGCTGGATTTCTTCGGGTATGGCTAATAAAACAAGGAGTTCGTGAACATAGGGAAAGCAGAGAAAAAAACAGCCAAAGCCAAGCAGAAGCGCTAACGTAAGCGTTGCGCGCGAAGCACTGTGTACGCGCGCACTGGATCCGCTCCCAAAATGCTTGGCAATCACAACATTTGATCCGATAGAAAAGCCGAGAAAAAGGCTGACAAAAAGACCAATGGCAGGCGTCAGGCTCCCGACGCTTGCCATGGCATCCCTGCCAGCCGCATTGCCAAGGACTGTGACATCGGCTGTGATAAACAGCTGTTGCAAAACATTGGTCAGGGCAAGAGGAAGCGAAAACACAATAAGCTTATCCCAGATCGACCCCTCAAGCATGTTGATCGTGGAAAGCTTTGAAAAAAACGCCATAGAGGCCTCTATTCGGCGAAGATAGCCGGCACTGTGTCCCGAGCGAAGACAAGCTGCTCAAAAATGCGATCGGCAAGTTCCTTTTTGTTTAGAAACTCAATTGTCATCCGCGCCCGTCTGTGGGCTTTTTGGCAGTCAGGATCATCCATTGCGCGACGAAAGGCGTCTTCATAAAAGGCGATTATCTCCTCTGGTGTGCCCTCTGGAGCAACAATGGCCCTGGCACTCCCGTACCATTTCGGGTAATAGCCGAGTTCTCCAAGAGTTGGCACCCACGGAAAATCAGCAAGACGCTTTGGGCTGAAAACAGCCAGCATGCGAAACTCAGGTCTTGGACCTGCGCAGAAGCGCGCAACATCACAGATTTTAGCGCACGAAAAGACAGCGCGATCCGCCCTCAGTGCGGCCAGCTGATTCGCTGTCCCGTCACAGGAAAGAGCTTTATAGCGTATATCCGCTGTTTTCGCAAAAAGCTGAACAGCGACATGGTTTGAGGATTTGAACCCATTTGTCGAACAGGTGATTGTGTCAGGATTCTTCTTGCAGGCTTGAACTAAATCCTGGAGAGTTCTGTAGGGACTTTTTGATTTGACAACAATGACACTTGTCTCTGAAATATGATTCGCAATGGGAACAATGCCGTTAATCGAAAAAGAAGCGTCCGGCATGGCGCTCAAAATCGTAAAAGTCGGCAAACTGATAAAGCCAATAGTCTTCCCGTCTGGCTTCGCCCTGCTCAGCTCGGTCCATCCAAGTTTTCCCTCTTCACCAGGCACATTTTTCACAATAAGTTTCTGTCCGACATACTTCTCCGCGAAATGAAGAAGAACTCGGGCGCTCGAATCTGTCCCCGAACCTGCCTTGTAGGCCACAATCACAGAGACAGATTCCGTCGGTTGCCAGCCAAAGGCCTGAAGAGGCAGAAAAAGAGTGCCGAGGATAAGAAAAAGTTTGACAATGTTCATAAACAACCCTCTGCACAGAAAAAGCCGCTTCCAAGTGAAGCGGCTTTTTTTTTCAATAGCATATAGTCTACGCTCTTAGTCTCACAGGGGGGGACCCTATGTCCCCCCCGGCGGGCATTTCAGGGTCGAAGAGGTAAGCCCTGAAAAAACGTACAGAGCGTCTGTCACAAGGCACGATGTGCACGAAAAAAAAATGCTTTTGACGTTCAGCCGACCGCCGAGCCAATGTCTAATTGGCCTGCCGACGGATAAAGGACGGCGCATCGTAATTTTCGTGGGTATCCTCATCGTATGTAAACATATCCTTGCCAGGCGTGTGCTGCATTCTCCTGGATGACCCAGATCTCCGGCTTGTGTAGGAGCCGCGAAAATCGTTTCCATCAGCTTCGTCAACGTTTGTCTGCACCGGCGCCTGATAGTCCTCAAGCGGTGTGCCGACGCGGCGCTTCGACGCTGGGGGCACAGGCTTGGGCGTTCCGCCACCGGTGGGCTCGCCGCCACGCTTGGTCTGGAACTGCGTTATGTGGGGTACCTCAATGCTGTCTTCAATATCCTCCTGCGCCTCGATGCCTGTCGCAATCAAGGTCACATAGAGATCATCGCCGATTGTGTCGTCAAAGACAACACCAAAAATAATATCACAGTCTTCAGGCGCGGCCTCGCGTATCATTGAGCCGATCTCATTGATCTCGGCTATCGTCATATCGCTTGGGCCGGTTATATTATACAATATAGCTTTAGCACTATCAAGTGATACATCTTCAAGAAGTGGACTTGATATCGCTTTTTGCGAAGCATCACGCGCACGGTTTTCGCCGTTGCCAACACCTGTGCCCATTAAGGCCAAACCAGACTGCTGCATTGTTGTGCGGACGTCCGCAAAGTCAAGGTTGATTTCGCCAAGTCCGTTGACGACATCCGAAATACCCTTCACCGCGTGATAGAGAACTTCGTTTGAGCGCTGCAGCATGTCGATAAAGGTGGCTTTCTTCGGCGCAAGACCTATCAGACGGTCGTTTGGTATAGTAATTAAGCAGTCAACATACTGCTTAAGCTCAAGCAGACCTTCCTCCGCAGATTTTCTGCGGCGCGGTCCCTCGAAACCAAAGGGTTTTGTCACAACCCCGACTGTCAAGACATTCATCTCGCGCGCAACCTGGGCCACAACCGGAGCCCCGCCGGTTCCTGTGCCGCCGCCCATGCCGGCTGTCACAAAGAGCATTTCCGCATCACCAATCGCATCCCGGATGGCATTAATGCTCTCCATAGCCGCCTCGCGGCCGACTTTGGGACTTGCGCCCGCTCCGCGTCCCTTTGTCTGCTTTTCACCTAGCTGTATTTTATACGGTGCTGTCGATTTATTCAAGGCCTGTTTATCCGTATTGGCACAGACAAATTCCACACCGGCCAAGCCTGAATCGATCATGTGTTGTACTGCGTTTCCGCCGCCTCCGCCGACGCCTATCACTTTTATGCGGGCGCCAAGGCCGCTTTCAGCATCTGTATTTGTCAACACTTCAGCATCATCCATAATCGAATCTGACATGCTCGTTTCCTCTTCGTTAAAATGTCACTTTGCCCGCTTATTTAATATCAGAAAACCAACTCTTCATTGTTTGCACAACACGCGACAGAAGGCCAGGCTCATTCTCTTCGACGATCTGCTTGGAGGCCGTGTTGACCATAGGCGCCTGAGCCTGCGCTTCGCGCAAAAGGCCCACGGCTGTCGCGTATTTGGGATTGTTGACAAGATCCTTCAAGCCGCCCACATTTCTCGGATAGCCTATGCGGACTGGCATGCCAAAGATCTCCTCTGCCAGCTCGCAGCAGCCTTCGATCATCGACGATCCGCCCGTTAAGACAACACCCGCTCCGAGACGGTCTTTGAAGCCGGATTTAACCAGGAAATCTCTGTCTATTATCGACAGAATCTCGTCCATGCGCGGTTCGCAGATTTCCGCCAGAACCTGCCGGGATATGCGTTTTGGCATAACCCCGCCTACACTTGGCACCTCGATAAGATCGTCACCTCTGACCAGTTCTGCCAATGCACACGCATAGTTCAACTTAATCTTTTCAGCCGCAGCAATTGGTGTCTTGAGCCCAAAGGCGATGTCATTGGTCACATTTTGTCCCCCAAGCGGGAGAACAGCGGTGTATTTGATGGCATCGTTGACAAAAAGAGCGATATCGCTTGTTCCGCCTCCCAAATCTATAAGAGCAACTCCTAATTCGCGCTCTTCAGCAGAAAGCACTGCCCTCGCTGAGGCGAGACACTCAAGCGACATGCCGTCGACATCAAGGTCACTGCGATTGCACGATCGATAAATATTTTTCGCTGACGTTGTCGCACCGGTCACGATATGGACATCCACCTCAAGGCGCACGCCAGCCATGCCGAGCGGATCGAGAATACCCCTTTGATTGTCTACAATAAACTCCTGCGGGAGGATGTGCAGCACTTCTCGGTCTGCCGGGATGGCGATGGCCTTTGCCGCGTCAATTGCCCGCTCGATGTCATGCCGGTCTATCTCATTGCCACTGACAGCAATCACGCCGTGACTGTTCAAACTGGAAATGTGGTTGCCCGCAATACCGACGTGAACAGAATGGATCTCGCAGCCGGCCATAAGTTCAGCTTCGTGGATAGCCGCACGAATGGACTGTACGGTCTGTTCTATATTGACAACCATACCCTTGCGCAGGCCAGTGGACTCGCTTAAGCCTATGCCCTTTATTTCCACAAGCCCATCGCTTTCTACTTCGCCAACTACGGCGCATATCTTAGTGGTCCCAATATCAAGGCCGACGATAAGACCAGGCATTTCTCGTATCTCCCCAAAAAAAGTGCTACTCCGCTTTTGGCAAATTTTTGACCGACTGATTCAGGATCACCCAGACATTGCCCTCAATAACTCGCATCTCGCGGACATTCTTCATCTCCCGCCGCCGTACGAGATCCGTAAACACCCGCTTCACACACACAACGTTCCTCTCCCAGTCACCCGGCTCAAAAGAAAGCCAGAGATCCCTGTCCTCCAAAAACAGCTCAAAACCCTTGCTCAGACTGAGCGATATCTGCGAAACCGAAGACATGTCAAAGGGAAGATCCCCTGCTCTGACACTTTCACGAAACTTCACGAGATACGGTTTGAGATATTCCGCGCCCGCCTCAATCGTCAAAGCCGGAAGCGACAGGAAATTCGTACTTTCTACAGGAGCTATGCACTCCCCCTCCTCGGTCGCGTAGTAGAGTATGCCATCACGCTGAACCCAGAAGCTGGGCATGCGCTCCTTGATACGAATGACAAACTTGTCAGGAAGAAGACGTTTCACAGAGACCGATTCGACCCAGGGCGTTCTGCGCAAATTCTGTTCCACATTGGCGATATTCACGGCAAGCGAATTCTGTCCCTCGTGGATATTGGCGTAGGATAAAACAAGTTCCCTTGGAAGTCTCGTATTCCCGAGAACCTCAATCGTCTTTGTGAGAAATAAGGAACTTGTCACTGCCGAATCGTAGATCCAGACAAAAAAACGTCCTATCCCGAGTGCCATGACAACGACAGCAAACAAGAGGACTGTCAGAAGTATGACCTTCTTCAGCTTGTTGAGCGGAACATGAATATGTGGGAGGGAAACACGCTTCTTTGGCTGCGGCTTTCCCGGCCTGCGATCCACATAGAAATTTCCGCGACGCCCTTCTTTATTTACGTTTGCAGACAAGGCACTACCCTGACTTCAAGCTCAAGTGCTATCCCGAACGCGCTTTCAACTGCATCGCGGGCATACCGAAGAAGCCAGAGGGCATCTTTGGCACTCCCCTTTTGGAGGTTGAGAAGAAAATTAGCGTGCAGTGTCGAAAAACCGACACCCCCTCTCGTTTTCCCCTTAAGCCCGCATGCCTCAAGCAATCGTCCGGCATACTCACCCGCGGGATTCTTAAAGACGCATCCGGCACTTTTCGCGCACACAGGCTGCGTCGCGCGCTTGCGTTGTGTGTACCCAGCCATTGCGGCGAAGATTTTCTTGCGCTCGCCCCGCGTAAGCACAAACTCGGCAGACGTTATTATTGATAATGCGTCCGATTGCTCTGGGCAAGAGAAGGGATGGACAAAGCTTCGGTAGCCAAACGTGAGTTTGTCTCGCAAAAAACTGTGTTCTCTTCCCTTATGCCAGAGAGATACCTGCCGAATCCGATCGCCTATTGTTGTGCCAAAAGAACCGGCATTCATGGCAATGGCTCCGCCTACAGAACCTGGAATTCCAGAGAGGCCCTCAAGGCCGGTCAAGGACGCCTTTGCGAGGTGTATGAGAAAATGAGGCAGAGGAAGCGAGGCACTTGCGCGGACAACAACCTGCTCGCCAATCGTTTCGACTAGGGCAATCTTCCGTTCAAAGGCAGGCCGTATAAGAATCAAAGGATGATCGCCGTCTTGGGCCAGCATATTGCTCCCAAGCCCTATGACAAGGGGCTTAAGCCCGGCCGTTTTTAGCCTCTCCTCAACCAGGGCACATTCGTCTACAGTCTCAGGTTCAAGCAAAAGACTGGCCGTGCCTCCCAGACCAAGGGTCGTCAGGTCTGCCAAGGAAGGATTGAAGGTTTCATGCATGCACATCCCCTTCAAGCCACATGGGACCTAGTTTTGTTATGGTGCCTGCGCCAAGGGTGAGCAGGAGATCGTGCGGTTTGAGCACGGCGTCCAAACCCTCACGCAGTTCCTGAAGATTCCGGAAATAGTAGACTTCAGTCGAGGTCACCTGCTGAATGCCGATAGCAAGATTCTGTCCTGTTATCCCAGGAAGCGGCTCCTCGCTTGCGGCGTAAATTTCAGTGAGAAGAACCATATCGACACTTGCAAAAACCTTGCAGAAGGCGCCGAAATGCGCCTGGGTGCGTGAAAAACGGTGCGGTTGAAAGGCCACAATAAGACGCCGGTCCGGATACACGAGGCGGGCAGTCGCCAAGGTGGCCGCAATTTCTGTCGGATGATGGCCGTAATCATCAATGACGATCACATCGTTGCGCTCACCCTTCTTCTCAAAGCGCCGCCCAACCCCCTTGAAGGACTTAAGCCCACGCACACAATCCTCAAAGGAAATGTCGCAGGCCATCGAGGCGCCGATGGAAGCGAGCGCGTTTAAGATATTATGCGTTCCCGGCTGCGGAATCCAAGCGGATCCAAGCTTCTGCCCGCCTTTCCAGACCTCAAACGTACTGCCCATCCCCTTTTCAATGAGTACCGCCCGCAAATCGTTGTCAGCCGCAAAACCATAGGTTAAAACCGGCCGTTTCACGCGGGGGAGAAGAGCGCGGACGCCCGGATCGTCACCGCAGACAACGTTCACGCCGTAAAAGGGCACGCTGTTCATATACTGCACAAAGGCCGCGTCAATCGCCTCGCGTGTGCGGTAATGATCGAGGTGGTCGTTGTCGACATTGGTGACAACGGTTATCACCGGAAAGAGACAGAGAAAGGATTCATCGCTCTCGTCGGCCTCGACAATCATAAACTCGCCGTGGCCAAGATGCGCGTTTGTGCCATAGACATTGAGCCGCCCCCCGATGATCACTGTGGGATCAAGACCGGCCTCATCAAATATAGTAGCCGTGAGCGAGGTTGTGGTCGTCTTGCCATGGGTGCCGGCAATCGCTATGCCTGTGCGCAGCCGCATAAGTTCGGCAAGCATTTCCGCCCTCGGGATAATGGCGAGATTGCGGCGTCTTGCTTCGACAATTTCCGGATTATCGTCGCGTATAGCCGTCGATTTAACGACAACCTGTACGTCGGGAATATTAGCTGCGCTGTGACCGAGGAAAATATGCGCGCCAAGGGAGCGAAGGTGGCTTATCATGGCAGAATCCTGCAGGTCCGAACCTGAGACATCATAGCCAAGATTAAGAAGCACTTCAGCTATGCCGCTCATGCCGGCACCACCAATGCCTATCATATGGATTTGATGAATTTTCTTATTCACAGCGCCCGCTTGTGGTTTGGGAGGTTAAGCCCGCAAAAGCGCGCAGGCTATTGCGCAAAACATGCTTTTCATGCCCATGCAAAGAGACCTCCATTTCAGACCACAGTAGGAAAAAAAGCCGCTATTTTTAGGAAAAAAGAGGTGTTTGCACGATAAATCTAGAAAAATTTGAGAAATTGTAGGAAGATAGTCTATATGCTACTCGTATCACTTGTCAATTTCAAGTAAAACCTTAAGTTATGACGCGTCGGCCTCTTGCAAGATGACCTGCGCGACCTGTGCTGCGGCATCAGGTCGCGCAATTTTTTTGGCATTATGCGACAATTGCGCTCTGTCATCCTGATTCTGGAAAAGATCGAGTATCAAGCCTGCCAACTCGACGCTTTTGCCTATCTGAGCCTCCTGCACCATGAGGGCTGCGCCTGCGTCGGTTAAAACTTTCGCGTTTTTCGTCTGATGGTCGTGGATGGCATGGGGAAAGGGAACAAGGATGCTCGGTAGCCCGCAGGCGCACAGCTCGCAGAGGGTGCTTGCGCCGCTTCGGCACAGGGCAAGATCGGCCCATGTGTACACAGCTGGCATATCGTCGATAAACGCCCGAACGCTTGTATCGGGATAGCCGTGCGCGCGGTAGACCTCGCTCACAGTCTTTTCATCGGCCTTTCCTGTCTGATGGACAATTGCTATCCCGGCCTCAGAAAAGCGCGCGATATTCTCGCACATAAAGGTATTGAGCGCGTGGGCGCCCTGGGAACCGCCGAGAACCAGAAGATTGCGCGTCTGAAAGCTGCGCTCCGCCATGCCGGCTCGAACAACCGCCTCGCGCACAGGATTGCCCGTGTACAGACATTTCTGCTCGGCAAAGCCCTCTGTTGCCGGAAGGGATACGCAAATCTTTTTGGCTATTTTGCCCATAAGCCTATTGCTCATGCCTGGAACAGCGTTCTGCTCATGCAGAACCCTTGGTATCCCAAGGACATAGGAGGCTGTGAGAGCCGCGCATGAGGCGTAGCCCCCGAAGCCTGCCACAACATTCGGCCTGTAGGCCCGAAGCAGGGAGATCGCCCCTGCGCAGGCTCCAAACATGTGAAAGGCTGCGCCGATTGAGCGCATACCCCGTCCGAGAAAACCGCGCACAGGAAAGCCGTGGAACGCGAGGCCTTCGCGTTCAACAAGTTCTTTCTCCGGCCCGTACAAGGATCCCACAAAGAGAATCTCAATTGTGGGATCGACCCGCATAAGTTCTTTTGCAACAGCAAGTGCCGGGAAGATATGTCCCCCCGTGCCCCCTGTGGTGAGAATGATTTTACGCATATTCTTCGCATCTTCTCTCTTCGTGCAGGAATTGCACGCAATGCTTCACGTCAAAAGATCATCGCTTAGGACTTTGCTGAAGCAAAATACCCGATTCCGGCCTTTTTACTCAGTCTGCTTCTCAGATTTAGACACAGTGCGCGAAAAATTAAGAATAAGACCGATGCTGATCATCGTTGCGACGAGATTGCTGCCACCGTAGCTTAAAAGCGGCATGGCGACACCCTTTGGCGGCAGCATGCCTGTAACCACCGCGAGATTTGTCAAAGCTCCGATAGCTAGGATTGCAGTCAAACCAAAAGTTGAAAGGCGTGCCCGCATCTCCTCCTGGGCAAGAACCACACGGAAGCAGCGCCAGAAGAGGCAGGCAAAAAGAAGCATGATAAGCGTCACCCCAAAGAGGCCCATTTCCTCTCCGATCACGGACATAATGAAGTCATTGTGCGCCTCAGGAAGATAGAACATCTTCTGCTGACTTGCACCGACCCCGACTCCGAACAGGCCTCCAGAGGCAAAAGCATAAAACGATTGGATGAGCTGGTAGCCCGCGCCTGAGGGGTCCTGAAAGGGATCCAGAAAAGCCTTGAGCCGCTCCATGCGGTACGGGGCTGAAATGGCCAGAAAAGCAATGCTCGCCCCGCCAAGGACAAGAGACCAGGCAATAAAGGTCCAGCGTATGCCGCCTGCTATGCACATGAAAAAAAGTATGCCCGCAAGCACGATTGCGCTGCCAAAATCGGGCTGGACCAGGAGAATGGCACAGTAGAGGCCTGTCACAAGACAAGGGGGAAAGACTCCTCGCCAGAAGGTGCGCATCTGCTCCTGCTTTGTACTCATAAAATAGGCGAGATAGAGGACAAGAGCTATCTTGACAAATTCCATAGGCTGCACGGACGCAAAACCAAGGTTTATCCAGCGTCTTGCTCAGTTAATCGTCGGAGCAAGCGGCGTCACAGTGAGCATAAGGAGAAAAAGCGTGATAAACAGAGCCCAGTAATGAATGCGGTAAATCAGGCGAATCGGGGCAAGGGCCGCTCCCCAAAGGCAGAGAATCCCCAAAAACGCGTAGAGGACCTGACGCTTAAAGAAATAGTATTTATCGTGAAATGTGTGTTCGGCAACAATGCTGCTTGCGGAAAGAACCATGACAAGGCCGACAGCAAGCAAGGTCATCATAATGGTGAAAAGCCACCAGTCAAAGGGCCCTTTCTGCACAGGGGCAGTCACAATTTCTTCATTGCCGGCCTTAGGCCTCTGCGTGTAGACATTCTTCCGCTCGACTGTCTCATGCACAGGCTCCTTGACACTCTTTTGAATCTTTTCCGAAACAGGCTCGTTCTCTGCTGCAGATTTCGCAGCGGACGCATAGCGCGAGAGAAAATCTCTCTGGCTAGCAAAATCGGATCTCATGGAAGAGCCTCCACCAGCGACCGAAAGTCTCTCCCCCGTTCAACATAGTTCGCGTAGAGATCAAAGCTCGATGTGGCAGGCGAAAGCAAAATGACATCGCGAGGCTTGGCTTCCGCAAAAAGAGCCTCCACTGCCGGGGCAAGTGTGGGATACCAGGAAACCGGCACAACCCGCGAGAACACGGGTTCAAAAACTTCCCGCGATGCCCCAAAGAGCGCCACCTGCACCACATGCTTCTCAATCACAGGAAGAAGCAAGGAGACATCGCCGCCCTTGAACTTTCCGCCGCACAAAAGGCGCACTGGTCTGTCAAACGCTTCAAGCGCAACACGCAAAGCGGCAAGAGTCGTGCATTTGGAATCGTTCACGTAGAGCACACCGCGGTGTTCACGCACACACTCAAGCCGATTGGGCAGAGGAGCAAAGCGGGCAACGGCTTTGCGCGCATTGCTCTCGCTCACACCGAAAAAACGGCAGGCCTGCCACGCGGCCTCGGCATTAAAGCGGTTGTGGCGACCGATAAGCCGGCTCTCAGGGAAACGATTGCTCTCAGAGACCCAGACAGTACGGCCCTTCAGATTGTACGCGCAAGCCACAGCCTCGAGCCCCTTGCCAAGAACCGCGAGATCGTTGGCATCCTGCCAGCGGAAAAGCCGAAACTTGGCGTCACAGTACTCCTTCATGTCTTTGTGGTAGTCGAGATGGTTCGGGCTAATATTTAAAAGAACAGCGACTCGAGGCGCCAAGGTGTCACAGCACTGAAGCTGAAAACTTGAGACTTCAAGCACAAGGACATCGGCTTGGCGCTTGTCCAGAACGTATTCCGACAGTGGTGTCCCGATATTGCCGCCAAGAAAGACGCGCAGACCCTGCGCCTGGAGCATTGCGGCAGCCAAGGAAACAGTTGTTGTCTTGCCGCTTGTGCCGGTCACAGCAAGAATTGGCTCATCGTTCAGATAGCGCCAGGCAAGCTCCATCTCGGCTAGAATGGGACAGCCTTCTTCAACAAAAGGCACAAGGGATGCCCTGGGAATACCGGGACTTATCACAACGGCATCGGCGCCGGCAAAATGTCTCTTTGTGTGTTCCCCAGTATAGACAGCCACACCCTGCGCCCGTAAAACTTGAATCTCCTCCTCGGTCATGGCCTTGGGATTACGCTCAAGCAGTCGCACAGTACAGCCTTCGCGCACAAGAAGTGCCAAGGCGGCTCTTCCGCTTCTTCCGTACCCGACAACGACAACCCGACTCCCCCGAGCCAAACGGGCACCCCGTTCACCGTCACTTCGCATGCTTTACCTCAACTTCAGAACAGAAAGCGCCACCAAGCCAAGGAGTATGGAGGCTATCCAAAAACGGATGATAATTTTTGATTCAGGTATGTTTTTTTCCTGGAAATGATGGTGCAGCGGCGCCATCCTAAAAATCCGCTTGCCACCGCTCCACTTAAAATAGCTCACCTGGAGAATGACTGAGAGCGTCTCAACCACAAAGAGACCGCCAACCACCCCGAGTATCAATTCCTGCTTGCAGAGCATGGCAAGATAACCGAGAAGGCCGCCGATGGAAAGAGAGCCGACATCCCCCATAAAAACCTGTGCGGGATAGGCGTTAAACCAGAGGAAACCGAGGCCCGCACCGATAAAGGCTGAGCAGAAAACCGTCACTTCGCCTACGCCCGGCATATAGGGCACAAAAAGGTAGCCTGAAAAACGCGCATTGCCAGTAATGTAGATGAAGATGGAAAAAACAATCGCCGCAACTATCGACGGTCCAATAGCCAGGCCATCCATGCCGTCTGTCAAATTGACCGCGTTTGAGGCGGCTATCATGATAAACATGCCGAAGGGCAAGTAAAAGTAGCCGAGATCAAAGGAGATTTCCTTGAAGAAAGGAATATACAGATGACTCGAATACGTCGGATTCTGCATGAGCAGCCACATGCCGATAAAGGCCACTATCAATTGTCCGAAAATCTTGGCCCTGGGCGATATGCCTTTGTTCGAATGCCGCAAAAGTTTCGTCAGATCATCCCACATCCCGACAGCGCCAAAGCCGATAAGCACAAAAAAACACTGCCAGATATAGCGATTTGTCAGATCGGCCCAGAAAAACATCGAGACAAAGAGGGAAAATATGAGAAGAACGCCGCCCATTGTCGGGGTGCCGGCCTTCTTCTGATGTAACTTCACATCCTCGTTAATATATTGTCCACATTTAAGGCGGCGGAGAGCCTTGATAAAGAAGGGGCCGACAAGAATGGCGAGAACAAGTGCCGTAATCAGGGCCGCCATTGAACGGAAAGAAATATAGCGGAAGACATTGAAGGCCGGCCATTGCGAGGCAAGTGGAGCCAGAAGATTATAAAACATAGAAGCCTCTTACCGCTCACAATAAGAAGTTCTTCGTCGCATGTCTGCACAGTGTAAATATTTGGCAAAACGTGCAGTGAAGCATGCTCGCGCTTATGTGTACACGAGAAGACTGAGCCTAATGCGGCGCTCTTATCGCAATTCTTTTTTCAGACAGGCCAGAAATGTGTCCAGGGCGTTTGCGCGCGATCCTTTCGCAAGAAGCAGCGGACCTTTTCCAGGTATGCGCGCTTCGAAAAAGACTTTGGGAAAGGAAGAGGCATCGTCCACACAGAGAAAATGCCCGCTATACCCTGCGTCATCAAGCCCACATCGTAAGGCCTCAGCCTGCCCGCCCTTCCAAAAGATCGCGGACGGAGAAAGCTTGGCAAGGTGCCGTCCAAGCTCTCTGTGGGCAGAGTAGGCCACATTGCCCAATTCCCTCATCTCGCCAAGCAGAAAGACGAGCGGTCGCTCCTCTTCCCGTGCCATGCGCGCGGCCTCGTCCACCGCGCATGTCATGGACAGAGGATTGGCATTATAGGTGTCATCAATAAGCAGCATGTCGGCTATACGCTCGCGCACAAAACGCTGCTTCGGCAAGACAACGGATCGCAGACCGGCCTCTATATCGGCTGCCGTCGCGGAAAGTGTGTGCGCGGTAAGCCCAGATGCGATCAAATTTTCCGCAGCCCAGGCTCCTGTGCAGGGACAGTGTACCTGAAAAACGTCCCCTGCAATAGAGAGTTCGTAGAGTCCTTCTCCGCATTCATCGCAGCCTATCCATGACGCATAGTTTGCCTGTGAACGCAAAGCACCCTCATCCGCAAGCCCCACTTTCGCTGAAAAAAAAACGACCTGCCTATGAGTCCCAAGGGCTTTCCAGGCAAGTTCAGGGTAATCGGCCGAGACTATCCCAAGCCCGCCCTCGCGAAGATGGGTGAGCAGCTGGGCTTTGTGCCAGGCAACTCCCTTCTCGCCAAGCCCCTCTGTGTGACCGGCACCGACATTGACAATAAGCGCCCGGTCGGGCTTAAGCATTGAACCCAAAGCGTCCATGTCGCCATCCCGGCTAATCCCGGCCTCAAAGACCCAGAAACGCTCGTCACCGTCCGTATTGAGTATCCCGCAGGACATTCCGAGCTGATTGTTATGGTTTGCTGGACTTTTCGCTGTTTTGCCAAGCCGCGCAAGAATCGCTGCGAGCATTTCCTTAACTGTCGTTTTGCCGCATGTGCCGGTGATGCCGACAACTGTCGCCTGCGTGCGTTCCCGCCAGGCGCCCGCAAGTGTCTGCAAGGCTCGCAAAGTGTTCGGCACGCGGAGTACGGGAACAGGCAGAGACGGCATTTCCTTTTCAACAAGCAGGACGCTCGCCCCTTTCGCGACCGCGTCCGCTGCATAGAGATGCCCATCTGTCACCTCGCCCGGCATACAGGCAAACAGGGAGCCTGGAGATACATCGCGGCTGTCATAGGCAACGTGTGTCACAAGGGTATCGTCGCAATCGGCAGAAACACCAAGAAGAGAACAAATTTCGGAATAAAGCAGACGCACGAGAGCCACCTACCCTTTTGCCTTCGCGTACGCCCTAACCACTTCCTGATCGCTATAGTGGCGCCGCTCGCCCTGGATAATCTGGTAATCCTCATGCCCCTTGCCGGCTATCAGCACGCAGTCCCTGGCATCGGTTGCAAGCGCAAGCGCCTGCTCCGTCGCTTTTCTGCGATCTGGTTGAACGCTGTACTCCTTGGCGTCCTTCATGCCGGGAAGAATATCCTGGATAATGGACATGGGATCCTCAAAACGAGGATTGTCACTTGTAACAATAGCAATATCTGAGTTCTTCGCAACAGCTTCACCCATACGCGGTCTCTTTGTGCGGTCGCGGTTGCCGCCGCAGCCAAAGACCGTGATAATGCGGGTAAAACCGGCATCGCGTATCGCCTTCAGCACATTGACAAGCGCGTCCGGCGTGTGCGCGTAATCAACAAAGACATGTTTGCCGCCGCACGGCACTCGCTCAAGCCGACCGCAGACCCCTGTAAACGAGGAGAGTACGGCCAAATCAGAGCTTTGAAAACCAAGCCCTAAAGCAAGTGCCTGGACAGTCAGAAGATTGGCGGCGTTAAAGGCGCCAAGCAGCGGGGAGTGCAAATCCCACGACTCGGTCCCGGTACTCTGTCCCATATAGTGCATTCTAAGACGTAGGCCATGGATATCGTTTTCAATGAGTTCTGCGCTAAGCCTGGGCAGCCTCTCACAAGATCCCGCGCTCAAGCCGTATGGCAGCGCGTCGGGGCAGAGTGCAAGTAAACGTCTTCCATACGGGTCGTCACAATTGATGGCCATGGCCTTCTTCTTGTCTGGCAACTCGCAGAAGAGCTTCGCCTTCGCGGCAAAGTAGTTCTCCATAGTCCCGTGAAAATCAAGATGATCCTGGGTGAGATTGGTCAGGGCTGCGCCGCTAAAGGAGAGACCGGCAACGCGTTTCTGGGCGAGGGCGTGGGAAGAAACTTCCATGACGCAATAGTCACAGCCTGCCTCGTCCATGGCTGCAAGCATTTCGTGAAGCTGAAGCGGACCCGGCGTTGTGAGTGGGGCCGCTTCAAGATGCCCAGGCCAGCGGTAGGTCACAGTCCCAAGAACGCCAACCGTATGACCGCATGCGCGTAACAGATGCTCAAGCAATGCCGCGCAGGTCGTTTTGCCGTTCGTGCCGGTAATGCCTAGGATCTTGATTTTCCGCTCTCCTGTGTGGAAACGCGCCCGCGCAAGCTCTGCCACAGCCTCGCGTGTATCTGAAACAGGACAGACGCCGATAGTTTCGGGCAGCGCAATCTCGCGATCACTTGGAAGCACGATATACCGGGCTCCGCGCTCTATTGCCTGCGGAATATAGCGGGCTCCGTCCTCGTTTTCACCGGTCACGGCAACAAAGACATCGCCAGGCGCTATCTTTCGCGAATCGACCTGCACAGAACAGCGGCCCTCGGCAAGAAGAGCTATCACATCAGCATAGGCCATACGCATGGGAAGACCTCACCTTACTTTTCTGAAAGCCACAGAACACATTTGCCATCGCCCACTTCAGGCCATTTGCTTCCGGGTTCCGGACTCTGCCGGACAACATGGTTTCCGCTTCCCTTTACCTCCGGGACCACGCCGCCGCGGGCAAAAAGCTCGACAGCATTGCGCAGACTCTTCCCCTTGACATCGGGAACATATTTCGCGGCTTTCGCAAGCTTTCCCGGGAGATCCATCTCATTTCTTTTCCGCATCCGCTCCACCTCGTTTTGGCTCTCCCACGGTGGTGTGAGCCCGGCGAGCTTAAGCGGCCGCTGTTTCGGCTTGGCCGGCTCCTTTTCCTCTTCAGGAATAAATTTTGGACTTGCGCTCGCGGCGAGATTCATCCGCCCGGTGTAGGCCATAAGTTTCGCCCCGATCTCACTGAAGACAGGCGCAGAAACTATGCCGCCGAACTGATTCTTGGTCGGCTCGTCCACCATGACAAGAATCAAAAACTCAGGATGCGCGGCGGGCAAAAAACCCACAAAGGACGCTAGGCGTTTGCTGCCATACGTCTTTGAGCGCTTATCCGCCTTCTGCGCTGTCCCGGTTTTGCCAGCCACCTCTATGCCTGGAATGCGGGCGCGCTTTCCTGTCCCGTCTTTTGCCTCAACAACATCGCGCATCATCGATTTGACCTGCTCCGCCGTCTTGGCACTGAAGGATCGCGGTCTGATCTCAGCCGGATAGTCTTCGTCAAGCAAACGTATCGGTTTGTAGACGCCGTCATTCAAAAGAGTCAGATAGGCCTGCGCCATCTGCAGGCCGGTTACGGAAATACTTTGCCCAAAGGACGTTGCGATCGTGTCGACCTGATTCCAGTTATGCAATGAATGCACAATGCCACGGTTTTCAACAAGAGGAAGATGCGTGCGCCGGCCAAAGCCTAAGTTCCGCAAATAATTGTAGAAGCGCCTGTTGCCGATGCTCAGTCCAATCTTCGCCATGCCAATATTTGATGAATAGCGGAGTACCTTGCTTGCGGAAATCGTGCCCTGAATTGATGTGTCGCGGATTGAGAAGTTCTTGCCGCGCCACCGTCCGCCTTCGCAGTTAATCAGCGTTTCTGGAGAAACCTTGCGGTCCTGGAGGGCGAGAGCCATGACAAGCGGTTTAAACGTTGAGCCGGGCTCTAAGGCATCCTGGGCGAGACGGTTGCGGTAAATAAGCGGTCCGTACTCGCTGTAGGAATTGGGATTGAAAAAAGGATACTGCGCCCAGGCAAGGATATCGCCGTTTTTTACGTCAACAACAATGACTCCACCCCACCGCGCATCGTATTCCCGAACCGCCTTAGCGACTGCCTCCTCGGCCATGTACTGAACGTGCATGTCTAATGTGAGGCGAATATCTTCTCCAGCCTTTGGCGGGTCATTGCCGTCAAAACTAAAACGCTTGCCCCGCGCATCCCGCTTCACAATCTGCTCAACACTTGGGGAGGCAAGACGCGCGTCAAGGGATCGCTCAAGGCCTTCAAGACCCTTGCCGTCTGTATTGACAAAGCCAATCAGCTGGCCGGCCAAATGCTTAAAAGGATAGACTCGCGTGTACTCCGTCTTAAGCCCAATGCCCGAAAGATGCAGATTCGCAATCTGGGAGGCCGTCTTGTCATCGACTTTGCGCTTAAGCCAAATGAAATGTCTCTTTGTTTTCGTCAGACGCGCGTGGATATCCTTG
>JAFTDR010000048.1 GCA_017454105.1 Desulfovibrionaceae bacterium | reverse complement strand
TCAGCAAGCAACATATCAAATGAAGATATATACTGAAAAATATCATGATATGATTGATCAGTATTAATTTGATTATATTCAAGACTACAATCGTAATCTAAACTTGCCCAAACTTCATTGGCCATGAAATGCCGCATATTAGAAATTGATCGACAAAAACTGGCAACACGAACAGAATCCTTTACTGCGATTTCAGAAAGCTTATTGTGACAATATGCTGTCTGAGCCAGTGCTGTTCCGATATACATATGACATCTCCTAATTACATCTATCCATCATAAATAAGTGAAAAGTCGGTGTTGAGAGCTCCTACACCATTCCACCATTTTCTTACCTCGGATTAAGAAAAAGTCAAATCCTCAAAGTGTCACAGCCTCTTGGTCACTCGGAAGCTATAGGTGCCCCCTCAAGGGTGCGCAAGGTGAACCCGAAGGAGCTCTTCCGTGCACACACTTGCTCAGGCTCCAAGCACTCGGTTGATCATTCGTCCAGAAATTCGGTACTCGAAAGCGGCTCCGAACTCCAGAACTGATAGTTCATTCTCTAAATTCTAAGGCTAAAACTGTTCAGGATTTTTCAGAGCTGAAAAATTCATAATGCCCAGTAATCGCGGAAAAACCAAAAATTTCCATTTGCATTTGAATTAACAGAACGAACTACTAGCGCATAATTTTGAAAAAACCAACAAAAATTATCTACACCCCTTTTTCACTGCTGGCTGAACCTGATGACGGGGATGCCCTGAATAAAAAGGCGACCTTCGTGTGAAAGTCGCTTTTGTCTTATTTACTCGGCTGCCGTACCCTTCGCCGTTAGCAGCGACAGAAGAAAGTAGGCCAAGAGAACCGTCCTGTCGTCGCCATTTTTAGAGAGACACTCCAGATACCCGCGTGCGTAGTCAGGACTCGTCTTCTGGAAACGCAGGCTCTCGATAGCATCACTGGTGGCTCCGATCATGATAGAAAAATCAAGAATGAAGCGGCGGTCCTCGTCAGTAAGGGGATACCCACGCATGTTCATCTCCTTTGGTTAGGGGGTGAGATGAACACCTATATTTGTACGAAATTTCGTGAAGTTAAACGGCACCACCTCCGATGCTCCTGATAACGTCCCCTTTAGCTCTCCTGCTCTGAGTTTCAGATTACTTAACCTTTTCAATAATCCCTCCCTCTGCAGGTCCTCTCTGTGCAGCTCCCATTGTGTGGGTAATCGCAGTCGCTACAGGATTACTCCTGCCCTTATAAAAAACTCAGAAATCATCTCCAGTAGCTCGTTTGCTGGTAAAGTAAGAAGAGGGAATCTCTACAGAGCAGGACGCTCGCCTGATGCTCGTAGAAGCAAAAGATTCTCTTTTTCCTTTTCAGTGGCACGTTTTTGACGCCTCAATAGTCTAAGTCAGTTGAGTGCGCTGCTGCTATACGAGCGCTGTCGCAAAGCTTGTCTATTGGCTTGACTCGCAAAAACGTACTTTGGGCCATATTTTGTGTTTACAGGCCAGAAAATCCGGGGATGGGCAAGCTGTAGGATTTGGGGAAACTTCCCAGTAAGGGGACATTATGGGCAAGGAATGGAGATGAGGGCAGTAGGGTTAGGAGAATGCCTCTGAGAGGAGATTTTCAGCTGACTT
>JAFTDR010000047.1 GCA_017454105.1 Desulfovibrionaceae bacterium | reverse complement strand
TTCCTTGGTGAAGCAGAGCAGGTTTTTCTGCTGAAGCACCGAAGCGCAACAAAGGTGAGATGCCCAAAGAGGGAGCGGAGCAGACTGGGAATGTCGCCGCCTGCCCATAGCTGGCTTACCCACGAAACCTATCGAAGATCCAATTTTTTTGGCTCACGCAAGCGGCTCGTTGTCGCAGAGATCCCAGATTCCTGCCGGGCAGACACCAGAGCATATTCCACAGCCAATGCAGCGCTCAGGCTTTGCCTCGTAGCGCACCCCGTGTTCATCAGCAATGCGCACTATTGCCCGCTCAGGGCAGCTGATTTCGCAGGTGTGGCAGTCGCGGCAGGTGCCGCAGCTGATACAGCGCTCGTAATCGTTTTCAGGGCTTGGCAGTTTAGCTTGCCCGACTTTTTCAAACCAGGCAGTGTGCAGCCGCTCATACGGAATGCGGCGCTTCAAAACTTTTGCCGGTGTCTTGCCTGTTAAGGCGCAGTCTAAGGCATCAACGGCTTGATTGGCACTTGCGATAGCCTGGACAACCAGATCCCCCCTGTGGGCGTCGCCCACAACAAAGATGTCGTCCGCAAGTCTTTGCGAGGCGTCGGTCTCTGGGAAATCGCCCTTGGGTTTTAGATCCGCTGGAAGATAGGAGAAATCCGGTATTTCACCTGTGCAGAGGATGCATTCTTCAGCCTCTATGCGCTGTCCATCCTCAGTGAGCACATGTGTCTTATCTATGCTTCGAACCGAGCAGGGCCAGAGAATGCGCGCACCAAGCTCTTTTGCGCGCGCAAGGCGCTCTGGAAAGGCTTTGGGATGGGCGCTATCAAGGCAGGTCACAGATTCTGCCCCAAGCGCATAGGCTGCCTCGCAGCAGTCGATCCCCTCATTGCCGAGGCCAATGATGAGAACATGTTGTGCGCTGGAAACCCTTTTTCCCTCACGCACAGAGCGAAGATAGGCTGTGCCAGAAAGTAAGCGCTCGCTTCCCTGTATGCTCATATCTTTGATCTTGCTTGTGCCACAGGCGAGAATAACGGCAGCAAACTTGCGGCGTATGCGCAAAAATTCCTGGGCATCGACAGGGTGGGAGACTACAAAGCTGGCTCCGGCTTCACGTATGCGCTCAATTTCGCGCGCAAGGCAATCCGGCGCAAGGCGTGCTTTGGGGATACAATGGGCCAATTTGCCGCCCATTTCCGCCTCTTTTTCAAAGACAGTCACAGCATAGCCTTTGCGCAGAAGC
Organism: Desulfovibrionaceae bacterium; assembly: GCA_017454105.1. GTDB lineage: Bacteria > Desulfobacterota > Desulfovibrionia > Desulfovibrionales > Desulfovibrionaceae > Desulfovibrio. The sequence goes on along the minus strand of JAFTDR010000047.1, from coordinate 11,940 downwards.
CGCCAGGCTGCCGCAAGTCCCGCAGGTCCGCCGCCAAGGACTGCGATGTGCTGCTCTTTCTTTTCTTTTGGGGCCGGCAGGGGCTGTGCTTTTGAGAGAAGATTGAGAGTTGTAATTGAGACTGGAAAATCCATGCTGTAGCGCGTGCAGGCGAGCATGCAGAGATTCGGGCAGAGGGAGCCGCAGACACTTGCCGGAAAGGGCATGTCTTCGAGAAGAACGTGCATTGCAGAGTCGCGTTTGCCGTCGCGCAAAAGATTGCAGCGAACCTGTGTCGCTATGCCAATTGGGCAGGCATGCTCGCAGGGCGAGGTGAAATTTCTGTTTTTCCACACAGGGACGCGGAGGCGGTAGATGCCTGTTGCGACAAGGCCGTTTGTGTCAAAGCTGTCTGGAAGGACGTCAGAGAAGAGGCCATTTGGGATCCAGTGTTCCTCGCGGAAGCTCTTCATGCTGATTGGAATTTTCCGTTTGCTGCACGATCCAGGAGTGAGTTTCCTCCACTCCTCCCACTGTGTGAGATCGTTTAAGCGGCTCTCTTCACCTATTGCGGCAAGGAAGCGTCTTATGCCATCTTCAAGGAAGTCTCTATCCTCATGAGTTATGGGCGAGAGGGCAATATCTTGGGGAATTTCAGGAAGATTTCCTCTGGCGTAGACTGTCCCCCCAACCATGCCAACACAGGGGCGCATGCCAAGAGTCTCTTCGCAGTCAAGTCCGCAGACAACGGCTGTTCCGCCGCTCATAAATTCAAAAGAAAAACTGCCGATGCTCTTTAAAACCCAAAGTTCTGGGGGCGGGTAGATCGGATCGTGCTTCATAAGGGAGCCTGAGCGCGTTCCTGCTCTTCCGCCAATATAGAGTGTTCCTGAAGCTGCGCAGTGTCCGGCTGTGTCCCCTGCGTCGCCACGCACAACGATCGTGCCTCCCGCATTGAGCCAGCCGACATCAGCCGGAGCCGATCCCTCGACAAGGACATAGGTCTTTGGGAGGGCCATGGCGCCGACACGCTGACCGGGATTTGTGACGCGCAGGGTGATCGTTTTTCCGTCCTTGTTCCAGAGAGGGCCGCCTATATCGTGCTGGCCGCTTGCTTTGATGGTAAAGTCTGTTTCACCCTGCTCGACCTTTTTCCTTATTTCTAGGAGAAGTTCCTCTGTCGCCATGCGTACGCCGTTTTGCCGGGTGTCAATCGATGTGCCTGTATTCGTAGGAGTGGCCATAGAGAATCCTTATTAGCAGGCATAGGCTATGCCAAGGGTCTTTGCAATGGAGGGGTCGAGACTGACCAGGGCGTCTGAGCGGCCGACAGGGAGCGAGGAATTGCCGACAGGGGAGAGCAGTTTCTTCATTTCCGTGTCGAATGTCAGCACAAAATCAACGATTGCCTGGGCTGCTCTATCGATGTCGAGCCGCATCATAAGACGTCTGTCCTGCGTGCATATGCCTGCCGGACACTGTCCTGTGTTGCAGATCCCGCAGCGGCCGCGCTCATCACCGACGCAGCCCATAAGCTGAATGAGCAGTTTGCCGATAAAGACGCCATTTGCGCCCAAGCAGATGAGTTTAAAGGCGTCCGCCGCGGCCTGTCCGGTCATACCGATCCCGCCTCCTGCCCAAAGAGGAATTTGGCCCTGGAGACCCTGGTCCACAGCCGCTCTGTAGCAGGCCCGGATTGCGCTCACAATCGGGTGCCCTGTGTGATCCAGAGATATCGCATTCGCAGCTCCTGTTGCGCCTTGGAGGCCGTCAAGAAAGAAGCCGCCGCAGATATTGTACGGATCGCGCAGAAGATTGTTGTAGACCGCAACCGAGGTAGAGGAGGCTGCGCATTTGATCGCAACTGGCACACGGAAGCCAAAGGCCGCATGCAGCGAGAGGTGCATTTTCTGCACAGCTTCCTCAATCGAGTAGAGTCCCTGGTGGTTTGGCGGCGAGTGCAGAGTTGTTCGGGGGACACCGCGTATTGCCTGAATATGTGGTCCAACCTTGCTTTCAGGCAAAAGGCCGCCGTCTCCAGGCTTTGCGCCCTGGCCAATTTTAATCAGAACGGCTGCCGGGAGTTCCTGCATCATGGGGATCGCGCGGATGATCCGATCCCAGCCGAAATGGCCAGAAGCGATTTGCAGTATTGTGTATTTGAGCGCTTTGCCAAAAAGAAGCTTCTGCGGCATGCCGCCTTCGCCAGAACTCATGCGCACAGGGATTGCGTGGACTTCGTTCAAATAAGCTACGGCCAGGGCCACAGCCTCCCAGGCGCGCGTTGAGAGGGCGCCGATCGACATGTCCGAAAAAAGCAGGGGATAGATCCAGCGCACAGGCGGCGGACTTTGAGTGAGTTTTAAGTGCGCGCCCTGGCAGGCAAGCGGCAATTTGTCAGGGGCAAGGACGCGGCCGAGCGGGGCTTTGAGATCAAAGGTGTGGCGTTCCGAATCAAGGGCCGGATCGGTCATCTGCGAGATGCGGCCGACAACAAGAGCGTCGAGGGTCCGCTGATTGTGAAGTATTGATCGGCCCCCGCGCTTTGCTGGCCCGTGCATGGCGTTTAGAATATGGATGCGGGCATGCTCGTTTGCGCGCGGCCGTATGGCATGGTTTGGACAGATTTTTTCGCACATGCCGCAGCCTATGCAGGCGTGTTCGAGAGAGGCTTTTTGCCGGATAATTGGGCGGGCCAGGCGCTTTCTCACCGGTTTTGGCGTGCTTTCCTCTGAGACCGGCACAGCCCGTGCTTGGGCTGTGACCTCAATCGCCGCAACAGTGCAGGCCGCAACACACGATCCGCAGAGAGTGCAGCGATTGGGATCGTAGTCAATGATCCAGGAGAGATCATTCACGGATATGTCTTGTGTGCTCACTGTCTCCATCGTGTGATCTCCAAGGAATTGCTGATGGTCACAAGGTCACGCTCACCCGGATAGATATCAGTGCGTATGTCGCGCTTTGGGAGTACGGCATTGAGTCCGCAGACTTCAGAGGATATGACGGCCATGTCCTTGGTATGCCCAACAACGACGGGACGCAGTTTTTTCGAGTCGCAGCAGTTGAGTAGCGTCCCGTCGGGGAGCAGGGCTATGATTGTGTTTGGTCCATTGATCTCAAGCGCCGAGAGGCTTTCTCTAAGCAACATAAGGATATTTTTATCCTCTCTTTGCCTGACCTCCTCATAGGGAAGTGGTGTTATCACGTGCTTAAAGTAGCGCACAGGCCACTTGCGCTCATGGAGAATATAGTGCAGTGAATAGAGAAAGGTCTGTGAGTCGGATTCAAAACCCATATAGCCACGGTGCAGAGACGTCTGGAATTCGCGATTGCGCGTGAAGAAGGTGTTCTCTCCGTTTGCGCACAGTGTGTAGCCCTGAAGGAAAAAAGGATGGGCCGCATAGCGCACAATGGCGTAGTTTGTGTTTTGCCGGCACTGCACAACGATATTCCGGGATATGAGCCGGCAATCATCGTCCTCCAGCCTGAAGTAGCGCGCGATGTCTGCGGGATCCCCGATCTCCTTGAGGGTGAGTACATCCGGCCAGAAGGAGTAAATGTAGCCATTTTCCTCATGAGAAAGAAGCTTTCGCAGGGCAAGCCGCGTGTCAAGAAGAAGATCCTCACGCTCGCACTCTGAGCGGTAGTGGTAGATTTCGGGGTATTCATAGGTGCGAAAGACATAGCGCGGCATGGCACAGATTTTTAGATTTGTTTCACGTGAAACATCCGGTACCCATTGCGCAAGCTGGACAAAACCGTGCTGATCCATGTATTCATTGACAAGCTGCACACCACGCGCGGTGCAGGCCATAGAGAGCAATGGCTTTTCTTTGTAGTCCGCAAACACGCCTTCGAGATCCTGCATGACAATGGCAAAGCCGGAATTGTCGTGGCCCTCCTGCTGCGGAAGCATGAGATCAAGGGCAAGCTTTGGAGGAACGGGATCCCTGCTTTTGATAGCACCAATTCTGCACATAGACGTCTCAACTCCGTTGTTTAATGAATCCAGAGCAGTTCGCTGTATTTCGGAAGCTGCCAGGACGCATCGTCACAGATTTTTTCAAGGCTGTCCGCGTGTTCGCGGCAGACTGCCATGCAGGGCAGAAGCTTTTCTTTGGCGCACTGCGCTTTTTCCTTGGCTCCCAGAGCCTCTTTGACGGCATTCAGAGCCGCTTCGAGACTGTCCACTGCGGAGGTGAGAGAGCGGATACTCGTGTTTAGGATCTGACAGTGTTTTTTTGCGTGCGACGCCTCTGTGTCACCCAGGACTGCCTGCACAGAACGCCACTCTTCGGCTGCTCTTGCCGCATTCTCGCGGGCTACGGGCAGGATTTGTGTGCGCAGGATATCGGCTAGGACAGAGCCTTCGATACTCCGCGTTGTTGCGTAGTTTTCGAAGAGTATTTCTTGGCGTGCCAGAATTTCCCGCTCATTGAGAATGCCGGTTTCTGTGAAGACGGCCATGACCTCTCTATCGCTATAGTGTGAGAGTGCATCAACGGTTGAGGTGTGATTTGGGAGATTCCGCCGTGCCGCTTCTTCGACCCACTCTTCTGTGTAGCCATTGCCGTTAAAGACAACAGGCATATGCTCGCGGAAAAGCTCGGGGAGCATCTCTTGGAGAGCCTGGGTGCGCGATTGACCGTCTGCAAGGCGCTTTTCGAGGTCATCGGCTATGTCTTTCAGTGTACAGGCGACAGCCGCGTTTAAAGCAATATTGGCTGGGGCTATGGACTGGGATGAGCCGACAGCGCGGAATTCGAATTTATTGCCTGTGAAGGCAAAGGGACTTGTTCTATTGCGGTCGCTCATATCGAGAGGAAGGGGCGGCAGTGTGGATACGCCGATTTCAAGGGTGCGGCTCCCTTTGTTTTCCGTCTCTTCCGCATGGATGATATGTTCGATGACCTCTGTCATCTGGCTCCCCAGGTAGACGGAGAGAATGGCTGGCGGGGCTTCATTTGCGCCAAGTCTGTGATCGTTTCCGGCGCCAATTGTTCCCAGGCGAAGGACTGTGCTGTGCTTATGGACAGCCGCAAGAACGGCTGCGAGGAAGACGAGAAACTGGGCATTATCCTGCGGGGTTTTTCCTGGGTTTAAGAGATTATTGCCCTCTGAATCTTTCAGGGACCAGTTGTTGTGCTTGCCGCTTCCGTTCACTCCGGCAAAGGGCTTTTCGTGAAGCAGGCAGAGGAAGCCGTGCTTTGGCGCTAAATGGCGCATCATATTCATGGTGAGCATATTGTGGTCGCAGGCCGTGTTTGCGTCCTCATAGACCGGTGCGAGTTCAAATTGCCCTGGCGCGACTTCGTTGTGGCGTGTTTTACAGGGGACGCCGAGCAGAAGAAGATGGTGTTCAAGATCCTGCATGAAGGAGAGGACGCGTTCGGGGATTGCGCCGAAATACTGATCCGCCATTTCCTGTCCGCGGCTTGCGTTTCGTCCAAGAAGTGTTCTGCCGCAGAGGAGGAGATCTGGGCGCAGGGCCGCAAGGTGGCTATCGACCAGGAAGTATTCCTGCTCAGGGCCGACCATGGCCTGGACTGAGCGTGCCTCAGTATTGCCAAAGAAGCGGAGAATGCGCAGAGCCTGTGTCGAGAGAGCCTGGATTGAGCGCTGCAGGGGGATTTTTCTGTCTAGGGCCTCGCCGGAATAGGAGTAGAAGTAGCTTGGAATATGCAGTGTCTTGGCATAGGGCTGATCGATGATAAATGCGGGCACGGTTGGATCCCAAGCCGTGTAGCCTCGCGCTTCAAAGGTTGAGCGGATGCCGCCCGAGGGGAAGGATGAGGCGTCAGGCTCACCGCTTATGAGCATGCGGCCTGAGAATTCGCTAAGTACGTGGCCTTTCTGGGTTGGGGTGAGAAAGGCGTCGTGCTTTTCAGCTGTCAGGCCGGTCATTGGCTGAAACCAATGGGTATAATGTGTTGCGCCCTGCTCAAGCGCCCAGTCCTTCATGGCGTTCGCGATAACATCGGCTATAGCCGGATTTAAACGTTCACCGTCTTCGATTGTGCGTTCAAGTTCCCTATAGACGGCTGAGGGGAGGCGTTTGCGCATGGCGTCAAAGCCAAAAACATTGGCCCCGAAGAGTGTGTCCGTGTTTGGCCACTGATCGTTTCCGAAAAGCGCTTGTGTTTCGTGGGCAGCCATAACAGCCGTCCTGCGCATAGATTCCATGGGTATCTCCTTTAGTGCTTTGGTCTTCTGTGAAACAGCCGCAGACATTTGCGCAGTGCTTGCGAAGTCCCTTGTTTTGGGAGCCTCGCCATCGCGCAGAGTCCTTTTTTCTTACTTCGCGTACTGACTTGCGTTTCGAATACTTTGTCTTCGCATGCGGCTTTGCGTCTTAAGTATACTTGTGACGGAAAAGAGCTTCCGTCCTCGTTGACAAGCATAACGGTGGAACCTCGCATTCCTCTGAGGTTGGAAATGGCGAGCATGCGAGCGCACTGTACAGTGCGTCTCTTATAGTGCGTCTAGCCCGCGTTCGCCTGTGCGGATGCGTATTGCGTCAGAGACATCGGAGATGAAGATTTTCCCATCCCCCACCTTGCCTGTGCGGGCGCAGGCGACAACAGCGTTGACAACCTCTTCGACCATGTCGTCTGTGAGGACGATTTCGATTTTCACCTTGGGGAGGTAGTCAATCTGCACAACGGATCCCCGGTAGACTTCCGTATGTCCCTGCTGTCGGCCGTAGCCGCGTATGTCCGTGTAGTTCATACCGTGAATATGTAAGTGGACGAGTTCGTTGCGAACTATGTCGAGCATGGCGGGCCGTATGATTATTTCTATTTTTTTCATAACTCATCCCCTACAGTGAGTAGGCGCGCTCATTGTGTTCTGAAATGTCGAGGCCAAGGTATTCGGCATCTGGGTCGACTCGAAGCCCTATGGTCTTGTTGACCAGGGCTAAGAGAAGTCTGCTCATAAGATAGACATAGCCCCATGTCACAAGGACTGAGAGTGCCTGAATGGCAAATTGCTTGGGATTGCCGTAGAAGAGACCATTGACGCCATTGACTTGGGCACTTGCGAAAAGCCCTGTAGCGAGGGCTCCGAAGGTTCCACCAAGGCCGTGTATACCCACAACATCGAGCGCATCGTCGTAGCCAAAGCGGTTTTTCAGAAATACGCCGAAGTAGCAGACAATCCCGCCAACAAAGCCTATGAGAAGGGAGGGAAGGAGCGGCACAAAGCCTGCAGCAGGTGTGATTGCAACAAGACCAGAGAGAGCGCCCGAAATGGCGCCAAGGCTTGTCGGCTTTCCGCTTCTCTTCCATTCGACAAGCATCCAGCCGAGTATGCCAGCGGCTGTGGCCAGATGGGTTGTCAAAAGGGCATGGCCGGCAAGGCTTCCTGCGGCAAGAGCGCTCCCCGCATTAAAGCCAAACCACCCGAACCAGAGGAGGCCAAGACCAAGAATGGTTAAGGGCAGATTGTTTGGGGCAAAGGAACTGTTTTTGATTCGTGGGCCTAGGCTTTGCGCGCAGGCAAGAGCCGCCGCGCCGCTTGCCATATGAACTACGGCTCCTCCGGCAAAATCGAGGGCTCCCAAGGTCTGCAAAAAGCCTCCGCCCCAGACCCAGTGGGCCATTGGGCAGTAGCAGAGGAAGAGCCAGAGGCAAGAAAAGAGGAGCATGGCTTTGAAGCGGATGCGTCCGGCGTAGCTTCCCGAGATAAGAGCAACAGTCAGCACGGCAAACATAGCCTGGAAGGCCATATACACGCTGTGTGGAAGATTTTGGGCGAGAGGTGCCTGCGCTCCTTCGATGTTCCGCAAAAAAATATAGGATGCGTCGCCGATTATGCCTCCAATATCGTTTCCAAAGGCAAGGGTGTATCCTCCGAGTGCCCAGAGGACTGTGATTGCGCCGAGGCTCGCGTAACTGTACATGCTGGTCGCAAGAATATTGCGAGAGCGGGAGAGTCCGCCGTAGAAGAGCGCCAGGGCCGGGGTCATGAGCATCACAAAGGTTGCGCAGATGATCAGAAAAGCAGTATCTGCTGCGTTCATAGCTTCTCCTTGTTTTAGCCACAGAGCGAACGCTCGTGTGTTCTGCCATAGAGCAAGCCCTGTGCCAGGCACGGAAAGCTAGGTGTGCTGCGGGAGAGCTAGCCTCTCTTTGAAATAATTCTACATACTTGTAGGTATTTCCGGGTGTATACAGACTTTTTCAAAGCTATTTTCTACGAAAATGTAGTTTTGTTGACTAGCGTAGACAATGTATCCATCGTGTGCAACGAGCGTGTATCGGGAGTTTCGGAAATGAGGGATAAAAAAAGCCGCGTTGTACGCGGCCAAGGGTCTTAATATCGAAAAAAAGTTTCTTCTTAAGAATAATTTATAAAGCTAGACAAAGAATTTTTTTGGTAATGAAGAAAAATATTTTTTGAGTCTGACTCCTGTATCGTAAGGGCTGGGTGACAAAGACTGCCAGTCCCGGATTTCGTGTGAGCCTAAGGGCGGATTTTCAATTCCTTATACTGCGCTCAGAAAAAAAAGTTGCACCATTCAAGTTAAAAATACCAGACTTGAGTGCCGATCCTGTTTGCAAAAATGCCAGTTTATTTCTGGCTGGAGTATACTTGACGTAGTCGAGATTCCTCCTGCGAAGGGTACGCTTTGGGTGAAATAGTCTTTCCCAAACTCGGAGGCAGTGTAATGTTCCGTAGCGTATGAGGACAAAAGCCAACGATCGTATACTCGGCGTCATAATGGTTCGTCCAACGACGCAGTGAGCCCTGTGGCAACCAATTGAGGCCGCTTGCTTTAGTTTGCCTAGTACCGGCTTCTCTAAGTCCGTGTATACTAAAGATGGTGGGGATTTCCTACGTCGTTAAGCAATGTTCAGCGTACAAGATACACACGAATTTGGGTGAGCCAGGACTAGGGAAAATCAGTATGCAGCTGGGTATATGATTCTTCCCGTAGCGATTAAACAAGCCGGTTCCCTGTACGTGCTTTGCGGAAAATCATTATGCGCACGAGTATATTGCGCTCAGGATAAAAAGTTGCCACTTGGAGTTGAAAATACGAGACTTGAGTGCTGAACCAGTTTGCTTCTCTCGTGAGAATATACTGCGCTCAAGAAAAAAGTTGCCACCATTGAGCTACAAACCCTCTTTGTTCTGGAATCTCAGATAACGAATAGACACATTTTTTTCCGGCTTAGAGTATACTTGGGCTTGCTCTCCTTTGGCGAGCGTGGGAAGACCAATGTGCGGCCGGGTTATTTGCATTGAATTCCAAAGGCTTGTTGTGCGTTGGAAGAGCAGAAGGACTGCGGCTAGCTTGTGAATTGCGAAATCTTCCTTCAAAACATCGGAGGAATTGCGAGATTTTTCTTTGACGAGGATGAAAGCTACGATCTTTTCTGCCCCGAGTATATCGTGCTGGGCGGGAATGTGAGCGTATGCAATATGTTCTGTCCATCTTGTGTCCGATCGGGGAAACTCACGGACGATACGCAGAAAATTTAGAATTTCAGGCTGATATTGTGATGAAAAGTGCTTTACAAACTCTGCATGACTTTCTCCGAAACCTTTCGCCTCTGCCAAGCATGCTTTTTCTGTCCGCGTCCGATGGCCTAAGTCAGGCTGTGACTCGTCACGCGTGGACAGAGAGCTTTGAGGAGACATGGGCGATCGTTCTCCATTCTCTGAAGGAAGCACTTGTGGCGCAGGGGATGAGTCCCACACTTTTTAGGGCGGACTGGGTCGTTCATAGGGAACAGATTGCCTGGAAAGTGGCTGTCAATGCGCGCCGGGGCAGCATAGCCTTGTCAAAGGACATGGCCTTCCTTGACTGGGAACTTGCGGCAAATGGTATACTCTACACGCAGTCTGGCTTATCCCGCGCGCAAGCCAACGCCTACGCACAAAAACGCTTTCACGCGAATTTTCCAGAGCTTGCCGACGATAGCCTTGTTTTTCTTGTAAAAACACAAGGCGTCTTCATCGATGCGCGAGAGGGCGCCAAAAAAATAGAGCCTGTCAGAGACACATGGAATGCCTTTCGAAGCTGTGAGGGGCCGAGGGATGCGCTGCTCACAGACATGCGTGCGCAAATCCTTCCGCGTCTATCCATCCTCACAAAGCAGTCGAGAAGCTCACTTTTTCTTACCCTGGGCATTTTTGCTTTTAGTGCGGCCGGCATGCAGAGTGAGCTGGAGGCTGCCCTAAAACAATGCAGAATAGAGTACCGTTCGTATCCAGACGGTCAGGCAGCCTTTCTTGCTGATGGCCAGGAATTGAAAATTGGGGCCTCAGGCATTCTGCTCGCTGCTCTTTGCCTTGGCCAAGTCACAGGGACCCTTCCTGAATCGCTCGCGCTTGGTATTACGCACATGTATCCCAACCATGTGTATGACGCAAAAACATACACTGTTCGCGATACCTTCCGCATTGCTGCCTACGATTTTGAAGCGGCCTATGGCTTGCTGCTTTATGCCAAAAGGAGCGGTCAAAACGCGGCCTATGAGCTTGGCAAAAAACTCTTGTATGCCGGACTTAAGAGGGAAAACGGGGCAGAAAGTTTTTGGGCCGCTCTCTGTCTTGCCGAACTTGTGGAGAAAGAGCCAGAGAATATGTCTTTTAGGCAGAGCGCCTTACGCTGCCTTCCTAGGCCCTACCAGGTCCTCGACAAAAAAGAGGCCAATCCAAAGGACTGCCTCCGTCTGGGCGCACTGCTTCGAACATTCCGCACCTTTGACGTGGGCACACGTCTTGATGTCAATGCCTATGCTGCTGCCTTTGAATGCCTGACTGCTCGCCTGGCAAGCGCTGTCCTTTGGCCTGAGGTCGCTCTTTTCTTCCCGAAACCAAATGACAGGCTCTTTGGCTTTGCCATTAGGGAAAACAAGTTCAGAATGCGCTTAGACGATGAGCAGGAGTCCCTCTGCGCTCTTCTTGCCTATGCCGACTACTGCAAAGCGGGCTCGCTCCTTCATGAAAAGAAGCGGACTTGTTCAAGTCCGGCACTGTGTTCCATCGATGTGTGCAAGCAGATTCTCTCTCTGCGCAGGACGGAACTTTTTTTTCTCTGGCTTGACATTCCTCTGGTTGCTTCCGGTCTTGAACTCGCCGCAATGCGGAGAGCAGAGTTATTCGCTACCTTTTTCGGCTCCTCTGTGTGCATTCTTATCAATCGCTATCAGGCCAATGCCCAGCAGCTTGCGGCAATGCACTGCCGTCTTGGGCACCTTTCAAATCAGCGCGTCCTCTCGATGTATGACTTCTTTCAGGAGATTGACCGCAATCTCCCGCCACGGGATGTTGCCATCCCTCCTGCCGATCCGTCTTGGGTTAAGACAGCTGTCTCCAACTCAAAAGACTTCCGCTACTGGGAAAACAAGTTCTGCGTGCAATATGTCGGCTTTGACCGCATGACAGGCAGATTGTCGTATATTGGACACTATGATCACACTGTCAAAGTGCGTCATGACAGTTTTGACGAACTCGGCTTTCTTGGCAGAAGCGAAATTCTCGATCCGCAGAGTGGCCTGACAACGGATGCGATCTATTATCGCCCAGACGGCAGCATCGCACTGCTTGAAAAATATGCCATCGAAAAGCAGGGGAATCGCTACAGTTCCCGCCTTGTCCGCATGGATTGGGTCTATAGAAACGGTTTTTTGCGAAAGCGTTTCTTAAGCCACGACGCTGCGGTCACTTTCTGGATGCGCACGCTGATCAATCCAGAAAAAACCTATATCGCCATAGGTGATAGAAAAAATGCCTATGATGATGCCGTAGAACATCTTCGCGGAACACATATTGCTTTTGTTCACGTGCTGCACAGCAATCATACGGATGTGGACTTCGATCCCATACGCTCGCCGCTTAAAAGCGCCTACGCGTGGCTCTACAATCGAAAGATAGCCCCTGATGTCGCCATCACCATGACTGAGGCACAAAAAAACGATATTCTTCGCAGATTTGACCACATAC
>JAFTDR010000046.1 GCA_017454105.1 Desulfovibrionaceae bacterium | reverse complement strand
TAGGCGCGCATGAGGAGGGAGGTTCGCGCAAAGGCGTATGCGATGAGGCAGGCGGCGAGCAGAAGCATTGCGCGGTCGATAACTCCGCGACTTGTGCTTCTATAGATATACGCCCGGAGACGAAGAGTCAAGGTAGGGGCCGGGGGGGGAGGGTGGGAGAAAGTTGGAGTGAGGGTGGTACATTTGTGTGGAAATGAATGTCCGCTAATAATATTTTTCGGACAATGACATCCCAAAATACGTGATATGAAAAATTTACCAATCATCCCCCCAATATCACTTCCGCTATCCTCTCCTCACTGCAATTCTTCATCCTCTCTAACCCGCACAAGTAGATTAAAGTCGTCTTCACATTCCTGTGCCCCAATAACTGCTGCGTCTCCTCTACCGTTCCGCCATTTAGCAAATTCAACGTGGCAGCCGTGTGCCGCAAACTATGCCCAGTTAAACGCTCACTATCTAAGCCCACACGTATCAGACTCTCCTTCACACACCTTCTCACACTCAGCGTCGTCATCCCTTCACCCGTATTCCTGTTACCCAACGAACTGAACAACGGCGCTCACACAGCAGTCTCCCCCCCTGCTCCTAAGATACTCCCGTACCGCTCCCTCGAAAGGCTCCGCTAACTTCACATACTCCACCCTCTCATCATGCCCCTTCCCTTGATAATACAACACAACAACATCCCCTAAGGCCCGCATATCCTCAACATTCGCCCGAACAGTCGAAATCTCCCTCAACCCAGTCGTCACCATCACCGCTAACAGCGCATAATCCCGCAGGCCCTTAAGCGTTGAGCGATCTATCCCCCCTAATACCTTCACAACCTGCTGCACAGTCAGACAATCTTTCTTATGCCCCACATCAAGCGTCGCACCCCTTATCCGCTGCGCGATATTAGGATAGACACCTTCCAGATCAGTCCAGGAAAAAAATAACTTCACAGCCCCCAAATATCCCTGCACCGTCGTCGGCTTGTACTGGCTCTTCAGATAATCCCTGTACCCAATACTATCCTCTCGACTCGGCCTCTCTATCCCTCTCTCCTCAAGATAATCAAAAAATTCCGCGTGTACGGATTAAGATTATATCGGTCAAGCTCGGGAGCCCTAAAAAAACCAGGCTTTTCACTTGCTCATGGCATTCTTGCTTCCTTTTTGCAGTCACTGACTACAGAGGCAGATGAAGGTCCGCGTCACGAGAAGTTCAGCGTCCACTGTTGAACGATATTATCGTAATCTCCACACACGGAATTTTTTTCCGACCGCAGTATAAGTCCTCGAAAAATACCAATACAATAGTTCTTAGTTATAATTTGTTTAATAGCCGCGTGCAAGCAAGATTCTACGTTGCATTGAGAATTGGTACGCTTGAACTCAATAACCATATAAATCTTTTTAGTCAAAAGATCTAGATCAGAAAATTCTCTTGCATTCTCACGTTTTTTAATTTTTTGAAGAGAAATATTTTGAGAAGAAATACATAAATTATATCACAAACTAACTACGCATCTTTAAGTATACTACTAAAAATTGAGACACAATCATTAAAAATATAATTAAACACTTTTTACAATATCAGCTATAATATTTTCATTAATATACGTAATTTAATTTTGTATTTCATCTGAAAATCTGATACTTGGTTCTGGGTTGCTTGCATGAAGGCATAATTTTGAAATACTATCTTCTACTTCCTTATTTGGAAAAACCAATCTCGCTACATCATCTGTTTGCTTGCGAATAGTCAAATAACCTGTCTGGAACAACAATAACTCTCTTGGAATTTTAGTTATCTCATAGCGATCAGATAATCTATCTTCAGCAATAAGAATCCCAGAATTTGCCTTATTAAAAGACGATAATGAACTATCTATTTTTAAATATTTAATAATATAACTATATCTAGACGATTTAAACCAATAATTTTTAAAGCCTTTTTTTGGATTGTCAAAGAAATTTATTATCGACCAAGGATTATATACTGTCTCATTTGCATTTATAGCAAACTGAAAACCATCATAATATTGTTCAATTCTCTTGTAGACGTCATCCTTGGACATATTTAGAGTGTTAGCCGCTAGTCTAACATAGATATCAAAGTACTTATGTAAATCATTTTTAGTAAATCCTAATAGAGAATTAAATTCTTCATCTAGGCTTATATCCTTGAGATTATTGAAAGTAGAAAATATAGATACATGATTTACTTTCATTACACCAGCAATAAATATTAATCTAAATTTCCCAGCATACTGTTTAACTTTTGCAAAAAAGCCATTTAACACCTTTTTTATTTAATTCATCTATGTTATCTATATGATGAGTCAATGGTGCATCATACTCATCAATAAGCAGTACGGTACTATTATTCGGGATTATTTTCATAATCTCATCTAAAATTCTATCCGGAAATCGCACATCCATTTCATCGTATAAATCAACAGCACCCTTTACATTAAATTTTTTAATAATTGTATCACCTAATGAACGTACAAGCTCTTGCGCATTGCAATCTGCCATTCCTGAAAAATCAATAGTTACAACATTATATATTTTATCGTTCCATTTTTTTCTATTGAAAGCCCCTTAAAATGCTCCACGCCTTCCAAAAAAAGACTGCGCAACGTATTTATTAACAAAGATTTACCAAAGCGCCTTGGGCGGGATAAAAATATGGGGCTCTTTGAGACGCTATTTTGCCTATTAGCTCTGTCTTATCAACATAAATCATATTTTGTTCACGAATATCTGAAAACTCTGGATTGCCATACGGTAAAGTATTTGTTGTCATATTTTCAAAAATAGACATATAAACTCCTTATTAAGGATAGTGCCTATTTAAATAGTAAAGGACATTGAGTGAATGGTACAAGTAGAGTTGCAAACTCTCACTAATGTACAATACAATGTACAGAGTTGCCTACGATCGATGCGTCGAGATGGTACTCGATTGAAAGTATCTGCCAAGCAGACTTCGTACCCCTTCCAGCTATGTCATTGTCGACAAAGACCGCTGACGCGGAGCTAGTACTGGCTTAGCAAAATTCGTGTGTATCGTATGCGTTCTCCTGTCCTTGCAGCGTAGGCGGCCCACCATATTTTTACAACACGGACTTAGAAAAGGCGGAGCTAGCGTGGGAGAGGTACGACGTACACACGTGAGGGATACATCCTACACGCGGCTCAACCTGACGTATGCAGACAATGTACTGCTACTATCCACCTTCTCCTTCTGTGCTGTCGATACTGCTTGCTCTATTTTTGCTGTAAAGCGCGAAGCCACATATGTCAGACGTATACTCGGCGTCACAATGATTCTTCCCCTGCCGGCCAATTGAGGTCGCTCCCTTTGGCTGTCTGGGCAAAACATGTTTCTAACACGGCTTCTTCTTGGCGCTTCCATATACTCGCCAGATTAATGATTCTCCGCGTACTGGCCGATTGTGGTGGCTCCATTTGCTACCGTGCGGAAAACCATTGCGGGTCGAGTACAAAGAGAAAAACACGTCTGTCAGGCAATATGGCCATCTGTGTACCTGCGACGGAAAAGCACTTCTCCTTTCGCACATATTAAGAACGGAATATCGCACTTCTTCCGAGGTTTGTCGCGAGAAAAGGAAAATAGCCGACTTAGAATCGGAGAGAAATCTCTGTTTTGTATACTCGACCGCACATTGATTTTCAGCAGAACGCTTCGAGTTACACTCTGACATCGCCCACCTAGGGGAAAATCTTTATGAGGCTGAGTATAGACACTCTGCTTTAGGATAGAAAAAAAACTTCCCACACAAGGCAGGAAGTTTACTGCATGCTCTATCGTATGAGTGTCGGATAGATGTCTTAGGCACCCAAGACAACCACCTTGAGAACCCTATGAGCGGCACTCAAACAATTTTCGGTATACTCTCGAACTGTCGTACCAAACAAGAATTTCTGACCAAACTCACCACAAAACGCACGTGTGGCGCAAGTGCTTTTGTTTGCAAGAGGGCAGGTGAAAATTGCTAGCGAAGCAAATCAAGGAGGCGGTTAATACGTTCCCTGTTCAAACCGGAATGAATACGCAGAAGCTCAACATTGTGCTTCGCTGCTTCAGCTTCCATCATGGACAGAGTCTGTTCCACTTCCTCGGAATTTGGCAGGTGAGGTGTGACTGGTCCCCTCTTGACTGTCAGCTCCTGGGCTTCCTGCGCATTCCCCGAAGAGCCGGCATCGCTGCCTCGGCCTGTCGGCATGCACATTCCAGGATCATTGTTTCTAAACATTGTTCTCAGTTCCATGGCTCCTCCAATGTGAGGCATATAATGCTCGACACTTCGTTTCACACATATCGTATGTCATGTTCACAGATAACTATGCAAAAAAGATGCCATGGTTACTGGCGTATTTGACGTACAAAGCAAACAAGGAGCTGTCAAGGAACCGACGGATCCGTCGACTTCTCTTTCCAGGCCTGGTATTCCTCCCAGCCTTTTTTTCTCAAAACGCAGCTTGGGCACACACCACAGCCGTAGCCGTACTCGTGCAAATGGTCCCGCTCATTGGCGTAACAGGTATGCGTTTTCACGCGTATAAGCTCAACAGCCCACTCGCCACCAAGGGATTCGGCAAATTTCCAAGTCTCAGCCTTTGAGCGGTGCATAAGAGGAGCCACTATGCGAATTGGGGAATCAAGACCAAGAGAAAGAGAGCGCTCCATGCTCTCAAGTGTCGCCTCCCGACAGTCTGGATAGCCAGAATAATCGGTCTCGCCCATACCACAGACAAGATCCGTGATGCCCTGGCCAAAGGCATAGGCCGCAGCGTAGGTCAGAAAAATAAGATTTCTTCCAGGCACAAAGGTTGTCGGAAGAGCCCCCGGCTGCTCGCTGATTGCAAGCGAGCCTGTCAGAGCGTCAGCATTCAGACGGGAAAAATCAGGCAGGTTCACGACCAAGTCGGTAACAGGAGCCCATTTCTTTCCAGGTGCCCGCGCAATCTCTGAAAGAATGTCCTGCCTGCACGCAAGCTCGGCTGCATGACGCTGGCCGTATTCAAAGCCTATGGTCAAAACTCGTTCATAACGCGTTAACGCGTATATAAGACAGGTTGTGCTATCCTGCCCCCCAGAAAAAAGAACAAGCGCGCTCGTCATAGCAGTCATCCACTCCACTCTAAAAAATTCCCATGGGCAGGCCACGTTTCTTTGCTTTTAGGGCAGTACACGAGGCTTCTGGGAAGCAGTATACTGCTTGTTGAAAGTACGTTGCAAGCAGTTTGGCTATGAAGTCCCTTGTTAAGTCATTTTTTTTCTGAAATTGAGTAAACTCAGCCTCATAAAGATTTTCCCCTAGGTGGACGATGTTAGAGTGGAACTCGAAGCGTTCTGCTGAAAATTAATGTGCGGTCGAGTATATAAGGCCTTCTCTTTTAGACCTGCCCAGAAACCATCGGGCACGGCAGAAACGATTCCTGTATTGCCCAATCAAACGGTTTTTAAGCGAATTTCTGCGCAAGAGCTGAACTGTACCCCTTGCCCCGCCTGAGACTTCCCCGTGAACTTGGACTCTGTACAACCCAAGACTCCCCTAAAATCCCGTCCAACAAGCTATACCTGGCCGCATTATTGGCACGGGAAGAATCATTGTGGCGCCAAGTATAGCTACACGGAGGAGAGCAGCAGTCTTTCTGATCTTCCAGCAGAAAAAGACCTTTGTAGCTACACCGAGCTGTTTAGCTACAAAGGGTCCTATAGGATAGAAACCCCGCATCCATTTGGCTTTTCGTCTCTAAAGATCCATTTCATGCCGAGAATTTACAACAAAGCACGTGCGGGATCGGCAGAAAGAAGTTCATCGTAGCGCCTGTGGGCTTCATCCGGGGCAATTCCCTGTCTGCCGGAAAGTCGCTCCAAATTGGCAAGAGCATCGCAGGGGCGGACATAGAGTGGCTCAAGATCCTGACGGCTATAGGCTATGCGTCCGGCTAAATCGGCAAGAGCTTCAGATGTGGGCTCAGTCAGTCCAGAGCAGAGAAGGACTCCGCGCTGCATAAGGGGCGCAAAAAGGTCCGCGTTGCGCGCACACCCATTGCCGCACACAAGATCCCCACTCTCAACGATTGATGCGACATCCTCTGGGGATTTGAGGGCTATGGCCTCTTCTGGCTCACAGTGAGGCCCCAAAAAAACCTGATGGTGAACAAGATTTCTGCGCGCATGCGTCACAACATGGATGCGCGCGGAGCTTGCGGTACATAGAGTATGGGCAGCGGTCAGAGCAAGCGCCTGCAAACCGTTGATTGCGCCAAGAACGGCATTGCCGCAGCGTTTAAGACCTGCCGCTGTCGCTAAGACAAGACGGATACCTGTAAACGAGCCAGGCCCATTCACACAGGCAATTCTGCGGAAATCTGCCGGCGTAATTCCAAGTGTCTCTGCAATCCTGTGCAGCGCGTCCGCCAAAACTTCCGTTGCCCGATGCTCAAGGAACCATGTCTCTTCCATATGCAAAGCGCCGTCACGCAGGACTATGATATGCAGACATGCTGACGACGCATCCAAAACGAGATCAGTCATGAGGTGAAAAGCCGCTTTATATCATTGTAGGTGGCAAAAATCATCAGGGCAACAAGGAGGCCCAAACCGAAGCGCAAAGCGTATTCCTGAAATTTCTCATTCAGAGGTCTTCTGAAAATCATCTCAATACTGCAGAAAACAAGAGTTCCGCCATCTAGAACAGGAATCGGAAGAAGATTCAAGATGCCAAGATTGACGCTGATTAACGCTGTCAGGAAAAGAAGGCCCTCAAAACCATGCTCCACCTGCTGCCCAACTAACTGGGCAATCATAATTGGGCCACCCACCTGATCTGCCGGCACAACACCCTGCACAAGTTTGACAAAGCCCTGCCAGGTGATCTCCATCATCCGCCAGGTCTGTTTGAAGCCAGCTCCTGGCGCTGAGAAAAAGCTCTCTTTGCGCACTTCCCTTCTGCCAGAAGCGGCAATCCCCACAATCCAGGTGCTTTTCTCCTCGTTAAAAAATGTCGTAACCGTCGCTCGCTTTGCGGCAATCTCGAAAATTCTGATTTCAAGCGCGCCTCTGTCGTTTCGCTCGACCGCAAAGCGCATGGGCCGTCCCTCGCTCTCAGAAATGATCGCAGCCATGTCCTCCCACGACGAGACTTTCTTTCCGTCAACGGAGACAATCATATCTCCGGCCACAAGACCGGCACTTGCCGCAGGCGAGCCTTCTTTCACTGAGCCAACCTCTGGGGCAAGATAGGGGGTGCCATAGAAGAAAGCAAGTATATAGCAAAGAATCCAGGCGAGAAGAAAATTTGCGACCGGCCCGGCCAAACAAACAAGAAAACGCTGCCAGGCTGGCCTCTTCGAAAAGCACTCCTCTTCTGTAAAACCCTCTGGGATTTCATCGTCGGTCTCGCCGACTAAGGCGACGTATCCGCCAAGTGGCACAAGGGACAAAGCGTATTCAGTCTTATGCGGCTTCCATTTAAGAAGCTTTGGCCCAAAACCGAGAGAGAAGGTCGTAACCCCCATTCCAAAAGAGCGGGCAACGAGAAAATGGCCAAGTTCATGAAAAAAGATGAGAACAGCAATAACGGGTATAAAAGCAAGTATGGCTGTAAGCAAGGGAGGTCTCCGAATGAGTCAAAATGTTCGCCATGACGAACTTACGAGAGAGATGCGCACACATAACTGCGTGTCCTTTCTTGAATCTCCTCAATATGGGCTTTCACACACAAAACGAGTTCTGTGACAGAACGGCTCTTCCACGCATTTGTTGTGTGTACATCCACATGGTTCAACGCATCCTCGATGCATTTCGGGATATCCAAGAAAGAAATGCGGCCTGCAAGAAAAAGCTCCACAGCGACTTCATTGGCTGTATTGACTACGCAGCAGGCATCATGCCCTTGGGCATAGGCCTGAAGTGCAATTCTTAGACAAGGAAAGAGGTCAAAATCTGGTTTCCTGAAGGTCAGTGCCCCGCACGTTGTGAAATCAATATTTGGCACAACGGAAGCACGGAAATCAGGCCAGAAGAGACAGTGGGCGATTGGCAGCCTCATATCCGGCACAGCAGCCTGGGCCAACACAGAGCCGTCTTTATAGCGCACCATGGAATGGATAAGAGATTGCGGATGAATGAGAATCTCAATTTTGTCTGGCTTTACGCCAAACAAATGACAGGCCTCGATAACCTCGAGCCCCTTATTCATCATGGTCGCCGAATCAATTGTTATTTTTTTGCCCATCGACCAATTGGGATGCTTCAGAGCATCCTCTGGTCGCACACTTGCCAGCTTTTCCCGTGGCATATCGAGGAACGGTCCGCCAGAAGCAGTCAGAATGAGAGATTCTATCGGATCGCTGCGCCCGGCAAGACACTCGAAGAGCGCGTTGTGTTCGGAATCAACGGGAAGAATAACCGCACCTGTCTCTGCGCAGAGATGGCGAAGAAGTCCTCCAGCAAGAACAAGGGATTCCTTGTTGGCCAAACAAAGAACCTTGCCTGCCAAAGCGGCAGACAAGGTTCCAGCAAGACCGGCTGCTCCAGACTGCGCGCTCAAAACCGTTTCGGCTTCAGGAACTTTGGCCAAATCTTCGTAGCCAGACGCTCCGATGCCAATGGAGGGGGCATAGCCTGACGGCAAAAGTTTCACAAGGCGTGAGCGCGCCTCTTCTGTTGCGACAGCCAAATGCGCAGGACGGTAGAGTTCTGCCTGCTGCGCGAGAAGTTCGACATTTGTCGCGCAGGAGAGACCGTCAATAACAAAGGACCCCGCATTGTTGGCCACAACAGAAAGTGCGCTGCGCCCTATAGATCCGGTTGATCCGAGAATCACCAGATGGCGTGGAAAAGTGGTCCGCCAAGCAAGCGAAGGAGCCAGCGAGATATATCTATTCATGGAGCTTGTGCGCCCCGGCCAAATATCGGACATACGACACTCGTCTTGCAAAGCGCTCAAAAGAAGTTAAACCACTGATCGACGACAGCAACCATGGGAAGCGCAAAAAGCAGACTGTCCGCGCGGTCAAGAAGGCCGCCATGGCCGGGAAGAAGCGTCCCCGAATCTTTGACATCAACAGAACGCTTGAGCGCTGACTCGAAAAGATCGCCCAATTGAGCAAAAGCGTTCACTGCCACACCAAGCAGAGCAAAGGAAAACCAGCTTCCGCGTCCAAAGGCCACACCGTAGATTGTGCAGAAGACCACGCACGCAACAAGGCTGCCCACGGCTCCCTCGGAACTTTTTTTAGGACTGACGCGCGGCCAGAGTTTGTGATGGCCATAGCGGGTACCGACAAAATAGGCCGCTGTGTCCGAAAGAGAGACAGCCGCAAGCACAAAAACAAGCTGCACGGTCGAAAGATAGGTCGCAGGCAAAAGCAGAAGCGGCACATAGGCGAGACCGGCCAAAAAGATGCCGCCAGGAGAAAAGGCCGTATCCTCCCCAACGACATCCCAACGGAAAAGAAAACTTAAAGCGGCAAGGACAAAACCAAGCCCAAGGCAGACCAGCGCGTCCTGCGGTCTGTTACACCACGAGAGAATAAGCATGCCCGAGCCGAGCGCAATCGCACACAGTCTGCTCCTAATACGGCCCCGCCCCCAAAAGAGCGAGTAAAACTCCCACAGTCCAAGAGCTGACGCAAGGAGTATAAACAGCAGAAGAGGAATACCTCTCACGGTGAGAACGAAAACAAGGACCGCTACGAGCGCAAGTCCAGTAATAGTCCGTTTTATATCAAGAGCATGATCAACAGCCATAGTCTATCGGTCACTTACTCCGAATAAGCCGGAGTACTGCCGCCTCCTTTCCTTAGGGAACATCGCCTGTTCCGACCTGTTCCTGTGTTTTGCCAAAACGTCGTTTGCGCCGCGCGTACTCGTGCAAAGCCTTATGCAGTTCGGCCACGCTGAAGTCAGGCCAAAAAACAGAAGTGAAAATAAGCTCGCTGTAGGCACATTGGTACAGAAGATAATTGCTTAACCGCTGCTCTCCGCTTGTGCGAATGACACAATCGGGATCCGGTTGCCCCCGCGTGTAGAGATGCGCGGCGAGAACATCTTCTGTAACCTCATCGGGTCGCAGACCTTCCTCAAGTATTGCCCGCACAGCCCGAACAAGTTCGCTGCGGGCGCCGTAATTCAAAGCGAGATTCAGAACCATCGACGTATTGTTCCGCGTAGCCTGAACCGCATGGGCGAGCGCTGTACGCTGCGCGAATGGAAGGGCATCCACCGCTCCTAATGTCTGCAGGCGGATGTCTTTTTCCTTCAGAAGAGGCAGCTCACGCGACAGAAAGTCTGTAAGCAGTGAAAAAAGGACAGAGATTTCAGCCTTTGGCCGATTCCAGTTCTCTGTTGAGAAGGTATACAGTGTCAGATAGCGAATGTTCAGACGACGACATTCAGCGACAACAGCGTGAACGGCTTCTGCCCCGGCCCTGTGTCCTGCTGAACGTTCTAAACCTCGAGCCTGTGCCCAACGCCCGTTCCCATCCATGATGAGAGCAAGATGCGTTGGAAGTGTTTCTGGAGCGGTCGTCTTCTCTTGCATGCCTACATGATCTCAAAGCGTTCTTGATGGCTCACATTCCTTCTCCAGAGAACGCGCTGAGAGGAAATTCTGAAAAAAAGGCATATCCCTTTGGGATATGAAACCACTGCCTCTGCGCGCAACTATATCTCCATAATTTCTTTTTCTTTCGCAGCGCAACGCTTATCAACTTCACCAACATACTTATCGGTGAGCTTCTGCACATCCTCAATTGACTTCTTCAGATCATCTTCCGTAATGCTTTTATCCTTCTCAAGCTTCTTCAGCGTCTCGTTTGCGTCGCGGCGGATATTTCTGATCGAAATTTTCGTATCCTCGCCGTACTTCCTCGATATCTTGCAGAGATCCTTGCGCCTCTCCTCGGTGAGCGGAGGAATCGCGATGCGAATGACTCGGCCATCGTTCACCGGAGTCAGCCCAAGATCCGACTTCAAAATGGCTTTTTCAATGACCCCCATACCCTTCTTGTCCCAGGGCTGGATCATGATGGTTCTGCTATCGGGAATGGAAACAGTCGCCATCTGCGCGATAGCGGTCATGGTTCCGTAGTAATCCGCCTTTATGCCGTCGATGAGAGTCGTTGTGGCACGACCGGTCCGTAATTTCCCGAAATCTTTTTTCAAGGATTCAACAGCCTTTTCCATACGCTCTTCAGAATCAAGCAGAACTGTATCAATATCCATAAGATACTCCGTGAACTCCCCAAGGTCTCTAGCGATTGGGCTTTTTTGCAAAACAGTCCTCATGCCATCTATAGAGCAGAAGATGTCGCACATCCACAAAGACGCTGTTTTCCTATAAGGAGGTGGGCGATATTCGGCAAAAAAAGTCCAGAACTGTATCGTACATTCAGGGCATTGTATGCTCGTCTTGACTATCACAAGCCGTAGGCCTGTCGCCTGCGCGCCAAAGACGGATATCAGTCTGAAACAAGGGTACCGACAGGCTCGCCGGCAATTGCGCGGGCAATGTTTCCCCCAAACATGCGGCAGACAATCAATGGAACGTGATTGTCGCGCACAAGGGCAAAAGCCGTCGCATCCATAACTCCAAGCTTGAGCGCGACAGCCTCGTCAAAGGAGAGTCGATCGTACTTCACGGCACTCGGATCCTTGCTTGGATCGCTCGAATAAATGCCGTCGACCTTTGTCGCTTTTATGATGGCCTCACACTTAAGTTCCATGCCGCGGAGCGCTGCCGTTGTGTCGGTTGTGAAATAGGGATTTCCCGTGCCTGCGGCGCAGATCACAACGCGCCCCTTACTCAGATGGCGGAGAGCCCTGCGGCGGATATAGGGCTCGCACACTTCTTTCATGGTGATGGCGGACAAAACCCGCGTCGGATAGCCCTGCTTCTCAAGCATATCCTGAACAGCCAGGGCATTTAAGACAGTTGCGAGCATGCCCATATAATCTGCGCTTGACCGGTCCATGCCAGCCGCAGATCCCTTAAGACCCCTAAATATATTGCCGCCGCCGATCACAAGGGCCATGGCCACACCCATCTGAAGAACAGCCCCCAGTTCCTCACAGACGCGGGAGACTGTTTCAGGGGCAATACCCGTGCCCTGGCTGCCGGCAAGTGCCTCGCCACTCAACTTTACGAGAACCCTCTTGTATTTCAGATCCTTTTCCAGCATGAAATCCTCCATACGTTCTCTCATTTTCTTCTGTTTCTCTCGGGCAAGCACCGCAAAACAAGCAGACGACACTCCCTACAGGCATTTTAAGATATACATAAGCTCAACAATCGTCAATACGGCCTGTACACTCGATGGTCTCAGCTATTTCGGCGAGAACCGAGCGGAATTGAGACTCCATTTCCCGCGTGTACACAAGACGTATCCAGGCAGCATGTCTGTCGACAACAGTGAAATACGCAACGTTCTCGTACGCCTCAAGAAGAAAACGAAAGTACCCGACTTGAGAGGGGGGAAGTCGAAGATAAGTATATTTGCTCAAAAGCATGAGAGGCCCCTAAAGAAAAAAAACGCCGGACCGATAAGATAGAAAAAGAGAGTACCACATGGACATCACCTCAAACAGCATCCAGACAGGGTTTACGAGTTCCGGCGAATCCCTGCTTGCGCAGTCAATTAGGCAGACACAGGCCCCTCATGAGGCAGGAAAGCCATCAAAGGCGGCGGACCAGGTCTCCCTAAGCCCAGAAGCTATGGAGAGCATCAGAGTAACTATACGCGAGACCGTGCAGACATCTGTTCAGGACGCTCTGCGCGGTACGGGCACGCAAGAAGCGCTTAAAACAGGCAGGCGCCGCGCTCGTCCACAACCTCTTATCCGCGATGACCTTGCCAAAGAAAGCAGACAGACGACGGCTGAAAGCACAGGGCAGACAATTGCTCCCGAACGACAGACTGTCACAGCCCAAAAAGAAACCTCGTCTGACGACTTCACAGGGACTCCCTCAGAAGCCTTTGTCGCGCTCTCACAAAATTCTGCGACAGAAAAAAAGCAGACAGCGCTCATCTGGGCCAACGGAACATACCACACCCAGTATCAGCGTACCAACCGCTTTTATTTCTCACAAAACACAGACACCCAAGCGGCACAGGCAAACGAGTACTCTCTTGGCCGAGCCGCGCGCACCTATGCGACGACAGCCGTTCAGGGCATGCCGCAAACAGGCCTTGCCCCCTATGGCACTGGGATATCTCGCTACATCTAAATTGCGCACGCAAAACCTCAATGTCCTGTGACTCCCCCAAAAAAAATGCAATGCGGACCATTTCCTGGTCCGCTTTTTTTGTATCCGCTCACAAGGAGGGTTCACGCTCTTTGGTAAACAAAGCCCGCTTGCGTTTCATTGAGGTACGCTGTGACGTGCCTCTCAATTTCCGAGCCAAAAACAAACTGACATTTAAGCGTGCGGGAGTCAGCTTCAAATCTCGGGTAGATGTGCGGGTCGCCCCGCACACCCCCCACGGAACCGGACGTGCCCTATTAAGGCCTAGCTTTGCGTCGCGGCTCTTCAAATACACATTTTGGCTAGTGTAGGCCCTACAGTTCGCCATATTTCACGCACTTTCGTTGACATCTTACTTGCCTCACAGCAAAAGCATGTTTCCATGCATGAAGCGTGTATTTGTTGTCCCACAACGCTTCCTTGGCATTACCCAATATCAACGCTACTACGAAACAATCGGACTTCTGGCACTCCATTTTTGTCTCCTCAAGTTCTCACTTTTCAGTTCCCCTACTGTTCTGACTGGCACGCTTACGTTTGGTCTATACCACCGGTTTAGGTGCTATAAGGCAGTCCACATAATGGCCATGTGAGCCTCCGCCTCTCATCGAAAGGTGCGCGTGGTCAGTTCACACCTCTATATTGACTTGAGTGAAGTGCAAATTTCCGGCTACGTTCCTCTTGGTCCTTTCCACGATACCATCATTACCAGAGAATACCAGATCTCCCAGGTCTGCATTGAATCCGTTGTGTACTCGCCATGCCTAGCTTCGCGTCGCAGACCCCGACGGAACCTGATTCGGTCTCGCGTAGATATCTCATGATTTATTCGACCGTCCCATTTCTACCTGCTTCATATCCCACACTAGCAAGGCGCTCGTCGGCTTCCGCATCATAAACTTACGGGGGCGTGGGTCACTTCACGCTTTCGCACTTGCTTTCGCGTCGCAGCTCGTACACTCCATTGCCTACGCTTCGACGGGAGAAGCCCTAGCCAACCTCGCAGCTTCGGCAAAAAGCGCTATGTGACTTTCTGGCAGCTCAAGCTTTGACCTACCCCGGACTTTCACCAAGCGAGACTCAATGCACCTAACTGGCGCACACGATACAATTTTGCATGACAAAACGGAATTTCGCGGAATCAAAATAACACTCTCACGAAGAGCTTTGCAGCGTGACCGGCACATGCGCCACACACACCTCTTCGTAGCGTGCCATAGATAAAGCGTAACTACCAATCATCTCGACAAAGGCTGGGCACAGCCTTTGTCGAGAGAGATACGATGTGAAGCGTTATACAATCCTGATTTTTGGCTGATTTCTAAGAAAATGGAAAACCTAGGAAAATTGCGCTTTCTGCGTATACTTTTGCTGAGAATCTGCGTGGAATAGATTGCAATTCTAAGTCAAATTCCCTGAAAACTCTCCACGGCAAAGGTTATTTTATTGTACTGAGAAAAGGCGCAAAATTCAGAATACAGTGAGTATACCATTGACCCGCGAAATGATTCCCCCCTGTGAGTCCAGCTGGTGCCGAATTGATCTCGCTCTCCTTTGGCTTGCGAGGGAAAGCCACTATGCGCTCTGGGTCCAGCCTAAAATCCGCACCTTTTAACCGACAACAGGTCTCACCAAGACCTCAAAAAATACTCCGTACAGGGATTGTTCAACAAATCAAGGCGCATGGCATGTCTTTTTCTTCCGATCAATTTCCCAGCATGAAGTATAGCGATAGAGACGAAAAGCCTAACGGACAGTGGTTTTCCATCCTATACGATTCTTTGTGGCGAAACAGGTCCGTTTGAGCCAAAAGGCTTTTTGCGCGTTGAAATATCGGAGGGACTGCGGATCCCGCGGGAAGGTATGGTCATAAGTTTTGTTTTTGTCTGATTTGCCCTTTCTTGGTGACAATCATCTGGGAAATAGCGATTCCCTTGACGTATTCGGCTGTTGACATCCGCTGAATGCGCATCGTGATTATAAAATCCTGCTCTGAAAGTACTTTGTCAGAGGTCTCGTAGGCGAGACGGAACGGTATTTCCAGTTCCCATGTCATGCGATTCTTAAGCACACCTGCCGCGACTATAAGCGGAATACCAGGAACGCCGTGCATGAGAGCGCGGTATTGTGAGAGAATGGCGAGATGCCCCTCATCTTTAAGGGAGCGCCTAAAACTTATAAAAGCCTTTTGGGTAAAAAAGCGCCTGTTTCCCGCGATTTGCTCGCGCCAATTGAGAAAATCAAGATTGAAGATGCTGCTTGCGGCTTCTGCCGCCCACGCCGTGACTGCCGCATCTGTATACATGGGCTCGTCTAGCGGGTAGAGCGGTAGAATTTGCATTTCCTGGTTTACACCGAAATACACGGGTTTTTCCTCTCTTAGGGCAAGAAAAAGAAAGGCCGAAAAGCAGATAACAAAAAGAAGAGAGAGGATGAGACAAATTGCGAGCAGCTTCTGCACAACAACCTCCTGATAGCGGATGCCGTGCAGCACACCAGGAAGTCCTAGCCAGCGGACGCGATTATCTTCGTTCATACACCGTCACTCTGCTGTGAGCATACCAGCTCAACGATTTTTCTGTCGACTTTAAGAAGGCTTGCGAGCGCATTTGTCGCATAGGCAAATTGCAGGCAGGCAAGCATGTTTTTCGGGTCGGGTTTCTTGCAGGCTCCAGCACTGAGCCCAAGAAAGGGAGGCAAACAGTCGGTTTCCCTCGCGATCTGGTAAAGGTATTCAGGATCCATATCGCGCAAATCGACTCTGATGCATCCGTTTGAAAATCCAAGCACACGCAGTCCAGAACTTTTGAGATCCACTACTGTTTGGAAGATCATCTGCCTGTCCCGCGCGTGCAGATAGGCACTGTGGGGATTGACAGGTATAAGATCCCCTCTCAATCTGCGTGGACTTTGCTTTGTCGCAAGCCCGTGCCATAAATTTATAAAAATGCGCTCGCAGGTAAGAGAGAGGAGAGACTGCACAGGAAGTCTGTGGGCAAAGATTTTGGCGTCCTTTATTCGTCTTTGGCTCTCAAAAAAATACGCCTGGTGGATGAGAATGTCAGCCCAGGGCTGAATAAGTTCAAGATCGGGATTGGTAAGCCAAAGATCGTGCCGGAGACACTCGCCGTCGCGAATAAATCGCAGTATATCCACCAATGTGTCGTCAAGAGAATGCCAGGTGATATGAAAGAGTCCCGGTCGCATTCTGTGATCCCTGATAAAGCGGCCTACAGCATTGCGGTCGCTTTCCCGCGTAGGAAGACGGTCTCTTCTGTACTCGATCAATTTTCCCTCAGGCAGACAGGTCTCAAGCAGATCAATGCAATGGTTTTGCTGCAGACAGGAAAAATAGCCAATTTCTTCGCTTTTCGGAAAGTCATTTTCCGGCAGAAGACAATTCATATTGTAAAAGGTTGCCTCCTGCATAGCCCTTGCGGGTTCAGGAGACAGGACAATGTCCCGTACCCCCGCATACTTACGGAGGCCGTGCCTAAGCGACCGCCCTGGGGTAAATTCGGGATCCCCCACAAGAAAGCGGGCAAGCGAAAGTGTCCTGTGCATAAGCTTCGCCCCGAATTCGGCAAGAAGACGAGAATCGGAGAGCTTATACCGTGCTGCCAAGCGGTTCAGACTTGCGTGGAGATAATCGTCTGTGCAGCAGCAAAGTCTTTTGGGCATGCCGCAGGCCTTTTTTACTTCGTAGGAAATATTGGTGAGCCATATACACTCTGGATAGGATCGCTCAAGATTTTTTTGTGATTCGAAACGTTTTGCGGCCTCTTCTCCGACCGCAAACCAGCCACAGTTCTGCTTTGTTGGTGAATCGAAGACAATGCACCCCTGCATAGCTTCTTTCATAGAGACCTCCCACATAAGAAATGATCAAAAAAATCCCCTGCGCTCCCTGTACGACTTGCCGCAAGTCGCACTCCGCGAAAGCCCTCCACACCACACAAGTAATTATTAAATTTGATATGTCAAGTTTAATTATACTATCAAAAAACAAAAAGCTACGCAATCCTTCGAGGGCCCCCCAACGCGCGCACAAGGCTTGCACACTCCTAATCTCGAAGCTATACTCAAGCAAAACGGCGTCACACAGCGCCTTTGCAGCCAAAACCTCTTCTTCTTCAATAATTCAAGGACTTGGTCTGCAAGCGCCCCTCTCAAGCATTGCCTGCGCCCAAAGGTCTCAGTTTAGCCAAGCAGGCTGCCGCGCCGCATGCGCCATAAAAAAAGACATGCGAGCAAACCGCTCGACTCGAAGGATATTTCATGCAGGGCAATATCGGCCTACTCCTCCCGTACTGGTCGCATAAAGCCCCTTGAGCCATCTGTCATGACAACAGATGGCTTAAAGGGGCTTCATGGAAAATCACTGTCCGGCTGTCGACAATACACGGAAAACAAAAGACACAAGCGCACTCTTTTCCCAAAGCGTGCGCAGATAAGTACATTTTTCAACTGACGATCGTACGGCGTATCGAGCGGAAACATTTGAGAATAAGTCGCTTATGCCAACGACTTGCCAAACAGCGATCAATCAGGCATCGTCTTTATTGTCATCTGACTTGTCCGTACCAGACAAACTTCTGTGTGATTTGGCAGACTTACGCAGCGACGATACACACTCTCCCCCGGATCTGACAGTTCAAAAAAAGTATCTCAAGTGGCAGTCCTCCGCTCGCCTGTACGCTATAAGGACCGAACCTGGGTTCACTAGGACCACGCCGCTGCGTGTACTCACGCCTACGATATCAATCCAGTACCTTCTTCCTATGTGAACGATCTCGACCGGATATCTATTGAAAATGCCTTTGTACCTAAAGCGTTTTCGCCGGACGTTCTCAAGGTGAACGGGCGCAACGATGAAGAACGTCTGGCATCCGGCAGAATGATCGCCCCACCCAATGAACCGACACCTACGGTTCTTGGCTTACTTGTGCTTGGCAAATCCCCACAGGAGTATCTCCCTAGTGCAGAAATAGAGTTTGTATGCCATAATGGCGTTGAAATCACACAGGTACCTACACGCGGTAGTATATTTGCACAACTCCAGACAGTAAATTTCCCTTATGCCGACTTTAAAAAAATGTCGATGTTTCACTCACACTTTTCTAGTTACTCAACGTCGGCACCATAATCGCGCAAACTGTCGACATTTTTTTCCGCGTGTACGGATTACAATACTATCGTTCAATCCCCGCGAGTTGAAGCTGAAATCCTCGCGACGCAGAGCACCTTGGCTTATGTCAGTATACCCGGTCGCACTATTATTTTCCCCTGGAGGCGATTTGCACTTGCCTTCAAGCTGGCTCTCG
>JAFTDR010000045.1 GCA_017454105.1 Desulfovibrionaceae bacterium | reverse complement strand
TAAACTATGGTACCAGTGAGGTAAGAGTAGCACGGAATGCGAGGGTAGCCAAAGGGTAAGCCGCAACCTTACATCTGTAAGAAAACAAGGACTGGATTTCATATGGAGTAGCACGAGACCGACGTTTACTCTCAAGACTGTCCGGCATACGCGAGTATGCGAATTGAGACAAGATGTCGAAATCGCCTGCAGCGACGCATATAGAGACTGCAGGTTTCAGAGGGAACCGCCGTATGCGAGACGCAAGTACGGTGGTGTGGGAGGGGCGGAGCTTCAAAGCTCCCCCCTACCCGATTTGCTTCAATCCATCCTCCCCACACTGTCTGTGTGACTGCAACTGGTATCTTGAAACCGGAAAATTTTGCCTGGTCTGTAACGTCTACGAGTACGCCATCGGCAATCGCCTGTTTCCTTGTGTACGAATGAATGACCGCCCAGTCCTCAATCGTGTTGGTGTTGCTCATACACAAAACCCTCCTTTGTGATGGTCTTGGAGGGGAAATATTTCTACCAAATCTAAGAACTGGTCACGGGGATGGGCTGGATGGAAAACTGACATTCCTGATTTATGGGACCTTTTGACTTGGGATGTTGTTTCCTTATGGGGACAGAAAAAAAGGCCCAGGAATGGGCCTTTTTGAAGGAGATTTTGGGGTGTCCTTGGGGAGACCACCAAGGGAGTCAGAATCTTGACCTTTGCCGAGGTTCCTGGCCTTGTACCTTTGGGTAATTTCTGCCTTTTAAAGAGACTCTTACCCCGAAAAAGCCGGAAAGTATGGGATTTTTCAAGGTATAGCACATATTGGCATGGTATGTGCATAAAAGAGCACATATAGTTCGCAAAAGTCAATTATAGGAGCACTATATGTCCCTCGTAGTCAATCACAACCTGATGGCGGCAAATGTTGCCCGCAATCTGAATTCTCACTACGCCAATCTTTCTAACTCTACACAGCGTCTTAGCACAGGTCTACGAATCAATTCTGCTGCTGATGACGCTGCTGGGCTGGCTATTCGGGAATTGCAACGAGCTGACATTGCTGCTTTTCATCAAGGTGCTAGAAATGCCAATGACGCAATTTCCCTGATACAGGTAGCAGATGGTGCTTTACAGGTTATTGATGAAAAGCTGATCCGTATGAAGGAGCTTGCTGAGCAAGCTGCTACTGGCACCTATGACTCTGTCCAAAGACTTATGATAGAGTCAGAATATCAGGCTATGGCTTCAGAAATTACTCGTATTGCTCTCGCAACTGATTTTAATGGAATTCAACTGCTTGACGGCACACTATATGGTGAGCATAATGGCTCTGAATATACTGCAAAAGGGCAGTTAAAGGTACATTTTGGAACTGGTAATGATTCTTCCGAAGATTACTATTATATTGAAATCAGAGAATCGACGGCAGCAGCTTTTGGTGTAGGTAATGACTCAACATGGGAAGATGCAATTACAAGATTAAAGACTGATTTTAAAGAAGATGTACTGACTAGGCTTCAAAATTGTAATGCCTCAGTAGATGTAACAGCCTATGCAGACACTTGGGCTGATGATTTAGAAAGCACTCTAAGAAAACTCTCCATGCCGGAAAACGTTGATGATTTTTATAATATTTTAGATAACTACAATAACTATTTTAATCCTATAGAAGAAGAGGGCAACTATAAACTCCCAGACATGCCTACAACATATCCTGAATACTTATCTCTGGATTACAGAGAAAAGCAAAAATGGCAGTATACTTGGGGGCATTCGGCAATGGCAACATTTAAAAATTATGCCCAACAGCAGCTAGATATAAATATAAATCCTATAACAGGAACTATAAAAGATGTGGAAAATAATGTCACAGGGATAGATAAAAGCATTAGGCAGAGTACTAATGACCTTATTCGATATGAAATGACGATAGATTCTACAGCATCAGACCCTCATGCAGTTCCAACAAGTGATCTTTTTACTAATCCAAAAGATGGTAGTCCAGCTATAACTGATGGTTCCGATGACTGGTATTTAACTATAACTGCCTTAGATCAGGCTCTCGTGGATGTATATGAAGATACGCAAAAATATACATATGCAGGGTATTCAATAGCTACACAAGAAGATGCCCAAATATCCTTGGAAGCTATCAATGAAGCAATAGTGATAAAAGATAAGATTCGAGCTGATTTGGGTGCTTTACAGAATAGATTTGAAAATACTATTACTAACCTAAACACAATGGCAGAAAATTTACAGGCTGCGGAATCTAGGATATCTGATGCAGATGTGTCCACTGAAATGACAGAGTTTGTTCGACAACAAATCTTAACTCAGGCTGCAGTTGCTATGCTAGCGCAAGCGAACTCTTTACCGCAGATGGCGATGCAGTTGATAGGTGGATAGATGATATGTAAAAAGACGGCAGAGGAATAAATCCTCTGCCAGTTTTTTTCTTAGTTAGCTACGATCTTCTCAAAGAAGTAGACGAGAAGCACATCTTCGTCGTTGCCATGTCTTGCAAACGCCTCCAAGTACCCTCTGGCAAATTCAGGAGAAATGTTTTCGTACTCCTCAGAAAGGACTTCATCTGCCGTCCGACCGATAGAGTTGCTGATCTTGGTCAGAATCTTGATCTGCTCACCAGAAATCCTGATCGCTTTCTTCTCTTCATCTAGCGAGTTCATTTTGAACCTCCATGAGATAAAAGTTGATGATATGAACTCATATCTCTACGAAAGGCTTCAAAATGAGGCGGAAGGGGTATCTTGGTGTCCCCTCTTAGGCATGAGAGATATAGGGGAACTATAGACGTTAAAAAAATGCTGGTCAACACCTATATCTGGTTTTTTGAGCTGGTATTTTGGCTATCCTTCCTAAAAAAAGGGGGTAGCCACATGGATTTTTCTGCTGTACTCGGAAGGCGTGTCAAGGAACTACGTAAGCAGGCCGGTTTATCTCAGGATCAGGCCGCAGAACGTGCGGGGATAAGTGGTAAGTACTTAGGCCAGGTAGAGAGAGGAGAAGTGAATGTGTCTACATCGATACTTCACAAGCTGGCAGGAGTGTTTGAAGTGAGGATAGAAGACTTTTTTGTATCAGCTCATCTTTCTGATGTAGAAACTCTTAGGAATGATCTCATTGCCATGATAGACAGGGCCGATGAGCAAGAACTTAGGTTGATACACCGTATTCTTTCAGCGGTGTTACAGTGATTACTGGGTGCCTCAGAAGAAGGAAGCTTGTGGTAGTTCGTGTCAAGCATGTGAATATAATCGCAATTATGTAGGTACAATTGAAGTCTTTTTCTGGCTGTACCAGGTGGATCATCAGATTTAGCCGTTGAATCTTTCTCCCTTCATCATCGACAACATTTTTCGTAAGGTACAAAAAAAAGGCAAGAGATGCTACTCCTGCCTTTTCCTTTGAGCTATGTGTCTTTTCGTGGTGATGGCACGCAATGAGCTGTGTACGGCTTTAAAGCCGCACGTACCACATGTAATTTTTTGCTACCTACTTTCTAATTCAGGATAGAATACGTATTCTGGCTTGGAGAGGGGACGAACAGTCTTACTGCTGCCGCTTATCATCTTAGGCCTCATAGTCATTACCATTATCTTTGACACCACACTCTTTCTAGCGATAGTTGTTTACCATCGTGTCACCTTGCCGTCACCATAGATAGGTGGCATAAATATTGCATAAACGGCTGTTTTTACGGTGTATTCTGTTGTTTTCTTGTCGAAAGGTGCCATAGCCACCACAGGTCACCTTCTTGGTCAGGTGACAGCACTCTTGAATGGATAAGGAAAGAGGCCAGCAGGGAAATCCCCAATTGGCCTCATACTGTTTGTTTTTGTGGTCGGGATGAAAGGATTTGAACCTTCGACCCCTTGAACCCCATTCAAGTGCGCTCCCAGACTGCGCTACATCCCGACACAAGTAGTGATACGCATAATCAAGCGTATTGTCAACTAGATTTTTATATTCACCCGAAGTCTGCCTACAACCCTAGGCGAGTTCCCTCGAAAATGTGACTTACTTGGTTTTTGCTTTCACATTCCCACAGTGAAAAATAGCTCAGCTCGAAACCAGCACACACTTTCGAGTGCCTCTCTCCTGCCGCAGGGTAATACCGCTCACACAGGTAAGAAAAGTATGCAAGAGGAAAGGCAAAAAGTCAAGGAAATTTTTGATGCGTTGCACAAGCAAGTCCTAAGGGTCTTGCTCGTACAGCGCCTCCGGTAAAAAGACGCTGCGTGGTATTCAGAAAATATGTATCCGCTCACGGGCGCACTTTTGGGCTGACATGCGAAAAAATTCCGCGTGCGCGCCTCATGTGCGGGCGAAAAACTCCAGATTTCGGTTTCAGGCCATTGCTTCTGCGACGCGTGTTGATGGCAAGAGTTTACTGCGTACTCTCCTCTGGCTCAGTTTCAGCCGTCCCCGACACATTGCGTGTACTCCAGCAAAATAATCCTTGGGCGTACGTCGAGAAACCGTGTGCCGGTTTTCTCTTTCTCGGGATTTCTTTATGCCGCAAAAAAAACGCTAGTGCCCTAACGATCTACTGTTTCCAGCCAAGAGCCGCTGAAGGCCGGATGCGTGCAATGGCCTCCTCTGCTGCGAGCGCCTTGTCCTTCTGCCCCGCAAGAGCAAAGGCCTTGCGGGCAGCCAAAAAGGTGTCCAGAGCAAGAGCGCGATCCCACTGCGCAAGGTTCCACTGCTCAGCGTCGTGCAGCAAATCAGAGGCAAGGGCAAGAGCGACAGTTTTTTCCTGTGCCGCGCAGATCAGCTCAAGTTCAGCGATACGAAGGCGCATGGTTGCTGCCGGGGAATCATTGTGGGCCCCCTCAAGAAGTTCCAGGGCCCCGCGCAGATCGCCTCCGCTTGCGCGGTCGCGCGCAGCCTGGCATATGTCGCTAAAAAGCGTTGCCCCAGCACTGCCAAGAGACTGCGCCGTCGTAGGAACGGCCTGGTCCGACCGCACAGAAGGTGAAGACGAGTTGGCAAGCGAAGCAAGCCAGGACGCAGTCAGCTCGTTTGCAAACGATCGCCCATCGTCAAAAGCCAAACCGTCCACACCAGGCAGACGGGCCACAAAACGAGCCGTCTCCTCACAGACTCGCGCACGGGCTTCGGCAAAAGGGGCCCCAAGAGCGTCAAGCGCACGGTCTGCGGCATACTGTATATCGAGGCAGAAAAGCGCTGATGGAAAGAGATCTTCGCAGGCAAGCGCTGCTTCAAGATATTTCCCGCTTTCGAGCATACGCTCTATGCCGGCTAAGCGGTCCTGATCTGGCGAATGGAGCGATGTCTGTCCATCTGTAGCCGGGGGGAGTTTCTGTATTTTACTCCACAAAGCAATCCGAAGCACCTGCCAGGGAAGAGGATTTGCGGGATCCTCCCTGTGGGCGAGCTGGGCGTAGCGGCTTGCAGCGTTTGTAAAAGCAGTGTGCGCGCTTTTAAGGTCTTGAGCATCGCTCTTCCCGCCATCAACACTCTGCTCTTTTCGCTCATTGTGCCCCTTTGGAGCTTGACTAGGCTCTGCTCCCACCCCCTCTTGCTTCCCCTGACCAGTCGTATCGTTGCCCTTCGGCTCTTTGGGCGCGTTTTCTTCTTTGGGCACGGCGGGTGCCTCTTTTGTCGGCGCATCCGCCTTGCCTGCTTCATCTGTACCTGCTTCTTTTGTACCTGTTTCTTTTTTGTCTGGCTCAGGGGCGGGCTTGGCAAGCGGTATCTGCCTGGCCGCTTCCAGAAGATCACGCAGGGGAGTTGCGTCCGGCATGCACTCTCCTGCCCGCTCATCGAGGGCTGTCAATTCCTGGATGAGGGTTTCTGCGCGATCTGGAGCAAGAAGGTGCTTTCCCGCATCACGCGCAATTTCCGCAAGAGAGTTCTCGTGCCACCAATCAAAGGCATTGGTTCTCCGACGCAGCTTAGCTACCGGTGGATAGCATGTGTCCCAAAACGAAGTGATCAGGCCGAGCCAGAGGGTGACGGCAGCGCAGAGCCCCTCTGCGCCATCCCTTTTCTGCCAGGCTATAGCGACATAGGCCGCAATCTGAAGATCCTTGGACTGTTCGGCCAAGATATGCTCACCCTCGCTGGCTACAATAGACCAGTCAACAGCGCCGCCCTGGGTGGCCGAGCCCAATTTGCCGATTTCCGCTGTGACAGCCGCGTACGCCGGTTCATACTTGGCGTCGCTGCCTGAAGGATTGTCTCCCGGTATGGGACGGCTTGCAAGATCATGCGCATTCATGGAAAACCTCACAGCGAAAGACAAAAGGTAAAAATACGCTGCTCAAGGTAAGATATACAGCGGTCTGAAAAAAAATTGCCACATGGAATTGAAAAAAACCAGACTTGAGTGCTGATCCCATTCGCAAAAAGGTCAGTTTGTTTATGGCTAGTGTATACAACACACTGAAGTACCGATGGCAACTTTTTTTTCTGCCCGCAGTCTCTGTCGAAATCGACTGACTATTGCACAAGAATTTTCTTTTCTGACTTGTCAAAGGGACTTCGTAGCGCAACTGTATTTCTGCCTGCAGTATATACTCTGGGCAGAAGAAAGTTGTACTTTTTAAGACTATGCCCAATCTCACGTGTGCATAGGGCAAAAATGAGACAGTGGAAAAAATAGGGCTGCAATCCTTTTGTGTCCCTTCGACACTAAAAATGTCAATTTTTTACTGACCGCAGTATATATACTCCGGTCGCAAGCAAACTGACATTTTTGCAAACAGGAGTTCCCACTGAGACTGGTTTATTCAACTTCAGGTGGCAACTTTTTTTTACTGACCGCCGCTGCCTGGAAAAGAGGGAGGAAAATCACGGGCGAATATCCCGCCTAAAAAGCGCGAGATACTCCTGATTGCCCTTCGGCCCCTTTATAGCCGAGGGCACAAGCATGTCGCAACGAAGAGAAAGCTCATCACGGCAAAAAGAGACGACTATATCGCAGGCTTCGCGCTGGGCGGCACTCTCCCGAACAACCCCCCGATCAGTCCGCCCAGGACCGAGTTCAAACTGCGGCTTGATCAGGACACAGAAGATCCCACTCTCCTTAAGCCAGCGGCTGCAGGGTTTCATAATCAGTGTGAGAGAGATAAAGGAGACATCCGCGCAGATAAAATCGAGCGGCTCAGGGATAAGCGCAGGATCTGGATCGCGCAGATTAACACCTTCACGGGCGATAACCCGAGGATCCGCCCGCAACTTCTCATGCAGCTGGTTGTGACCGACATCAAAGGCATAGACGCGGGATGCGCCGCGCTGAAGGAGGCAGTCCGTAAAGCCCCCGGTCGAGGCCCCGGCGTCGAGACAGACAAAACCATGTACATCGAGCTCGCTTGCCTCAAGAATAGTGAGCAGCTTGTAGGCGCCGCGGCTCACATAGGGCTCAGGCTCCCTCACGGAGAAAAGCGTGCCGACAGGAAGACTCTGGCCTGGCTTCTCAACTCTCCTCCCGTCCGCAAGACGCACACGGCCCTCCATAATAAGACGCTTCGCAAACTCACGCGACGGCGCAAGCCCCTGTTTAAACAGGAGCTGATCCGCCCGGTCCTTTCCGCTTCTTTGCCCCATCACTCACTCCGTAAGAAAACGCTCGGGCACGGAATGCGGCGGAATCTCAGACACATATCCCGCAGCCGCCAGAAGATCCCGCATGTCGGCAAGCTCTTTTGCTAGACGCCCCACGCGTGCCTGAACGCGCTCAAGGCTGCAGGTCTGCTCCGTGATCCGGGTATTCAGTTCACCAATGAGTCTGTCCTGAAAATAGACAGTCTCCTCAAGACGGGTAAGACGCTCGTCATCTGTCACAAAAAACCCCCTAAGCTCCCAGATTCTCGCAAAGCCAGCACAGCAATAAACCAAGTACTTGTGCAGCGTACCGGTCACCCCCGGCGTACCAATTGCGCTTGTTCTCATGGGCCACTGTACTCAAAACTATTGTGCGGTCAGGGAGAAATTGCCGGTTGAAAGACACGCGCAAGCCCTTTGGCTGCGAAGTCCCAGAATTCCCTAAATCCTTGAATCCCTCAATCCCTTGTCCGAAAACTTTTTTCTTGCTTCCGAGTATAAGACGTCCCTATGATTCCTCTCTGCGACACAAAGAGAGTTCAGACTTTGATCTACTCGAGCCAAAAACAAACTGATATTTTTACGAAAGGAAAACCCTACTAAGTCAAGTACTTTCAACTCTCAGTGGCCACTTTTTTTCTGAGCGCTGTATATACTCAAGCCAGAAAAAAGGTAATTCTGTCCGATGTATGCGGTTCTAAGAACAAGAGGCTTCGTAGCGAAACTGGTTGCAACTTTTTTCCTGCCCGCAGTACATACTCAGGCTCGAAAAATGCTTTCCTCTCGTACAAGTTTTTTTTCGAGATGGAGTATATATTGCGAATGTCTCCTTAAGCCAAAAACAAACTGACAGTTTTGCGAACGGGTGTCAGACGTACAGTGGCACCTTTTTTCCTGACCGCTGTATACGCGCGAAGCCTGCAAGATACAAACATAAAAAAGACAAGCGTTCCCCGCATTTTGGCGGGGAACGCGTACATAGGTCAGCGTGGCCGTGTCAGAATCGCATGCTGGCGGAGCCGAGCGGCATCGCTGCGCGCAACATACATTGGCCGTCCAGCAGTGTCTGTGCCGCAGTAAAACATGGCCGTCGCAATAGTTCCTGGTGTCGGAATAAAACACTGTGTCTGCTTCGGACTCCAGTTTCTTTTGGCGAGCCAGGCCGCAAGAACACGCATATCCTCATCCGTGCAGCCGGGAAAAGCGCTCATAAGGTATGGGACAATATACTGTTCCTTACCCGCCTTGCGGCTCTCGCGCATAAAGACAGAGAGAAAACGCTCAAAAAGCGAGAGATCCGGTTTCCTCATGGCGCACAAAACATGATGCACAGCGTGTTCTGGGGCAAGTTTCAACTGCCCGCCGGTAAATTCCCGGACATAGACGGCAAGAGCATGCGCATCTGTGAGCGCAAGATCCGGCCGTATGCCGCTTGCAACGCGCACGCTCGCAACACCAGGCAGAGAGGCAATGTGTGTCAGAAGATCCACATGCGCCTTTTGCGAGAAGGAGAAATTGGGGCAGAGATCCGGATAGCAGCAGCTCTCCCGCTTGCAGGCTTGACCCGGCTTTTTTTCGCGCAGGCGACATATGGCCCCCCACATGTTCGCGGTTGGGCCACCGACATCGGATATCGCAAGACCAGTCGATCGCCTGCTTGCAGGCTTTTTGCGGGCAAGCTCGCGTGCCTCAGAGAGAAGAGAGCCCTCTGAGCGCGAGCTTATCATGCGGCCCTGATGCATGGCGAGCGAGCAAAACGAGCAGCCCCCGCCGCAGCCTCTGTGGCTTGTGATGCTTGTTGCGAGCATCGAGGCCGCGGGTATTTTCTCCCTATACGATGGATGCGCCTTGCGTGTGAAAGGAAGCCCATAGACCGCGTCCATCTCCTCAGTTGACAATTTTTGTGCGGGCTTTGCGAGAACAAGCGCCCGGCCCGAGCATTCCTGATACGCCCAGCGCGTCTGCGCATGCACCTGGGCTTCAAGTGCGAGAGAGAGCGCCATAAAGGCTTTCGGATCCGCAAGACAGGCCTCATGCGCTGGGAAGACAAAAGCAGCACTTTGATCGTACTCCGCAGGCACACGCAGAGGACCGAGCGTCGCAGAGAGAGGACTTATCCAGGCAGTCCCAGGCACACCGACTATCTCGTGAACTTTCTCTCCATCTTGAAGGCGCTTGGCAATCGTGACCATGGCCCGCTCGCCCATGCCGTAGACTAAAAGATCGGCTTTGGCGTCAAAAAGTATTGGGCGCCTTAGGCTATCGGACCAGAAATCGTAGTGCGTGACTCTGCGCGTTGAGGCCTCAATTCCGCCTAAGACTAAAGGAAGTCCTGGATAGGCCCTGCGCGCAAGGTTCGCGTAGACAATTGTTGCCCTGTTTGGACGCAGTCCCATGCGCCCTCCAGGAGAGAAGGCGTCCTCACCTCTCTTTTTCCTAAACGCCGTGTAGTGGGCAAGCAGAGAATCGACAGAGCCTGCTCCGATCCCAACGCAGAGAAGTGGCCGCCCGATAGCAATGAGCGCATCGGGCCTATCCCACGGGGGCTGGCAGAGTAGGCCTGTGCGAAAACCGTTCTCAATGAGCCAGCGCGCAAGCAGAACTATGCCGAAGGAGGGATGATCCACATAGGCATCCCCAGAGATTAAGAGGATGTCGAGCGCATCCCAGCCAAGAGCCGTATATTCAGCCCGGGACATGGGGACAAAGAGCGGCTGGCGAATGTGTGACATTATGGCTCTTTTGGCGGCGAAATTAAAAGATTGGATGAGGGAGTACTCTGCCCACCCCCATGGCTTCTCCTGTGCATTCGCCACTCATCTGCGTCTAAAAGGCCGTTTCCGTCCCTATCGAGCGCAAGAAAAGCCTGATCTGTTAGATCGGGAAAAGCGGCGAGAAATTCAGGCTGAGAGAGGCTACCGCTGCGATCCGCGTCTGCTTTGCAAAAACGCGCAAGATCTCCTGGGATAGGCTCTGCACAGGGTGGCTCTGCATGGGCGCATGCCAAGAAAGAGAAGAGAACTATGGGTGTAAAAAGAAGCGCTCTTTGTGTCCTGCGCGCTCTCATAAAGCCTTTGCCTCGTCTGTGAGTTCGCTAAGAAAGACGGAAAAATTGTCGGGCTCACCTGGCGCGTGATCATCGCGGTAGAGGAGCGCGCTCATGAAAAAGGTCGATTTGAGCTTAAGCCCGTAGGCGGCACTTTGCGAGAAGCGCGTGAGCTTTTGCAAGACTTTGCCGCGCACAGCTTCTGGCGCCTCTAAAAGATAGGGGCGCGCATCCTTCGGCAGATCGGCTAAGAGTTCGGCCTTACGAGTGAGCTTTGCCGCATATTCCTCTGTGTCTCCTCTAGCTAACGCGCTCTTTGCTTCCTCTTCTGCGCCGTGGATTTGGCCGTAGCGCTCAGTCAACCAGTCAAGAAGGGCCTGCATGCCCGAATCCAATATTTTTTCTGCCATAGTCATGTACGTCCTTGTGGCTCCTAAAACTAATCCCACTTGCGCTTATCACTTATCGGCTGAATCTGGGCCGGGAGACTGCCTGGGGTTTTGACATAGAGAGTTGGGCGGAGCTTAATCTTTTCCCTAAACTGATGGAGCAGCTCGTCCTGGCGTTTGAAGTCGTTTGTTTCAATATAGAGCGCCATCTCGTCGATACCATCCGGATTGGTCACTTCGATCTGCCAGCGTTTGATCTCTTCAAAACGGCTCATCACCTGCTCGACCTGATGGGGATAGACAAACATGCCCATAATACGCGCAGTCGTATCGACGCGACCAACTATGCTGCCAAGCCTTGGACTTGTCCGGCCACAAGCACAGGGGCTTCTGTCGATATAGGAGAGATCGCCTGTCGCTAAACGGATCAAGGGATAGGTCTTGTTAAAGGCAGTGACGACAATCTCACCCACTTCGCCGTCCTTTAAGGGAATGCCAGTGTCAGGATGGCAGATCTCAACAAGACAGCGGTTTGCGATGTGCAGGCCGCATTTGTGGTAGCACTCATAGCCTATGCAGCCGACATCCGCTGTCCCGTAGCCCTGGCGGAGAATGATGTCGAATTTTTTCTCAAGCTGCGAGCGCATCTTCTCTGAGAGACGCTCGCTTGTGACAAAGGCGACCTCGAGAAAAAGCTCCTTGCGCAGATTAATGCCCTTCTCCTCGGCTTTGCGCGCAAGATGCATGAGAAAACTGGGCGTCCCGACATAGCCTGAGACGCGCAGCTTCTGCAGGATATCGAGCTGGGTTGCCGCATCAGAAGGTCCAGAGGGAATGACGGCGCATCCCAAATTGCTGAGCGGCTCCTCAAACATGAAGCCTGCCGGGCCGAGCTGGTAGTTGAAGGTATTCTGCACGCAGTCGCCCGGCCGAAAGCCAACGGAATAAAAGGCCTCTGTATAGCCCCAGTAATCCTCAGTCCTATCCTCGGGATCAAAAATGGGGCCAGGGGAGAGAAAAATCCTTTTCAGCTCGCCGATATCGCGGGTCAAAAGACCGCCTAAACGCGGACCCATGGACTGAAGAAAGATCAGTTCCTTTTTCTTTAAAATGGGAACATGTTTTATGTCGGAGAGATTTTTGAATTTCTCGACATTGAACTGCGCCCTGTCAAAACGCTTCTTCACATCCTCAGAATAGCGGTACGCATAGAGGAGCAGGTCCTTGAGCTGAATCAGACAGTACTGGCGCCGCTCACCCTCATCGAGAACCTCGCGGCGGCTGTAAATGCCTTCTGTTCGATCTTTTCGAGTCATCCACTTTTCAGCGTCGCAATCTCTTGCAAAAAAAGAGAAAACGCTGCCTCCGTTAAAAGATTCAGTACACTTGTCCGCACAAGGCGGGGAGTTTCTTGCTCACTTTGAAGCCTTGTGCGAGCGGGTCTGATAATAGACCCTGGGCACCATGTACATAAGGCTCATCTGCCCGTGCGCCGGCACATACTGCGTGGCGATAAGCACTGTTCCCATATTCCACAGGCTTGACACATCGCTCTCCGAAGCCGAGGGTTTGCCAAAGCGCCCCTCGACCATCGTGTGAATCTGCACGGCAAGCGTTGCGTTCTGGGCCCCATAATCGATTTTTAGAAAACCAAGCGGCAGAGGTGGTGTGCTTCCATAGCAAACCGTCATCTGTCCGGCCCCAGGCACAGCTTTGCGCACATCGTAGACATCACAGATGAAGTTATCGTTCACCCGAACTTTCGGGATGCCCGACTGCTCAAGCGCCCTGCGCATTGTCGGGCGGTCTGTCTGATCCATGCGCTGGCCAAAGAGGGCTATGCCGCGCGATGAGGCGTCCTTGGGCGCCATGGCCTCAAGCTCCTCAATCGCCTCCTTATTGCCGTTCATGCTCGCAGCATAGAGCAAAAGCTGCGCTTTGGACTCATCTTTTGGAACGCCAAGCCCATCGCGGTAGAGGTGGCCTAAGCGCGCTAGGGCCATGGTCTCCTGCTGCGCGGCCGCCCGGCTGTACCAGGCGCAGGCATTCTCATAGCTTTTTGGAACACCTCGCCCGCGCTCATACATAAGACCAAGATTAAACTGCGCCTCAGCCTGGCCAAGGCGCGCGCTTTTATCATACCAGCGGGCCGCCTCCCTGGGATTGGCCGGAATTCCGCGGCCCTGGTCAAGCATCCAACCGTAATTGCTCATGCCCTGGGGGTTTTCAGCCTTGGCTGAGAGCGCAAACCAGTGCAAAGCGCGCCCAAGATCCACCGATACTCCCTGACCGCGGTCATAGAGTATGCCGAGATTGTTCATGGCATAGGCGTCTCCTGCCTGGGCACGCTTCTCCCAGAGAAGACGCGCCCGAGCAAAGTCGCCCTGCCGGTAGGCGAGAAGGGCCTCGTCAGACTCTTTTGGCGCGTCTTTTGGAGCGTCTTTTGGAGCGTCCTTTGGAGTCTCTTTGGCCTGGGGTACTTGGGCTTCAGGCTTAGCCCTGGCTCTTGCGGAAAACGCATCGCCCGCGCCCAAAAAAAGAAGCAGCGCGAGCGCTATTGATACGGATCGCATCGCAACACACATGAAAAAACTACCTGCCACTACCTGCTCGGCTCCTTCTGATGTTTTCTGCAGCCGAGATCATTGAAATCCTGCTCCCACAGGGAGGTCACCCGCGGATCATGGACCGCGACATGCCCTTTCCAGAGGGAAATGGCCCGCGTCACGGCCTCGACATGCACATAGCCTAAGAGCGGCGACCACTGATCACAGAGGTTGCGGATGATTCGAAGATAACAAATCTCCCCCCCGTGAAAACCGTCCACAAATTCGCAGTCATTCGATCCAAGTGTCCTCGGATTGCTCATATCAAGCACAGGGATACCCCTCTGCTTTAAAGCGCTTGCCAGCTCAAAAAGATGCGGGTAGGCCGCCTCGCGCGCCCTCATAGCCGTGTAGACTGTCTCGGCTAGAGGCGGAATAAAACAATAGACCCGCACGCCCCTCGATTTCAGTCGGCAATAGATTTCAGAAATTGCATCCAGATGCCGCGACGAAGGCGCCTGCTCGTCGGGTTTTGCATGGTAAAAGGCCTTTATCCCGTAGCGCACTTGTTTCAGCGTATCTAAAAAAGCGTAGTCAAAGGGCTTTTTTTGCCCTGTCGTCTCGGCTGTATAATACCAAGACCCATCACTTGCAAAACCATCGTCTGTTGTCTGGGCCATTATGCCAAAACGGTCATCGCGAAAAGAGAAAAAGGGCGCAAAGATATCCTCTGGACGCACCTTGCCGTCTATAAGCCTAGCCCACGGTTTTTTAAGGCTTGCCAGTGTGTAGCGATAGGATCCGCTTGTTGGAG
The DNA here is from genome assembly GCA_017454105.1 of Desulfovibrionaceae bacterium. GTDB lineage: Bacteria > Desulfobacterota > Desulfovibrionia > Desulfovibrionales > Desulfovibrionaceae > Desulfovibrio. The sequence goes on along the minus strand of JAFTDR010000045.1, from coordinate 27,715 downwards.
GTTCTGAGGCAAAGGGATCGGGATTCCACTTGGGCATAAACCACCAAAAATCAAGCCCAAGCAGAACAACTTCTGGGACATGCACAGCAAGCATGGCGTCCAAGGTTGAGCGCAAAACAGGAAGATTGCCTGCGACACCGCCCATGTTTAAAAAAGACTTCCTAAAATAGCGCGCCCGAAACTGCATGACACGCGAGGAGCCAAGTGCGACAATTTTTGGCTTAACCTTCGTATAGAGGGCCAATTTGTAGTCGACAAAATCCTGGGATACGCCTGAGCCAAAGATCACAAAATCCCCCTGCGCCTGCCGCTCGATAACCCGCTCAAGGGCCACATCGCCTGAGCTGTACAGCCAAAACAGGGAATAGGGGAGGATGAACAGTCCGACAAAAAGAAAGAGGCCAAGAACGGTTCTGCCAAAGCGGCCAAGATAGTCTGCCGGTGAGATCGGAAAAAGCATCACACCCTCCCTAGAATTGGAAATAGAGAAAAGCTTGGTTGTCCGAGAGGGAGAGGACGCTCACAACAAAAAGCAGAGCTATTGAGACAGCCCACACGCCTGAAAAACGGAAACGGAGCCAGGAGGGCACGTTTTCACGGCGCGTAAAAATCTCGTGGCTGCAGGGAAAAAACCAGATAAGCAGGGCCGAGAGTGGCAAAATGGCCAGGGACTACCAGTGGGCTACGAGATTGTTTGGGAGGATCTCTACGCCCGCAGGCCCTGTCTCAAACCAGGGTCCTGTGAACATGCAGGTGAGCATCGATGCCGCGTGCGGCAGAGATTCTGCGCGGAAAAAGACCCAGCAGAGGGTTAAGCAAAAGAAGGTTAAGGCAATTGAGAGGGCGCGCAGAGGAAAAAGGGCCAAAATGCGCTCAGCGCCACTGCCCTTGATCGCGGATCGAAAGGCATGGTTTATGCAAAGCATTGCGCCGTGGAGCGCCCCCCAGACGATAAACGTCCAGCCTGCTCCGTGCCAAGCGCCGCCTATAAGCATGGTCACAAAAAGATTGAGATACTGTCTTGCTTTGCCTGCTCTGTTTCCGCCTAAGGGGATATAGAGAAAATCCCTAAGCCACAGGCCAAGCGTTATGTGCCAGCGCCGCCAAAAATCCACAATGCCCGTCGCCTTGTACGGGGAGATGAAATTTTCAGGGAGCTGCAGGCCAAAGAGAAGGCCAAGGCCAATGGCCATATCGGTATAGCCTGAGAAATCAAAATAAAGCTGGAAGGAGTAGCTTAAAGCCCCAAGCCAGGCCTCGCACGAGGCAAGAGGGAGGCCCTTTGCCCAAGCACCGAAGACCGCATCCGCAAGGGGGGCCAAATTGTCGGCCAAAAGGACTTTTTTGGCCATGCCCACACAGAAAAGTGAGAGCCCAAGCGCAAGACGCTCGGCATCAGGACCTGAAAGCCGGTCAAACTGCGGACCCATCTGTTCATAGCGGACAATGGGGCCAGAGAGAATGCAGGGGAAGAAAGAGGAGAAGAGCGCGTGGCGCATAATGTCTGTTGGCACAACACTTCCCCTATACACTGAGACAAGCCAGGCAATCTGGATAAAGGTATAGAAGGATATGCCTGGAGGGAGAAAGGTTGGATTCGCCGTATAGGGGATATTCAAAAGGTATGCGACACTTCCCGCAAGAAAATCGGCGTACTTAAACCAGAGGAGCGGAAGGAGGGTTAGGCCTATGCCAAGAGCAAGGAGGATTGGCCTGGGCAGGGGACTCTCCTCAAGCGTTATAAGCGTCGCGATCCAGAAATTGACCCCAATAAGTATGCAGAGAATGACAAGTGATGTCAGATCCCAAGACGCGTAAAAGCCAAGAGAGGCGACCAGAAGAACCGCTCCTAGGCGCTCAGGCCCAAGATACGAGCCCATTTTCGCAAAAAGAAGAAGAAGCGGCAAAAAAAGAAAGAGAAAGACAGGAGATGTAAACAGCACTGTGTTGACCTTCCAAATAGAGAGGGCAGGCAAGGCCATATTGACCTCGCAGCAAGGACATGTCAAAAACAAGACGACATGCGTCTTGTTAGGATACACAGTCATGTCAATCCCTGCAAGTGAAGCACAGTCTCAACACACGGTCAGCGCATGGCGGATCGCCCCGCGAATGCCGCGTACGGTTTTTTAAACAATGGCACTTCGTAGCGTATGCGAAGAGAGCATGCGTACCAAGACGCAGTGCCAATTTTAGCGTAGCGCACAATGGTGCGTACCCAAAAATCATGTCTAGTACAAACGCTTACGTGGAAACGAAGGGCAACAAGAAAGGCCTCCCGAAGAAGGCCTTTTTTTATACTCGGCGTCACAATGCTACTTCTCTGGCGACGGCAGCTGTCCAGGGAAAATCAGTATGCGGTCAGGTACTCATCGCTCTTTACGCGTTAAATACATACCGACCCCACCCATGACAAGAACGGCAAAATCAATCATTGTCATAATCCACCCTCCACATAGGCCAAAAAGCAGTTTTCGCACATACAAGGGCTACCTTACATTCCCGCCCCACAAGTTAGCTCCATGGAGGTGAGCGTAAGTCCATCTGCTCTTCCAACTCAAAAAGAGCCTTTTGGCTCAAACCGCCGCTTACGTTGGCAGAATGGCCTCTTGGGCCATGTAGGTAACACGGAGGGCGGGAATTCAAGGCTATACAAAAAGCCACCCACATATGTTGATACATGGCAAGTCCAAAGCCAAGCACAGATATACTCGACCGCACATTGATTTTCCGCAGAACGCTTAGAGTGACACTCTGACATCGTCCACCTAGGGGAAAATCTTTATGAGGCTGAGTATACATTGCCCAATATCGAGGCGATATACTGAACTGTGTGTTTTTTTCTCCTACGATCAACTTTACGCTTCTTTCTACGCGCATACAACCTTCCGTCCTCGTAAGCCTCACGGTCAGCGCATGGACATCCTGGATCTCACATCGAATATCGCTTAAGGCTTTGTAAAAAGAGGCGTATAGCACATCGACACAATCAGAAAAAAAATTTTACAAAAATTTAAATAAAGGGTGTAGAAGGCCTATAGAAACAGGGTAAAAAATGATACAAAAATTTTTAATATAATTTTTTTTTGTAAAATGCAAGGACAATTTTTAAAAAGTACATGCGGCGTAAGTCGCAACACTCCATCCTCTTTTCTAATGCGCCATGAATATCTATGCAACAGATCCTGCGCAGCTCTTTAGCTTTCTGCTCACCTTTCTGCGCATAAGCATTGTTCTTTTCATGCTGCCCATCTTCAACACAAACAATATCCCAATCCAGGTCAAAGCGGCCGTAAGCCTCGTCTTCGCAATCAGCGTCTGGCCAAATCTCTCCCTGCCCATAGGGGGAGTGAGCCTCCACCCGCTTGCGCTTGCGCTTATGGTCATGGGCGAAGTCTTTATTGGCCTTGTTTTAGGACTTGCGATCAATCTCACCTTTATGGGCATACAGGCCGGAGGCGAGCTTTTAGGCTTCCAGATGGGCTTTACAATGATTAGCTTTGCGGACCCACTGACAGGCAATCAGACTGGCTCGGCCGCCTTCTTTCTTTGGACCGTAACCCTCATGGTCTTTCTCTGCTTAGACGGGCACGTTGTCATGATCAAGGGCTTTGCGCACACCTTCTCCCTCATTCCCCCTGGCAATCTGCTCATACGCGAAACACTCTACGCCCAGATTCTCACCCTTTCAGCCCAGCTCTTTACCTTGGCAATTAAGATCTGCGCTCCGGTCATGGTCGCCCTCTTCGCAGTCGAGGTGGCTCTAGGACTTGTCGCACGCACATCCCCGCAAATGCACATCATGGACTTTGGTTTTCCGGTTAAAATCGGCATAGGCTTTTTCTTTTTGGGCATTTTGCTCATTATCATATCCGATCACACAGAACACTTTATTGCCGGCATTGAGGGGCTTATGATCAATCTTGAGCGGAGCATGAGTCCTTTCTTTAAGTGACAGGCTTGCAGCGCTATCGGAATTTCGCATGGGCCTTAAAAGTTTTGCTAGAGGTTCTGAAGGAAGAGTTCACAAGTCGCAAGCAAGTTCACACGGACTGAGACAAGTGCGAACGCAAGTCTGGTAACAAGTTTTTTTTCTGACCGCAGCCTGATCATACACCGTATACACAGCACACAGAAAAGACGGCTCCGCGCCCAAGCGGAGCCGTCTTTTTGCTTTTTGGCTCAAATAAAAAAATACTTACGCGTAGCGCGCAAGATCCTGCTTGACCTTCCGCGCCTCTTCCCTGAGCGCGGCTGCCCGCTCATCCGGTATGCCGAGGGCTTTTGAGAGTGCGGCCAAATAGCTTTCCTCAAGAAAATGGTCGATATCGATCACAATGCAAGAGAGGCGGTAGACGTCCTCCCCCTGCTCCTTTGACTGCACATCGCGCGCTATGGCCAGAGGATCCAGGGGCTCGCTCATAAAACTTGAAAAGCTCTTAGGATCTGTGCCTGGAGAGAGTGTTGCGGCAACCTGGCGGATGCGCTCTTCTTCGATAGAGTCGATTGTCCCGTCAGCGCGCGCAGCATAGACCATTGCGCGGAGCATGAGGGTTACCGCCGGATCGCCTGCGTCCATAAGCCGCTGCGGGGTCGGCTGGTTTATGCCGTTCTCACTGGCCCATTTTCTGTAGAAGGACCAGGCAATAGCGCCAAGACCGAGCATGCCCGCGGCTGTGCCAGTCTTGGGCATAAAGGCGCCAATCAAAGCGCCTAAGGCGCCTGCGCCGACAAGACCGCCCGCACCGTTAGGAACAGCTTTGCCGATTGTTTGCGCACCCCTCTGCAATGTCTCCTGAAAGCCGCCAAATCCCCCCTGTGATCCGCTCTTGCCGCCGGCAAAGGTATCTTGCAAGGTCGCCTGCGCTTTTCCGGCAAGCTGGGTCAGGGTTTTCTGGATGTCGGGATTCGTGAGAATATCAAAAAGTCCCATATGTCCTCCGTAGGCTTTCTGGTTGTTGCGCATTGTCTAAGCAAAATAAAAACACGTGCACACTGCACTCTCTATCGATGCAGATTCTCGGCACAAGTAGACTTAAGCCAGAAACAAAATGACATATTTGCGAACGGGAGTCAGCTTTTTTCTGACCAATGTATGGGCGCAATTGTAGGTTTCCCATTGTGCTTAGCAATTCGTCAAAATCAGCTAGGCTTGGCAAGGGCTATGGCCGCTGTAATGCGAGCGCACGTCTCATCTCTGCCAAGAAAATCCATGATCTCATTTAAGTGCGATCCGCCCATAAAACCCATAAGCGCTGTGCGCAATGGCGGTGCGACCTCCTTAAAGCGGAAGCCATTGTCCGCAACGTAGCTGTTTAAACTCTCTTCAACTGTCTCTGCCGTAAAAGGCTCAAGAGCGGCAAAGCGCTTGGCAAGAGACTCAAGATGCGGGACCGCCTTCTCAGTCAAATGCTTTGCCTTGTCCTTTTCTGTATAGACCAGATCCTGCACAGGAAGAAGGAGGGGCTTAAAGGCATGGGCTAGACCGAGCAAATCCTGGGCCCTCTCCCGAAACATGTGGCAGAGCGGCATAAGACGCTCAACGCCCACAGAGGGGAGACCGACAGATGTGACAAAGGGGGCCACACGGCGAGCTAAAGCGTCCTCAGGGAGAGCCCGCATACAGTGCGCATTGCACCAGGAAAGTTTTGTCTCGTCAAAACAAGCGGCTGAGGGATTCAAATTTGTGCCGTCAAAGAAGGAGATCAGCTCATCAAGCGAGAAAATCTCCTGATCGCCGTGCGACCAGCCAAGCCGCGCGAGATAGGAGACTAAGGCCTCGGGCAGAAGGCCGTCTTTCTCGTACTCAATGACAGCTCGCGCCCCGTGGCGTTTTGAGAGCTTCTGCTTATCCCGACCAAGAATCATGGGCACGTGGCCAAAACGGGGAATGGGCAAATCGAGGGCCTGGTAGAGGACAATCTGTTTTGGTGTGTTCGACACATGATCGTCGCCGCGGATAATGTGGGTGAGGCCCATCTCGTGATCATCGACCACAACAGCCATATTGTAGGTCGGCATGCCGTCTGCGCGGCGAATAACCATGTCGTCGAGTTCAGCGATATCCGTTGCGATTGGGCCTTTGACCATATCGTCAAAGACAATGCGGCCAGTATCTGGAAGCTTTAAGCGGACGCAGCGGCCCTCACCTGGGCCAAGACCGCGCTCCCGGCAGCGGCCGTCATAGCGGGGCTTCTTCCCTTGAGCGCGCGCAGTCTCGCGCATCGCTTCGACTTCCTCTGGCGTGCAGGAACACCAATAGGCCGCGCCTTTTTCCAGAAGCTTGTCGACATAGGCATTATAGAGTTCTGTGCGACTTGACTGGTAGATAAGCTCGCCATCCCAGTCAAGACCAAGCCAACGCATTGAGGCCAGAATAGAATCTGTATACTCCTGCTTTGAGCGCAGGGTGTCAGTGTCCTCGATGCGCAGGCAGAAGCGGCCCCCGAAGTGGCGGGCGAGGAGCCAGTTAAACAGAGCCGTCCGCGCGCCCCCAAGATGGAGGTGCCCGGTTGGGCTCGGGGCAAAACGTGTAACAACGTGCGTCATGGCATATCCTTTGCGATACTCTCAGTTCTGCGTGTCGTCCGCACAGTCTCTATGATGCACCCACCACGACTTCGGCACCCTGGCATACCACCAGGCATTCGGATCAACTGTGACAAGGCTTTTGGCAAGCTCCCGTCCGGCCTCTGTTGTTAAGCGCAAAAGCGCGCTCTCAAGCCAGTCGTTTGCGAAGCTTGAGCCGTTTGCGCGGGCAACAACGAGATTTGCTATGAAATCAAGCTGGTCGGCATCGCGGGCAAGTCGGCTCTCTACTGTCTCTGCGCGCTCAAAGCGGTCGGTGAGTCCTAAGATATCCTCAGATAATCCTGTGCCGGCAAGGCCGTCTTCTAAGGCCTGACGCGCCTTCGTCGTATTATAGCGGTGGTAGACATAGTTGAAATCGCCTGTGCGCGCCTCGTGCAGATCATGGAAAAGACATTCGAGAACGACCTCAAGGACATTGGCCTGAGCTTGCTTGGCTAAAATATAGCCGATCACAGCTGTGCGGAAACTGTGTTCAGCGACATTTTCACTGTTTACGCCAAGAAAGGGCCATCCGGTCCTCTGTGTATGCCTAAGCATACCGGCCTCATGGATAAAATCCGCCAAACGGTTAAATAGGCTATCGTCTGCGTGCATAATCGTGGTGGCTTGACTCTTTGTGCAAAAAGGGTATACTATTTTATGCTCTCTAACGAGTCGGGGGATTTTTCCAGTATACGTGCGCCCAAAAAAAAGATCATACAGAATGCCTACGAAGAGTATACAGGAAAAACGGTCGCACAGCGCCCCCGAAAACAAAAGATCCGACCGCGCGGTCGCATTGTGACACACAGAGCGTGCGATTGCAAGCGCCGGATAATTCAAGGATGTTGTATGAAACTGAGTATTGCTCTCGTACCACTCATCGTCTTTCTCCTCGCCGCAACCGTCCAGGCTGCCCCCCCACCCTGCCCAGGCCAGGACGGCATGGCTGGTCCAAAATGCCTGACCATCACCCAAGATCAGCGCGCAAAATACTACGCGCTCCAGAAAGAATATGCCCCCAAGTTTCGGGAAATTAAGGATCAGCTCTTTATCAAAGAAAATGAACTGAAAGCCCTGCAGCACGCAGTGCAGCCGGATGTTCCGGCTGTGCGGGCAGCAGCAACTGAAATCGTCCGTCTGCGCAACGCTTTGGCGGATCTGAAAAAGGCCTTAGACGAGCGTCTCGCTAAGGAATGCGGCATTGTCCGGCCGCCTAAGCCCATCCCAGGCGTTGATTGCCCCTTCCCAGGGCCTAAGGGTGCCCGTCCGTTTGGTCCAGGCTTCCATGGACACCATGGCCCCCAAGGCCCCTGTGACGGGCCACACGGTCCCGGTCACTTTGGTCCCCACGGTCCCGGTCACTTTGGTCCCCACGGTCCACATGGGCCCTGCGGTGGTCCCTACCCAGTCGACTAAGAACAATCGAGAGTACAATCTGGCTTATCCCCCAGACAACTCTCTAGCAATCAAACAGTACAGCACAATAGGCTATTAACCGAAAAAAAATCCCAAGCGCTTAAAAAAAACGTGTGATCGCCAAACGATCACACGTTTTTTTTAGGACTTAATGTGAGAATGAGATCCTCCCTGTCCTCAAAGCGCGCAGAGACAAGGCCTAGGGCTTCCCAGGCACGTGCAAGCTCGCGACCTCTCCCAAAGAAAAAACCCTGCACCCACAAAGGGGCGAGAAGATCAAAGGGTGCTTTTGGGAGAAGCTCCCGCACGCAAGAGAGAAGCGCACGCGCCATAACACGCGAGCCTAAGGCCGGATCCCAAGGACCCGCAAGGAGCGATTCCTGTCCCGATCTATCGAGCGAAAGACCCATGCGGATAACCGGGATGTGAGCGCATTGAGCAAAACGATAGCCGTAAGAGAGTGTCTCGAGTGTCGTCTCCATGTCCCATGGGGCGTACTCGCCACGTGCCCAAAGGCGCGCAAGCTCGGTTTTTGGAAAAACAAGACAGGGATAGAAGCGCAGCATATCGGCACCAAGGCCTATGGCTGTCTTAACATCGTCTAGAAAAATTGCGGGCGTTGATCCAGGCATTCCAGGCAGAAGCTGGACGCCGCAGGCAAAGCCCAAGTCTTTCACGCGGCAGATCCCTTCGCGCGCAATCCTCCCTGTGTAGCCGCGGCGGGAGAATTCGAGTGGTTCATCAAAGAAGCTCTGCACACCAAGCTCAACTGTTGTGCAGCCAAATGTGCGCAAAAGAGAGAGTCTCGCAGCACTAAGCGCGTCTGGCCGCGTTGAGATGCGCCAGGCGCAGATGAGTTGAGCCTTTATAAGCGCCTGCGCGGTCTTTGCGCAGATACGCAGGATGTCTTCCGGCAGGGCTGTGAAGGTTCCGCCATAAAAAGCAAGTTCAGGCGGGGGAAGTCCAAGGGCACGGCGAGCTCTAAGCTGCATCACAAGAGGTTTTAGGCGATCGATAGGGTCCTCCCCGCTCTCGCCTGTGATTGTGTGCTGGGCGCAGAAGACACAGCGAGCTTTGCAGCCAAGATAGGGAATAAAAAAAGGGTGGATCACGCGCCTCTCGCGTTTGGGCCAAGGGATATGTATGGTTTGATGGATGGTCGCCATAGCCTCAGGGACGGCGGTTCAGCTTCTCTTCGAGAAGCTCGCAGATAATCTTGTTTAAGCCTGGCAGATCCGGCTTTGAAACTTGCCTGTCGGCTCCAGCCTTTTCCCCAATCTCGCGCACAGCGTCGGTTATAAGCGAGGAGAAGAGGATAACCGGCAGATCCTTTGTGAAGGGATCGGCCCGCACCTTGCGCGTTAAAGCGTGTCCGTCCATTTCTGGCATCTCAATGTCCGAAATGAGCAGCTGGACCAGATCGGTTATCCGCTGATTGTTTGTCTTGGCCTCCGCTTCGAGCCCGTGGAGGTAGTCCCAGGCATCGCGGCCGCTCACAGCTGTTGTTACGCGAAAGCCGCTTTTTTCAAGCGCGGATTTAATGATATGCCGCAAAGAACTTGAATCGTCGGCGACAAGGAGATGGTATTGCTCGGCATCGTCGACCTTACTTGTGTCGAGTTCAGCTGTGGTCATATCAAGACGCGAGTCAAGACTGCCCAAAACCTTCTCCATATCGAGGATAAAGAGGACGCGGTCGCCTATGCGCAGAACACCGGTCACGCTCTCATTGGAATAGACATCAACGTACTTGTTTGGGGCCTCAATGGCGTCCCAGGTGATCTGATGGATATTGGCGACATTGGACACAAGGAAAGCCGACTGGACACTGCAGAATTCAGTGACAATAACTTTATTGTTTGGACGGGGGACCATTTTTTTGCCCATCCACGCGGCCAGATCGAGAATCGGCAGAACATTTCCGCGCAGATTGAAGGTGCCGAGTACTGAGGGATCCGACTGGCTTGGAAGGCTGGTTATGCCGGGCTCGCGGATGATACTCACCACCTTGGCCACATTGATGCCGTAATGGCCCGTGTACAGGGTGCCATCGGGCATTTCCTCTTCAATCAGAAATTCAATGATCTTAAGTTCATTGTTATGATCTTGCGTAAAAAGGCTCTGACTCATACTATTCCAGTCCTTCTGTTGGCCTTGTCTCACACACCAATTTTCGGACAAAAATCCCGCATGCCGCACGTAGCACACAGCGGTTTGCGCGCCCGGCACTGCTCCCTACCGAACCAGACCATTCTGTGGTTGAGATCGCCCCAGGAGTCTTGAGGGAAGAGACCCATAAGGTCCTGCTCAATGCGTACAGGATTTGTCGCTTCTGTCAAGCCAAGCCGCCTGCTTATCCGCCCAACATGCGTGTCCACGGCAAAGCCCTCGTTTATCCCGTATGCGCCAAAGAGAACGACATTTGCGGTCTTGCGCGCAACCCCTGGGAGAAGCATAAGCTCGGGAATGGTGCGGGGGACTAAGCCGCCAAAACGCTTGCAGACAAGCGCTGCACTCTCTGCGAGATAGCGCGCCTTTGCCCGGAAAAAACCGGCCGGCCGGATCATTGTCTCTATATCGGCAAGGGAGGCTTGGGCGAGAGAGGGGGCGTCTGGATAGCGCGCAAAGAGATCCTTCGTGAGCGCGTTCACCCGCTCATCCGTACACTGCGCTGACAAGATGGTTGCAACAAGCAATTGCCACGGCGTCTCAGCCTCAAGATTTGTTTTCGGATGGGGGTAGCGCCGTGTAAGCTCGCAGAGTACCGCACGCGCACGATCGGATGGGGGCATAGACAACCTCGTAGCCGAAGACTTTGAAATTCGCGGCACACATGCTATAGTCTGCGTGCCTTTCGCCTACTACCATACAATTCCATCTTCTTAATTTTCCAACCTATATACGAAAAGTGCGGGATTGCCAACGCTCCCGACACTGACCTAAAAAAACCATGCACAAAACCTTTCGCTTCATACCAGACGTAAGTCCAGAAGACATTGTGCGTCTGCAGACAGAGGGCCTCCGAAAGACCGTCGCCCGCGCCTACACAAATCCGCAGTATCGGGCGAAATTCGACAAAGCCTCTGTGAAACCAGAGGACATCCGCGATCTCGCAGATATCACGCATCTCCCGACCTGCGACGCAGACGATCTGCGCGCAGGCTATCCCCTGCCCCTTCTCTGTGTCCCAAAGCGCGATATTGTGCGCATCCACGCATCAAGCGGCACAACAGGGAAGCGCAAAATTCTCGCCTACACCAAAAAAGACGCAGAAACCCTCGCCCTGCAGATGGCGAGATGCTTTGAGCTTGCCGGGCTCACAGAAGACGATATCCTCCAGGCGGCTGTGGGCTATGGTCTATGGACTGCAGGCGTAGCCTTCCAGTCGGGTAGCGAGCTTCTAGGCATGCTGACAGTGCCTGTTGGTCCAGGAAACCTTGAGATGCATATGACGCTCTTGCAGGATCTTGGGGCAACCTGTTTTGGCGCAACAGCCTCTATGGCTCTCCTTTTAGCTGAGGAGGTCGATAGAAACGCCTTGCGCGGGAAAATCCGCCTGCGCCGGATGATCTGCGGCTCAGAAATGCGCAGTGAAAAAATGCGCACTGCCATAGAATCGCGTCTTGGTCTTATCACAAGCCACGATATTGCGGGTATGACCGAACTCTACGGACCTGGGACTGCGATTGACTGCGACCGTCATGAAGGTCTCCACTACTGGGCGGATCTCTTTATCCTTGAGATACTCGATCCAAAAACACTCGCCCCTGTGCCCGATGGAGAAGTCGGCGAAATGGTTGTGACAAGCTTAATTAAAGAGGCTGTCCCGCTTATCCGGTATAGGACCCACGATCTTGCGCGCAAAATCCCGCATTCCTGTTCCTGCGGGCTCTCTATGCCCATGCACGGACCAATCCTTGGCCGGTCGGACGATATGCTTGTCTATCGCGGGGTCAATATCTATCCAGGCCAAATCGAGACTATTCTTGGCTCCTTCCCTGAGCTTGGCGGCGAATACCACATAACGCTTTCCCGCGACGATCACGCAGTCGATCACATGGAATTGAGTCTTGAGCGAGCGCAGGGTCTCCCCTCTGGCAATGACATTTATTTGGCCAAGGCCGTTGAAAGTGCGCTGCACAAAGCGCTTCTGCCGCGGATCACTGTCACAATCACCGACTACGCGAGCCTTCCGCGCACATTCAGCAAGGCCAAGCGCACAACGGATAACCGCGTCTAGCCCAAAGCCCTGAAGCAAAAAAGGAAAAAAGGCATGGCCGTCATTCTCGGTACAGCAGGACACATTGACCACGGAAAGACCACGCTCATCCGCGCGCTCACAACAATCGACTGCGACCGCCTGGCAGAGGAAAAAAAACGGGGCATAACCATTGAACTGGGCTTCGCCTGGCTCGATCTGCCAGATGGCGAGCGACTTGGGATCATCGATGTCCCAGGCCACGAGCGTTTTGTCCGCAACATGGTTGCTGGCGCCTGCGGCATGGATCTGGTTCTCCTTGTGATCGCCTGCGATGAGGGCATCATGCCGCAGACCCGCGAACACGTCGAGATTTGCCAATTGCTTGGCATTAAACGCGGCCTTGTCGCGTTAACAAAGAGCGACACAGTTGAACCCGACTGGCTCGCCATGGTCAAGGACGAGGTGACAAGCTATCTTGCAACGACTTTTCTCGCAGGCGCGCCGATACTCCCTGTCTCCGCGGAGACAGGGGCAGGGCTTACTGAACTTAAAGCTGCGCTTGGCAAGTGTGCGCAAGCCTGCCGCACAGAGAAAACAGCCGATCTCTTTAGACTCCCTATTGACCGCGTCTTCACAATCCGCGGCCACGGAACGGTTGTCACAGGCACTGTGCTTGGCGGAACGCTGAGCGTTGGCGAAACAGTCGCCATCATGCCTTGTGGACTTGAGAGCCGCGCCCGCAGCATAGAACGCCACGAAGAGACTGTGACAACCATTGAATCGGGGAGCCGCTGCGCAATCAATCTGCAAAATGTGGAGACAAGTGCGCTCCGCCGCGGCGACACGATTGCAAGACCTGGCACCTTGATCCCAAAAACGCGCTGGTATGTGCGCATTGACGCGCTTAAAAGCGCGCCAATGCCCCTTAAGCAACGCTCTGAACTGCATCTGCACCATGGCACACGCGAGTGTCTTGTTCGCTTGGTCTTTAGAGACAGAACTGTCCTTGAGCCTGGAGAGAGCGCCTTTGCTGAGGTGCTTTTCCCTGAGCCCTTCTGCGCAGTCTTTGGGGACAGGGCCGTTTTGCGCTCAGGCAATCCTCTGCGCACAGTCGCAGGGGCGTATGTTCTCTCACCCATCCCCCCCCTCTCGCCAAAACATGAGAAAGACAAAGAGGCGCGCATCGCGCGCTACCTAGGCCTCCCTGAGCAAAAAAAGAACGATACACTGGCTTTTGTGGACACAATACTTTCCGAAATGGCTGGCGCAGGCCTTGATTTTGCCTCCTTGCGCGTTGCAACCGGCCTTGCGCACAAGGAGCTTGAAAAAATACTCAAACTCCTCTGCGACAAAGGATTGGCCATACTCTGGCACGATGATGAAGAGCGCTTCTGGATCGCCTCTCAGCGTTTTGCGCGTCTTACAGAGGCCTGCCTTGCCCGCGCTTCCCAAATCCACGAGAAAGATCCCTTAAAAGAAACCTTCGCGCGGGATGCGCTCATCTCTGACTGGTCGCGCGATCTGCCAAAAAAACTCATATCGTCAGTGATTGACCGGGCGATACGCTCTCATGACCTTGTGAGTGAAAAAGATGGGCTTAGGCTTAAAAGTCACACAGTGCGCCTAGCCCAAAACGAGGCAGCCCTCAAAGAGGCCATCATAGCCCGCCACAAAGCCCAGCCCTTCTCACCCCCCAATTACAAAGATGTCCTTCTTGAATTAGGCGTGACAGAGAAGGAGGCCGCGCCTGTGCTTGCGCATCTTGTACGGGTGGGCGATCTTGTAAAAATCAAGGACGGTCTCTTCTATGAGCGGGCGGCGTATCAGACAATTATGGAGAAAGTGACAGACTATTTTGCGGATCACGATCACTTGGGAATTTCTGAACTAAAAGGCATTCTCGGCATTTCCCGCAAATACCTGATCGCCCTGCTCGAATATATGGACAATAGCCACATAACAGTGCGGGTCGGCGACACGCGCACCTTAAGAAAAAATGTATGACAGTTCTCGCCCATCTTGCTGAAACGCTCATGAACGACGCGATTCGCTTACAACGCCCAGACCAGGAGACAGCCCGCTCCCTCGATGCGCTCAAAGTAAGCCTCTTGCGCGCAGACATCTACGCTTGTGGCACAAGCCATGAACTCACACAAAGAGCCGAGAGCGAGCCAAAACCAACGCTCTTTGACGGGGAGCGCGTAAAAACCCTTCCTGCAGAGACATTGCTTGTGTACATCGACTGCGCAGGCGACTTGGAACAGGAGGGCAGCCGAGCAGCCCTTGTTCTCTCAAATGAACAGGCCCTTGAGATCTATATCTTCCGCTTTTCAGCCGAAAAAAATAGGTGGATCTGGCCCTTTATCGGCATGCGCTATGAATCCTCAAACGTGCGCCAGCTTGCTGTGTTAAACGTATCCACCATGGCGGGTCTCTCAAAGACCAGCCAGGCCGCCATAGCGCGGGAACACGCGATGGATGCGGCACTCGTTATCGCGGCCCTTGACAATATACGCGAAGGCCGTGTAGCCCCTCTTGTTCACAAAGAACACCGAAAAAAAACAGCCCAGCCAACCATTCGCCCCTCGTCTTTTGATCAAAGAAGCCGGAGACGGCATGCAAAAGGCGGGAGGGGCAAGGGAAAGCATTGCGGCTGACAAGGAGACAGCAATGGAATCCTGCATTTTCTGCGGCATTCAAGCCGGAACAATCCCCTCGGCGAGACTCTATGAAACAGACAATCTCTACGCTTTTCTCGACATAGCCCCGGCCAATAAGGGCCACGCTCTCCTTATCCCCCGCACCCATTGCGCGGATATTTTAGGCGTTGATCCGGCCTTAGGCCGCGAGGTTTTGGAGGCTATGCAGCGCATAGCGCGGGCTGTTGTCTCAGTCACTGGCGCGCGCGGCTTCAATATCATCCAAAATAACGGCCGTGTCGCAGGACAAGAAGTCGATCATCTCCACTGGCATATTATCCCCCGCTTTGAGCGGAGCGAAATGCCCCTCTGGAAACAGGGGGCCTACGAGTCCCAAGAGGAAATGAACCGCCTTGCAACAGCCATCCGCGTGCAGATCGGCATCTAAAAAAAGGTCGCACGATAATGGAAAAGCGCAAAGCGACCTGCCGTGTGGCTTTACTCTCCCTTCTTGCCGCTTTTTTCCTGACAGCCTTAAAACTCTCAGTCGCCTTGTGGACACACAGCTTAGCTCTCCTCTCAGACGCCCTCCACAGCGGCCTGGATCTTCTCGCCTCTGGAATGACGCTTTTCGCCGTGATCTCTGCGGCAAAACCGCCGGATCCAGAACACGCCTTTGGCCACGGCAAAATTGAAAATATCTCAGCTCTTGCGCAGACCCTGCTGCTCTTCGCAACAAGCTTCTGGATTGCCCAAGAAGCCCTAGAACGCCTCGCAAGTCCTGCAAGCCCAGCCCACCCTTCCCTTGTGGCTGTCGGCATCATGCTCATATCTCTCGCAATTGATGTGAACCGCGTCCGGGTCCTTAAACGCGCGGCAAAAGAGCACAAAAGCCAGGCGCTCGAAGCCGATGCCCTGCATTTCTCAACAGACCTTCTCTCCTCAAGCTTTGTTCTTATAGGGCTAACCCTTGCCTTAGCCGCAGAAGCCTTGAATCTCCGAGAGAGTACAAAGAATCTTGTAAGCCAGGCGGACACAGTCGCAGCCCTAGCCGTCTCTTTGATCATTGCGCTAACCGGGCTTACACTCGCGAAAAAAGCCATCGGTATCCTAATTGACCGTGCAGAACCAAAGCTTACGGAAAGTATCAGGGCAAGCGTCCTCCAAGTTCCCGGTGTCCTTGCTGTTCTTAGCCTGCGCGCGCGGGAGAGTGGGCCCACGCACTTTGTCGATATCGTGATAAGCGTTCTGGGTGAACACACAGTTGAAGAAGCCCACGCTATCGCAGACTCTGTAGAGAGGGCGGTCTGTGCCATAATCCCAGGAGCCGATGTCATTGTCCACGTTGAGCCGGGAAAACCGTCAACATAGCGAAGGAGTCTTTCATGCGCATATCGGATCGTCTGTCGTCCATACAGCCTTCTGTCACCTTGAGCATCAACAGCAAGGCTCTTGCCATGAGAAGCCAGGGCATAACCGTCACAAGTCTTGCTGTCGGCGAACCCGACTTTCCAACCCCCAAGCACATCTGTGATGCGGCCAAGGAGGCCATTGACGCGAATTTCAGTAAATACACGGCTGTCGCAGGGATCCCAGAGCTGCGCGAGGCGGCGGCCCTCTATCTCGAAAGACTCTACGGCGTACCTCTGCGCAAGGAATGCATTCTCTTCGGGGCCGGCGGCAAACACTGCCTCTACACCTTCTTTCAGACAACGATAAATCCTGGCGACCAAGTGCTGATCCCCTCGCCCTACTGGCTAAGCTACCCAGATATGGTCGCGCTCGCAGGCGGTGTGCCCGTCATGGTCAAAGCAAGCGCGGAACAAGCCTTCAAGGTGACTCCAGATATGCTTGAGCGCGCGGTGACCGAGAAGACAAAAATGCTTGTCCTAAACTCGCCAAGCAATCCCACTGGCGCGGTCTATACGGAGGATGAGTTCTCAGCCATTATGGACTGGGCGATCAATAAGAAGATCGCCGTCCTCTCCGACGAAATCTACGATCAGTTAAACTACAGTGGCAAAACAACGAGCGCCCTCCCCTGGTTTGCGCACTATCCAGAACAAATCGTTGTGGCCAACGGCCTCTCAAAAAGTTTCGCTATGACCGGCTGGCGGGTCGGCTTTATCGCTGGGCACACGGATCTTATAGCCAAGATGGCCGCACTCCAGGGCCATTCCACCTCGAATATCTGCTCAATCGCCCAGAAAGCGGCGCTCGCGGCCTTAACAGGCCCCATGGACTGTATTGAGAGTATGCGCGAGGCCTATAGGCGGCGCAGAGACATGGCCTATGCCATTGTCTCCTCCTGGCCGAACGTTCTCTGTCCAAAGCCAGACGGAGCCTTCTATCTCTTCGCCGATGTCCACGCCTACTATACAGGCGCAATCCGCTCGTCAAAAGATCTCTGCACTTATTTGCTTGACGAGGCCCATGTCGCCCTTGTTCCGGGCCAGGCTTTCGGCGACGACGCCTGTGTCCGCTTCTCCTACGCCGTCAATGACACGGTCTTGCACGACGCCCTAACTGCTGTTGGTGAGGCGCTTTCTCGTCTCGCATCCAAGGCATAGTTCGGTGCGCAGTGAGGAAATCTATGCCAACACAAATCCTGACTATCGGCCTTGCCGGTCTTGGCACGGTCGGGGGCGGTCTTGTCACGCTCCTCAAAAAAAACGCGGACATCATTGAGCGGCGCACAGGCCGCAGAATCCGCTTAAAACGCGTCCTCGTCCACAATATACGCAAAAAACGCCAAGAGCTGCCAGACGGAGCCCAACTCACAGACAAGCTGACCGACTTAACCGATGATCCAGAAATCGACGCCGTAGTCGAGGTCATAGGCGGCAAGGACACAGCACGGACATTGATTGCCCGGGCTCTTGACCAGGGAAAACACGTGGTCACGGCCAATAAGGCTCTACTTGCAGAAGAGGGCCTCCCGCTTTTTGAGAAAGCCAAGGAAAAAAAGCGCATCTTCCGCTATGAGGCAAGCGTTGCTGGGGCTATCCCCATTGTCCAGGCCTTAAAAGACAGTCTCGCCTCAAACCACATCTGCGCGTTAACAGGCATCTTAAATGGGACAAGCAATTACATCCTCTCGCAGATGACCGCAAACAGTCTCGACTTTGCAACAGCCCTTGCCGAGGCAACAGAAAAAGGCTACGCGGAGGCCGATCCCTCGCTCGATATTGACGGCTTTGACACTGCCCACAAGTTAATCCTTCTGCTCCGCCTCTCCTTTGGGCTGCACTACGATTTCGCAAAGCTGCCAATCCAGGGCATACGCGACATAGCGGCTTTTGACATCCGCTTAGCCCAGCAGCTCGGCTACCACATAAAACTGATTGGCCAGGCCCGCGACACAACCCGCACAGACGCTCACGGGACCCCCTTAGTCGAGGCGGCTGTCTTCCCAGCCCTAGTCTCCCATTCTTTCTTGCTTGCGCGTGTCGAGGGATCCTTTAATGCGGTCCACATCAAGGCAGATGCCGCAGGCTCCCTCTTCTTCCACGGCCGCGGCGCAGGCGATCTGCCAACCGCAAGTGCTGTTCTTGCCGATCTTCTAGCCGTTGCCCGCGAGGAATACCCAAACAATACAGGCTTTGCTCTCGATATCCCGAAAGCCTCCCTTGTCTCACCAGAGGAGTGGACATCCTGCTACTATGTCCGTCTCATGGTCCACGATTCACCAGGAGTTCTTCGAGACATTGCCGGCTGTATGGCCAATGAAAATGTCAGCATGTCCAAGGTCCTCCAAGACGAAGGAGATGCGAGTGGCCGTGTGCCGCTTGTTCTTATGACCCATGAGACAAGTCAGCGGTCTATGGATCGCGCAATCCAGGCGATACGCGACAAGCTGAATGTGCGGGAGATTGTCTGTTTCAAAGTGCTTTCCTGACCGAGGTCCGCATGCCCTCTTTTCTTGCCCGTGCGCGAGCGCGCGGCATAAACCCGCAAAACGTGATCGCCTATCTCTCCTACCGTCTTATGACAGGCTTTGGGACAGCCCTCTCAACGCTTGCTTTGCGTACCAAGGCCAAGCTTTTAGGAGTCGATCTTGGGTGCGGGGTCACAGCCCACGGCCCAGTCTCGCTTATGCGCTGGCCTGGTGGAACAATTACAATAGGTGATTCGGTTCATTTTATCTCATCGTGGCGACGGGCGACCGCTGCCACGGTTTTTGCGCCTGTCCGTCTGCGCGTCTTTGGCGAAGGATCCATTGTGATCGGCCAAGGATGCGAAATCACAGGCTCGGCCATAACCGCCCGCTCAACACAGGTGACACTCGGCAAGAATGTGCTTGTTGCGCCAAACTGCGTGATCACAGACAGCGACTTCCACGCGCCCTGGCCGGCAGATAAGCGGTCTAGCGATCCCGGCTATGAGCGCGATTGCGCGGTCACAATTGACGATATGGTCTGGCTTGGCATGCAGACGATTGTGCTCAAAGGCGTGCATATAGGGAAGGGTGCGATCATTGGCGCAGGGAGCGTTGTCACACGGGACATACCGGAATATGCCATAGCCTGCGGCGTTCCGGCGCGTGTTCTGGGATTTGGGGAGCAAACACAGTGAGTGTCGCAGCCTTCATCGAAGCTATCCGCACAACAGAGCGCCTTGCCGGTCAAATAACCGACTTTCGGACACTTAAGGCTTGCTCTGCAGTCTATGAGGATGTGCGTCATCCCTGGCCGACGGCGCTTGCCGATACCCTCGAGCGCTTGGGGATCCGTCTCTACTCCCATCAGGCGCTCGCTATAAACCATATACGCGCAGGCCATTCGGTTGTTGTCAGCACACCGACCGCAAGCGGCAAAAGCCTGATCTATACCCTTCCTGTCCTTGAAGAGTGCTTGCGCGATCCCGAAGCGCATGCCCTCTACCTCTTCCCCTTAAAAGCCCTAGCCCAAGATCAGCTAAAGACCTTCCAATCCTTTGTCGCCAACTGGCCAAGTGCTGTGCGCCCAGTCGCCGCGCTCTACGACGGCGACACACCAGACAGTGCCCGCAGGCTCATACGCAAGATGCCGCCAAATGTCTTGATCACAAATCCAGAAATGCTGCATCTTGCGCTCCTCCCCTGGCATGAGCAGTGGACCCAATTTCTCGCCGGTCTGCGCTTCATCGTTGTCGATGAGGCGCACACCTACCGGGGTGTCTTTGGCTCAAACATGGCGTATGTCTTCCGCCGCCTAAACCGCATTGTCGCGCGTCTTGGCAATGAGCCGGTCTATGTGCTCGCAACAGCCACAGTCGGCAATCCCGTTGATCTTGCAGCCAAGCTCATCGATAGTCCCATAGACGAGCCCCCAGTACTCATCAATACATCAGGCGCACCAAGGGGGATGCGCCATTTTCTGTTCATCAATCCCTCGTTTCTTTCCGCCTCAAGCATAGCGACAGACTTAATCCAAGAGGCACTCAAACGCTCGCTACGCACGATTGTCTACTGCCGCTCACGCCGCATGACTGAATTAATCAGCCTCTGGGCCGCCCGCTCGGCTCCAAAAGAGATGAAGGCTATGATTTCGGCCTACAGGGCCGGTTTTCTTCCAGAAGAGCGGCGGGCAATTGAGGCGCGCATGGCGAGTGGAACGCTTGGCTGCGTTGTCTCAACAAGTGCGCTTGAGCTTGGCATAGACATTGGCTCGCTGGATGTCTGTATCCTGGTCGGCTATCCAGGGACGATTATGTCGACACTCCAGCGGGGAGGACGGGTTGGCCGCGCCCACCAGGAATCCCTGGTTATTCTGATAGCCGGAGAGGACGCCCTCGACCAGTACTTCATAAACCACCCTGACGATTTCTTTTCACGGCCTCCAGAAAAAGCCCTAGTGAATCCCGACAATGACGTCATCGCAGCCCGGCACATCGAATGTGCGGCAAGCGAATATCCCCTGCACTGTGATGAAGCCTGGATCAATGCGCCGGGAGCTGCGAAAGCGGTTCAGGCTCTCAGAGACAAGGGCGATCTTCTCCCAACTGAGGACGGGGCCTACCTTATTTCAAACAAAAAAAATCCCCAGCGGCAAATCTCCTTACGGAGCGCTGGGAACACACTTGCGATAGAGGACGAGCAGGGCGCAATCATTGGCTCAATCGATGGCTACCGCGCCTGGCGGGAAGCCCATCCTGGAGCTGTCTATCTCCACCGCGGACAGAGTTATGTGATTGACCGCCTTGACATTGACCAGGGCCGCGTTGTTGCAAAAAAACAGAACGTGTCCTGGTATACGCGCTCGCGCGCGCAGAAAAGCACGGTCATCCTGGAAGAGTATGCGCGCGAAAGTCTTGGCCGCGTGCTTGTCTGTTTGGGGCGCTTACAGATTAGCGATCGTGTGACTGGCTATGAAAAGCGGGCAAACCACGGAAACCAGTTGCTCACGATACTGCCCATAAACGCCCCAGCCCAGGTCTATGAGACCGAGGGCATCTGGTATGTCATACCAGATGCAATCCGCATGGCCCTTGAGCGGGAATTCATCCATTTTATGGGCTCAATCCACGCTATGGAGCATGCCATAATCGGCCTTCTGCCCCTTGAGATCATGGCTGACCGCAATGACTTTGGCGGCATCTCAATTCCGCTCCACCCCCAGGTCGGGCGGGCCTGTGTCTTTGTCTACGACGGACTCCCAGGCGGGGCAGGGCTTACGCGCGAGGCTTTTGGCTCAGCAAAAAACATTCTCAAAAACACTCTGGCCGCCATCTCAAGCTGTCGCTGTCAAGACGGCTGCCCCTCCTGTGTCCACTCGCCAAAATGCGGCTCAGGCAACCGGCCAATTAGCAAAAGCGGAGCAATCACCCTCCTAAGCGCTCTTCTTGACGAGGGGACCGAAGGAAGCCGCTTAGCGGATCATATTCCCCCTGTACACAAGGCCTCGACCGAAGAGGTGGATCACTCTCTATCCAAGAGCCACGATCAGACAGAGAGTACGCAAGTCCACTATGTGGTTTTTGATGTCGAGACGCAGAGGTCCGCGAAAGAGGTCGGCGGATGGTCCCATGCGGACAAAATGGGGGTGAGCGTCGCTGTTGTCTACGACAGCGCGCAGGATAGCTTTTTTCGTTTCACAGAAGAGCAGTTGGACGGCCTCTTTGCTCTTCTGCGCGCAGCCGACCTGGTTATTGGCTTTAACTCCCTGGCCTTTGACTACGCAGTCTTGCGCCCCTACGCGCCCTACGATCTGCGCACACTCCCCACACTCGATCTCTTGACATCTGTCTATGAGCGCACACACACGCGTATCGGCTTAGATACTCTCGCCTCGGCAACACTTGGCACAGCCAAAAGCGCAAACGGCCTTATGGCCCTTGCCTGGTGGAAAGAGGGCAAGATTGATCAGATTGCCGAGTACTGCCAGGTCGATGTCCAACTTACCCGCGATCTCTACCGTTTCGGCCTAGAATACGGCTACCTCCTCTACACAGCCAAATCCGGCCAGAAAGTGCGCGTCGATGTTCATTTCAAAGGCGCGCATCCACAAAAGTAGGCAAGCCGGGCCAATTGCGTACACAACGCCCATGCAAGACCTTTGGCTGGATAGGGAGATTGTGCATGGCGCAAAGGGCCTCTCGCAAGCTTAGCGAACAGCCTATATATACAAAGGGATATACTCGACCGCACATTGGTTTTCCTGAGAACGCTTCGAGTTACACTCTGACATCGTCCACCTAGGGGAAAATCTTTATGAGGCCGAGTATAATAGCCTGCTTAACCCAAACCAAGTTCAACGAGCGCACAGAGCAGACTGCGAAGGCTTGCAGGTTCGTACAAGAGGGGCGTGTTAGACCACAAATCTTCCATTGCCGGTATACAAGCTTTTCTGCAAGCCCTATTGGACAATTCCCCAAGGACGCACGAAGCAAATTTTCTGCGCGTGATACGGACAAGTACACGCGCAGTTTTTTTTCAACGTATCCTGCAAAAAATATACTCTGGTCAGAAAAAAAGTTTTACTTTTTAAGAGTATGCCTTAGCTCGCGTGTCCATAGGCCAAAGATGAGACATTGAAAAATAGGGCTGCAATCCTGTTGGGTCTCTTCGACACTAAAAATGTCAATTTTTTCCTGACCGTAGTATACACAAAAAGCAAGTACGACCGTGTGCGCACACGTCTTCTTAAGCCAAGCAAGCAGCGTGCTGTCCTTTTAGGCGTACAAAAATTGCCGTATTGCCTTGATACAAAAAGAGCCAGCGCATTGCCTATTTCTGTTGCGTACAACGGCTGCACAGCGGATCACATGACGGAAAAATACCACCGATGCTCAGCTTTTTGTCTGCACGAGAGATGCTCAACATACAGAGATGCGCAACATACGCGGGCTCGTACTGCCTTCTCTCAGTCCGTGTTCTAAAAATATGGTGGGCCTCCGCTGCAAGGGCAGGGTGCATACGATACACTCGAACTTTGCTATGCCATAACTCGGGAGAGCGCCTTGGACAAAAAAATAGTACAATGTGAGTGCGTGATCGCAATGAGTACCCGCACTGTGAAAGTATCTGGCTTCTTCGCCATACACTCCACATCTTTTGCAAGCAATCAGTAGAATTGTGCGAGCATCATGTGTTTTCTTTGCTCTGCCCGCCCTCATAGTGTATAAAGTTTTCTATCCACTTTTTGTTAGCTGCATCAATTGGTTCTTTATTATAAAGAAGAATCGTTATTGCCTCGGATAAGGCATAACTAAAATTTTTCGAAGAGTCCCCGCCAAACATATGGCATAACTCATGAATAAACACACTCAACGCCTTAAAAAATAAGTGTATTTTTAAATCTTCTATGTGTAAGTATATTATTTGTATACCGTAGCGAACTGCTATTCCCAACTTATTTTTAACTGGTGTCCTCTTAATCAGTGAAGCCATACCACTATAGCAGGCCGTTGTATTAGTTATAATTTTACACTCTGGCCTAGAATCAAGAATAAAAAAGTCAGCAAACACATCTTTTGAAACTTCAAATAAAATATCAAAACACCTTTGATACTTCATTTCTATAACTTTTCCAGCCCGAACAAAACCATCATTTTGCCTGCAGCACTCCTCCAAAGTTATATAGCCCAAATTCATGAATGTTTTCTTTGCGAGAATATATTTCTTTTCCCCTTGTTTTTCTAACCACGATCGCGCCTCAACCCTCATATTTCTTTCTTCTATATTCATCACTTTTTTAATACAAAGTATATTTGGGTATTTTTCAGTAAACAACTTTCTTATTTCGTCATCCCGACTTATTTTTTCGACTAGAAGATCTATAGTGGTACTCAGAGAATAAATATCAATTCTTTTCCTTTGGTAGGAGCTCCAAAATCTTCGCATCTTCTCAAGCATCACCATAGCGCATTTGGCTGAGCAGTAATAGGCGAGTTCCTCAAAAACATCTACGACATCAAAGGCATACAGAGTTTTTCGCTCTCTGTCATTTTTTTTGTATGCATGGAGACAGAGAACGAGATCGAAAGGGTTTGTGCCAAGCATTTGGTAGCCGCAAAACACAGCACCTTTCCGGCCGTTGTCTTTCGTACATGGTAATAATTCGGGAATTGGTGTATTTGACCTCAAGTAGACAGCCCCTTCAGATCCCTCCCAGAGTTTCTCACCAAAGAGCGGATTTTCAGGATAATAGAAGCTGATAAGCACGGTCTTAAAAAGCTCAAAAGTGTCCTCATAACACGGGGATACTGTTAGTATCGTTGTGTCAGAAGGTGTTTCCACCTTGTTTAGATCATAGGCCATCATCTCAACTATTTGATTGTCTATCGAATGATCAATGAATTGTACTTTGAAGTTCCAGTCTCCAGATGCCATGTGGATGTTCCAATCATAATCTCGAGCGGCACAAAGAGACGCTATTTTGAAACCTTCACCAAAGTACCCAGCATTGTTTTTAGAATTTAAAGTTTTTGTGGATGCTCCAATATGTAGCAGCCATTCAAAGCTGAAGGATATATCCTTAATCCACATACTGATAGTATTGTTTTCAAAACTATAGTGAAAAGATTCATTAAATTTTCTATAACCAACTGCATCGTAAAAGTTCTGAATAAAGTCTCGCAGGATATTGTATTCATCCCAATGAACCGGATATGTCTTGACAATATTTACAGGTATAATCATAATACTACCCCCAAAAAAATTTTAATAGGTATACTCGCTGCTGCAATAATTCTTTCCTGGGCAATCCATTGAGTTCGCTCAACCTAAGGCTTGCACGGAAAAAAGAGTGCGCTTTCGGGTGTGAACTCTTCATCACAAACTTGTTTGAACTAGGGAACGTGCCAAAAGTACGACTCGAGTGACGTGCTTGTAGCATGCGAGAGCGACTAAAGCGTGCAATGAGCCCTTCGCGTATCCACCCATTTCGCCTCCCGTACTTTGCGCGGCACGGTGATTCTTTCCTATGCCAAGCAGAGAAGCGCTTCTCTTGGCGTACGCCAAGCTCACGAAGCACTCGTCGTACCGTATCCACAAGGACATAGCGTACAGAGTTACGCAGCCCGCATAGGACTGGACCAAAAGGCTGCAGAAGACGATAGACTAAAAAGCCTTTGCGCAGAGCTACAAAGTCATGCCCGTACAGTTGACACAATGCAATGCAGAGCCGAAACGAACGCGTGATATACTCCAGCCAGAAACAGACTGACAGTTTTGCGAATGAAAGTCAGCGCCAAGAGGCAACGTTTTTTCTGACTGCGGTATAACAAATGCAGATGTATATCGAGCGCTCACGATATCCTGGCAATCCGTATACGCGGGAAATTTTGGCTATACTCGCAATTGCCTCGAAGGAATTGCGAGGTTCCGCCTATGACGAGCTGATGGGCTGATGGGCTACAATCGGAGCCATCTCAATACACTCAATTTCTAAGCATGCAATGGAGCTTGAGAGACGAAGAGCTTAATAATAGGACCCTTTGTAGCTCAACAGGACCGTGTAGCTCACTCGCAGGGCGGGAACGTATGCAAAAAAAATCCATCGTGCAAACCTTGTGGCGACAAGAGAGCATCTTGGCGAATGTCAGTACTCAGTGCCAAAAAGGAGCAAAGAGCAACTGAACCACTTGATTCTTTGTATTTTAAGAGCGTGCGCGCTCGTGTGCCACCGTACACGCGGAAAAATTCACTCAGACTTGCCAGAGTTCACAAAAAACGGTATCAGCTCACAGGTCGTGGAGTCTTGTAGTCTGCTCCCGTCGAATACTTGGCTGCGCATTGATGTGCGCGTGCTATGCTCGCCAAACAGACGAGAGGAAATTGAGGCAAGCTCTGTTGGGTGCAGCGCGGAAAACCAGTATGCGGTCCCCCACCAAACGAATGATACGATTTGAAGACCTGCGACGTGAAACGAGACGAGCATTGTTCAGATGTTCCGTGAGCCGAATTCCCAAACGACTCCGCGTCTGCCTGGTAAATCCAAGCAAGACAAAACATTCCGTCTTACTCCATGTACAAGAGAGGTTCTCTCGAATCCATCCCGAACTCGAAAGTTACGTACTCAATGCTTATGAACACAGTACTATTCTTTGAGAAAGTAGGTCTCTGCTCAGTTTTTTTATTGTCTTCGGCAGACCGTATTTTTGAACTCTGAACTAACTCCCAGGTCATGAATTGATGATTTTGACATGGAGAACTGGACACGCGCACTCCTTGGAAGAAGGTGAGGGCATTCGGAACTTGCAGTGCGGAAGTTCCTGTGCCGGAGGAACGCACATAGGGGCATTACGTATACTCAATTAGGAAAAAAATGCCTGTGTGAACGGTCTGAGATACCAAAAATATGAGAATTTACGACCTAATGGGTGACAATTTTTTCCCTGCCCCAGATAGTTTTTTTTTCATCTTTAGAAGAGACTACTTCAATGAGTAGCGTAGCACGGCAAAAAATAAGGTTAAAAGACCGATTAGGACGCCGCTGAGCTTTATGACTAACCTGGATTCAACGTTCTCCAGTGGCCTCAGTCGCTCTTCTATCTTCGAAAACTGCTCCGTTGTTCGCTTTTCCAGCCCGTCTAGTCGGCTGTTGATTGCGCCAACTTGTTGGTTCACCATCTCAAAGTGCTCCGCTGTGTGCTTTTCCATATCATCGATGCGGCTGTTCACAGAGCCAAACAGTACCTTCACCGCCTCAAAGCGCTCATCTGAGAGCTTTTCGATGTTGTCAAAGCGCTTATCTATGTGCTTTGCCATATCATCGATGCGGCTGTTCACAGAGCCAAACTGTACCTTCACCGCCTCAAAGCGCTCATCTGAGATCTTGTTCATACTACCAAAGAGATCATCAATACGCTGATTAAGGGTTGCAAATTGGGTATTAGCGTTTTCATTTGTAACCGCAGACTTTTCAACGTCTTGGTGAGACGCTGGTCTCTGAGATTGCTTAAGTTCTCTTGCAACGTCACTCGACTGCAGCTCAGCTCTAAAGCCATAGCTGTTGGACGGACTTGCTTGTGACATACTAACCTCGTATCTTTTTGCGTTTTCTTCTCGCGCTTGCAAGGAGTCGGGATAATCCGAAAAGTCCGGCTTTTTTCGCCATACCATTTGTCAATTTTTTGGATCTAAAAAAGCATACAGTACGTCGGAAAAAAGTTGGAGCATAAGAAAACTTTTCTTGTTACAGTTCATATGCCGGTGAATCGTACGTATCACTAGAGTCGCCACTCTATGCGTTCAAAGCGATCCGCTGTACTCTTTGCCATTTCGTCAAGGCGGCGGTTTACCCAGTCAAACTGTAGGTTCACATCCTTAAAGCGCTCAG
The DNA here is from genome assembly GCA_017454105.1 of Desulfovibrionaceae bacterium. Taxonomy (GTDB): domain Bacteria; phylum Desulfobacterota; class Desulfovibrionia; order Desulfovibrionales; family Desulfovibrionaceae; genus Desulfovibrio. The sequence continues at coordinate 125 of JAFTDR010000045.1, read as the reverse complement.
CTAGGCGCTTTTCCATATTGGCAAAGAAAACATCAATACGCTGATTAATCCTTGCAAATTGTAAAGTGGCGTTGTCATTCGTAACCGTAGATTCTGGAACGTCTTGGTGCAACGCTGGACCCTGT
>JAFTDR010000044.1 GCA_017454105.1 Desulfovibrionaceae bacterium | reverse complement strand
CATGAGCGGATACCAACATTTTAGGTGTATTTCCTGTGTGTATTTAAAATAAATTTATATTTTGTGAAAATAACATCTCTAAGTGTTAGATTTTGTCTGCAAATATACTAAAAAGCAAAGAACCTAATTTTCAGTGCGCATAAGGAGAACGTATGGGAGCAGTTGCATTCTTTGTAGGCTTAATTCTTCTGGGTCTCGTCATAATGTTCAAGGAGGATCGCGACAAAACAAACATTTGCAATAAAATCTACCGCAAACTTGTTGACAGGGGCAGGCTTGAACATCTCACTCCCAGAGAATGGGGGGCGCTTGAGAGATATATTCTTGAAAAGTGGAAGTACGCATCCGAACAATACAGAAAAAGTTTCTTTGGACGCGCAGATGCCAGAAAAGAGTATGGGGACGAGCAATCAGATGAAGAAAGGCATTGCTCCGAACACGAGATTGACTGGTCGAGGTCTGAACCGGATGTCTGGGGATCGCATCCGATCCATTTTGACGATGAATCCTATCAAAAGTGGGTTGAGCAGTGGCGTGAGGAAATGCAACGGAACCGCTTTTCCGCGCGATTTAAGAATCTCTTACGGGAGAAGCATGTTGATAACCCCGACGTGTACAGGAGAGCAAACATCGACAGAAAGCTCTTCTCGAAGATAATCTCAAAGGAAAGCTACGTCCCTGGAAAGTCGACAGTACTCGCCCTTGCTGTCGCGCTGAAGCTCGATCTCAGAGAAACAAGGGAGATGCTACGGTGGGCCGGCTACGCTTTTTCAGACGGCATTCTTTCAGATGTCATTGTCCTCTTTTTTTTGGAAAGAGGTATCTACGACATCGACAAAATCAACGAGGCGCTCTGCAAGTATGAGCAGAAGATACTTGGCAGCACAGTGCGCGAGAGCTGAAGCGAAGAAATTTTGCTCTGGACGAAATTGTCGCTTCGCGGGCGACACCAAGCGGGGGGTGATCGTGGTACAAGAGGACACATCGGGAATTTCAAGAACGTCTGCGTGAAAGACAAGACAATAAGCCCTCTTTTCGTTGTATGCCGTGTGCTGCTTGTTTTCTGGCTTACGTTTTCTCAGGAAAGCTATCCGATTCTTCTACTCCTACCCACCCAGCTCAGTCCCGACAATCTCCGATGAGCTGGTGGAGGAATGTGTTCGGATTGTACAAGGGGCGAGCGCTCAAAGCACTGTCGGAGTGTGGCAGAGGATATACTTACAACGCCAAAGATGTTCTTCGTCTCCTCTTGATCGGGGGAGGTATCGCAAGAAGAAGTGAGATGGAAGATTTTATCCGTCGCGAGTATACCAGCTGGTTTAGCAGGATTTGCGTCGGTAAGCAGTCCTACCCGTGTGCAGAAAGGCGAAGGAGATGAAATCGAAATCATGAGCTTCCAGACAAGCCATGCGCCTGAAAAGCGGTGCATCGACCGTCTGGTTCCCGTCAGGGAGTGACTATCTGTGCCAGGTTTTATACTCCAGCCAGAAATAAACTGACCGTTTTTCGAAAAGGAGAAAGCACAGAGTCAGGTATTTTCAACTCAAAATGACAACTTTTTTCTAACTGTATAGCCGCACCAGCGTCCTTTGAAGGTTACAATACAGAGTTGAATTCGGTGACACCACTGTGTGCCATTGGGGCACATGTCTCATGGAGTTGCAACAACTTTATAGTTGGAGGGCGCCTGGCACAGACAAACTGAGCATGCGCAGCAGTACTGTTTATGTGAGAAGTCTTAGGCAGCATGGAGTTGTGAAGCTTCACGGAGAGCAATGAAGTGTAGTACTGGATTTTCTAAGTCTGTGTATAAAAAGAGGATGGGGGAACTCTTCAAATGTCAAGAACGTTCTGCATAAAAGGTACTCACAAACTTGGGAAAGCCAGTAAAAGTTACTATCCATGCCGGGCACACAAATAATTCTCATATCACAACCCGCTGAGCAGCGGCTGCGTAGGATCCTTGCTTTAGCGGTGTTTACACTCGTATACGCTTTCCCCTTTCCTGCTGGACACGTGAGGAGCAGGCAATCAGCTTGCGAATGACCTGACCCACGGAGGCAGATTGATTTTTCTGGTCACTCCTGACAAGTGCCCTGACAGCGGAGAACTGACCAGAGACTGGGGGTGTCGCTTATCGCAAGGAAACGAGTTTTTTTTATCTTTAGGGGTACCTTGCTGACAACTACCTTGATATGCTCCAGCCAGAAACAAAGTGTCATTGTTGCGAGCGGGAGTCATCGCAGAGCCGGGTTATTTTCTACGACAAGTAGCAACTTTTTTTTCTGACCGCAGTATAACTGCCGGTAATGTCAGTCAGTATACTCGCGACGGATACAATCTTCCATCGCACTTCTTCTTGCGACACCCAATGCCCAACCGATCGAGAAGGATGAAGAACATCTTTAACGTAGTGAGTATAATTTATCTATAGGCAGTAACGATATGAACATAGAAGAACTAAATTTGGCTCTTCCTAAAAGTACTATATTCCTCAGAGAAGGCAACAAAGTACTCTTACTTGTCCCAGACAAGCCGGACTGGGTTGTGGCTAATTCTAAAACGGCCATTCTTCTTGCCATGTGCAACGGAAGTAAAAAAATAAAAGAAATAGCTTCTTGTTTGCCTGATGATCAACAAATCGAATTCGTAAATTTAGTAACAAAACTTAAAAAAGATAATTTTTTTACAGAAGTGTCAGATGAGGCTAATGACGACAAAAAGTTCGAAGATTTAAAACCTCATTTGAACAGTATACACCTTAATATGACTTCGACGTGCAATCTGCGTTGTATATATTGTTATGCAGAGGAGCGCGAAAAGATAGGCACTCCTCTCAACAAGGAAGAATATAAAAATGTAATAAACTCCCTAACTTCTTTCGCGCCTGATTCAGACGTAACATTTACTGGGGGAGAGCCTTTGCTGAATCCTCTAACCGTAGAAATTGCTGAACTATGCAAATCGAGGGGATTGCATACCTCTCTTCTTTCAAACGGCACTTTGGTCAACGAAGAGAATGTTTCGCAGATAGCCAACGCATTCGACTCCATACGTTTTTCTGTTGACGGCTCAACAGAAGAAATACATGACCGGCTGCGTGGCGAGGGAAGCTGGCGAAAGACCATGCATGCAGTTGAGCTTCTTGACGCTGCTGGCCAAAAAGTTTCTCTGGCTATGACGGTGACGAAACTAAACATAGGCGAAATTTCAGCTCTGTCTAAAAAATGGGGGAGCAGGCTTTCTTTCCAGCCATTGTACAAGGTCGGCAGGGCTAAAAATAAAGATATTGGCCTGACAGGACAAGAATACTACGATGTGTTGCTCCGAGCGCCAGGAGTTCAACCCTATGGCAAAATAACAGAAGAACTTGCGAGAATGCGCAATAGAAAGATTGGACGTTGTGCCATCGGAGCGGGTGAGATCAGCCTTTCCCCATCGGGAGATGTGTTTCCTTGTCATATGCTCCACGTTGCCAAATTCTGTGCTGGGAATGTGCGGCAGCAAACATTGGAAAACATCTATTTTGATTCGAAAATTTTAAAGAGCATTCGCTGCATGAGTGTCACGCAACGGGAAGAGTGCAGAGACTGTCCCTATCGATTTCTTTGTAGTGGTGGATGCTGGGCTCGTACTTTCTATCAAGCCGGCAGTTTTCTTGCTGCCGATCCGTTCTGCGACTACGATATCGCTGCGTTTCGGACGGCTTTTTTCAACATACTGGAGGATATTCATGAAAAAGACTGACAGACGATCGTTTCTCAAACTCGGCTTTGTTGGCGTTGGTGCATTCTTGGCATCAATGGCTCCCGTGAAGATGTCAACTTCAGATCCTATCAAAATTGGTTCACTGAACGTGCCGACAATCGGTTCGTCCGAAGCCCATGCCGCTTGCGGCATTCAACAAAATTGCAGTGGCGGTGGGGGCATGTGTGGCCTTGGTCTCAACTGCTCAGGCGGCGGGGGCATGTGCGGCTCTGGAAGCTGTTCTGGAAATTAGGACTCCTTACTTTCTTGGCATGGTAGACTAATAATAGTAGCTGTTCAGCACCCTTTTCCCAGAAAAGGGTGCTGAACAGCTAGTTTTATTGCGGTCAGAAAAAAAAATATGCACTTTTTGATTGAACTCCTTCCTTTCTCCTTAGTAAGCGTAGGTAGACTTTTTTCTACCAAAAAAAAGAGGAGGGGTGCAGCATGCCCAGATTGTCGCAAAAGGCACGGAAGCGCGGACCAGACAGAGCTACCCTTGCGGCCACCCGGATCAACGATGTCATGTGCTTTTTTCATGCTGCTCCACTGTTGTATTGCCTTGACGATGGTACGGAGTCTGCTTCGTATCGTCTTTTTTATACTTAGCCGACTCCACGTGCGGCGGTGAGTGTCAAGGTATACTCGGCCGCATAACGATTTTCCAAGGAGTGACAATGGAGAGTGACCTCAGCTGGTCGGCACCCGCTGCTCACTTCATCGCGCAGGGAAGAATCTTTGTGACACCGAGTATAGTTGCGAGTGACCACTACAGTTTGCTTCCCCCACGAGGCAGAGGACTTGTGGGCTGTAGGGCAACGTTAGCTCTTGCGGGACAAAGCTCTGTCAAGCGGCCGATGTTCCCCAGAGCAGCTGGCAGTTGTCACGCGCCGGTCATGCATCTCCTTAACGTCGGAGCTAAGGGATCTGGCATGCAGATCGCCTTATATCTACCGTGGGTGCGACACAAGGGCATATACCTCATGTGGTTGAAACAGACACGTAATTGGATGAGCCGTCCAATTAAAAACTATACTCGCGACGCCAAAGATGTTCCTTGCCTCCTCTTGATCGGCGGGGGAAATTGGGTATCCGCAGGAAGAGATGAGATGGAAGATTGTATCCGTCGCGAGCATACCGTATCCATCAAGACAGCCCTTAAGACGCAAGTGCGCCAGAACCTATGGGTAAAGAGGGGCAGCGAAGGCCTTGATTGCCAATTTCCAAAAAAGGGGTTCTCCATAACTGACTTTCCTGTACGAAGTACCGTACAGACTTGGGATGTGGTACAACAATCCTTTTGGAAAAAGGAAGTGGTACGGGCTCTGGGTACAGCGACCAAGGACACAAAGTCACGCAGGCTCTTTGTATGCGCAGAATCTCAACATGTGTGAGATTCCAATAGAGTACACCACGGCAGGTTGAGGGGGCAATGATTGAGGCGGTGCCGGAAATCGTATGTTTTGCGTGCTACACTGCAGTCAGAAATATACTCAAGCCCGAAACAAACTCACTTTTTTGCGAGCAGCAGCCAGCACAGAGTTTAGTATCTTCAACTCAAAGTGTCATTTTTTTTTTGAGAGCAGTACCCATGCTCCAGTGGAGCAATATGCCAATATCGGCATATTGCAGAACGCCCGAAAAAAAGTGCTTGACGAACGGAAGAAAAAGGCGGATAAGGCTTTCTGCCTTGAGTGCTGAAAAGATAGTCCTTTTTTTGAAGTTTCATGGTACGTGAATGTCCATAGCGCAAAAAAGGATGCTTATTTCAGAAAAAATGGCAAAAGTTGATGCCCAGAAGCAAAAATAGAATTTTTATTTCCTTGACAGAATGGGAAAGACTGGGTACCTTCTTTAGAACATCAAATGCTCTTGGTGAATTGAATTTCTCCGTGCCTGCTTTCGCACGTACTCATTGTTCGGGTTTATCCTGACATGTGTTTAACCAAAAGCTTGCCCAAAACACTTTGCACAAGCTATGAGGGAGAAGAAGATACGAGGAGAGCGGAGAACCAAGAAAAAGAAGAAAATTCATTTTTTTTCTTGACACGCGAGAGCGGCTTCTGTATAGTGCCTTTTCGTGTCGCTTTTCAGAAAGAACTGACTGCGACCTGAGCGAAAGCGTAATGGTTTTCGTTTATTGACAAGTGAATAGCGAGTGGAAGAACAGAACTTTGAGATTCTGATTTCTGCTAAGCAGAAGTCTGACACAGATTTGAACTGGAGAGTTTGATTCTGGCTCAGATTGAACGCT
>JAFTDR010000043.1 GCA_017454105.1 Desulfovibrionaceae bacterium | reverse complement strand
CTCCATTTCTCCCTTTTAGTCATACTTTAGTCATACGTATGACTAAAAGGTTTAACACTTAGCTGGCTGTTTTGGTAGAGGAAGCCTAGGCAGAATCGAGGGTTTCTCTAAAATTTTGTAAATTGCTCAATTTTAGTCATACAGGGATGAAGAGCTTAGGGTCGATGAACTATCCCCCTCCTCTTTATGCACGAGGCACAAAGGCTTTGCTGAACATCAAATCTCTTGCTGCAAAAGAGATCGGCGACAAAGGCGTTTGATTGGGCCCACTTGAGCCGGAAGCAGCCACTTTTTCGAAGAAATCAGACTGTCAACCTTGTGATTATTTTCACAAAATTGACAGTCTGATTTAGTGAGGCTTCGTTATCTAGGTCACGACTAACGCAGATTTCAAATCAACCCAGAAGATCCCACATCCTGCGGCAATTCAGCTAGTCGCAGCTTTTTCCCTAACAAGCTGAATGATCGTGTTTAGCACTTTATACAAAACAAAGATATAGCATATTACAATGAAATTCTTACTACGATGCGGTTGATTCGCCAGTCGGTTCATCCGCGCGACAGTCTGATGACTCGAGCATGGCTCTCTAGCGGCATCCTTCCAGCCGCCCTTTCGAAGTCCCTACGCAGACCCTGCTTGTATGTTCGCAGTATAAAAAAAAGTTCCGCGTGTACGGATTACCATACTATCGGTCAATCGCCCAAACCCGCAGAAACCGCCAGGTTGGCCGCTTCATTGGCTGTTTGGGCGGACCTCACACGGCTACGGTCAGGACGTTTGGCCAGCGTTGCGCGCATAGCCACTCAAAGAGACATCTCTGTTCAGAGGCCTACTGGGTGCTGGGGGCTTGACATACGACGTTGAGCAAATAGCGGCTTCGGCCGAAGAGTTTCCTCTGTGGTCTATCGTCTTCGCGTACAGCAACGGTAGCGCATTTCAGACTCCATACTTACCATGGCTGACTTTAAGATTACGAGAGTTGCATCAGTCCTATCCATAAACTGACTGCACAAGACTGGTACGATAGACGACTCGGTCAGCGAGCGTAAGACAGGCAAAAGTTCTACTCCTTATTCTCCCTGTACGCCGAATGAAAAGAAAACTCGGCTCTTGCGCTAGCAGAGTTCTTTGCGTCGTGTGTAGCGCATACTCGATGTGACGGCTGGGCTTTATGCTGCTCATCCATCGTATGGTGGCGTAGGGGGGGGGCGCAGGGTACCTCCGCTTTTCACGAGATACACTTGAGGACGCTCCTCTCAGTCCCAGAGCGCAAACTTTCGAAATACTCCCCAGAAAGACCGATGCACTCAAACAGCTTTCCCAAGCCTTGTTGAAGCACGAACGACAGAGGGCCTGCATAGACACTATGATTCGACAAGTTTACTGAAACGATAAGGCGACTTGGCGAGCGAGAAATACGATGTACTCGATTTCGTGGTGAGCAGCACGTACCTGCCTCTGCCGGCAAACCAACGCTACTTTGCAATACCGCACACGTTTAGATTGGTCGTGTGCCTTGTCAGAACTTTCACTGAACAAGAAATCTATGCGGCTTTTAAAAGATGAAAGAAAATTGAATTGAGAGATTGACAAGAAACTCGTGAATGGTATCCGCTCCGACGGCGAAGCCTAGGGGGCAACAGCGCAGCATGGCTAGTATGCAGGCTTCGTAGCCCTTCCATCTCTGTCATTGTCGACAAAGGCCGCATTCTACCCTGGGTGAGGACGACGAGGCATATACTCCCGTGACACGAAAATCTTTATGAGGCTGAGTCGTATCTACTGTTTCTCACACTCTTCTCTTTCACAATCGAAGGCTTGACAGGTCCCTCTGCTTTTGGCATGTATTCTTGGAGCATCGAAACTTCCAAAAAAGCGGTAGCCCTGACGTAAGTTAGCACTTTGAGACCTGTTTTGCTATGCTATTTCCTTGGAAGGGGCACTCGTTACGATAGCGTACTCTAGGCTTGGAAGCGGGCAGCAGTACTGCCCAGGCCGTTACTTTTTGCGGTTTTGACTTCCAAGTCTTTTTTATTGACACGAGAAGAAAAGGGACAGCCCAAGGAGCTAGGGCTTGCCGCCAATGTCGCATACTTGTACGCAAAGAACTTTTTTTCTAGCCAAAGTGTATTGCCGAGAGACAAAATCTGACTTGAGCGCATATCGATCCCATGAGACTATGCCAAAGGGGCGAATCACATTGTTTCGACCGTTGCAAGCAATTTCTGCATACAGCAACCAAGCTTCCCCCCTTCCCCCCTTGCGCTCTAGGGCGACCGCATCTTCATAAGCAAGTTCTCAAAAAAGCAAGATTGCCAAGTCATCACACAAAGTGCCCCCTGGACGTACTTGACGGAGAGACGCAAGCAACCAATTTGGGCCCAACAATCCCTGTACGCCACACAAATGTGCTCTCCAGAATATCGTCACTGTTCTCGCAGCGGCCCGCCCAAAAGCGCTGCGTGGGACCATGCAAGTTTATCCAGGACACGTCTAAGAATACATTTTCCGCCGCTCCATATGCCTAACGCCACTTTCCAACTGTTTTGATTTGAAAAAGGCCAAAAAATACGGCTCATGCACGTTTTCTGTGGGATGAAAAAAAACAGGGAACGACAACCTGCCTTTTGGGGAATGCCCCTCTGAGCCCGTAGCCATCGCCCTGGGCTGAAAAGAAATGCGATGCGCATGGCCAAAGCGTTACAGAAGAGCGACAAATGGTATACTGGCGACTTTCGTGTTGATGAGGCTCGGTTTCCGCAGCAAGTATAAGGTAATCCCACAAAATTTACATAAATTTGACAATTCTATATACGTGCCTGTGTGCTGGCACAGTGTTTCTTCCCACACCGACCTCTTGCGGTGGTTCTCTTAGGTGCCATTCGGAAATCATAAAGAGGGGGATACACTCACACCCCTTTCTACGAAGTCCTGGTCAGTGAGCGACACACGGCTTTGTGTCCCCCTAGACGATGATCGCAATATGAGTTCCCATTGTAGACAGGGAAATTTTTGCAGTCTGTGTATTGTATGGTTTGTATCCGCTCGCGGGTCAATAGTACTATGCAGGCTCGTAGCCCTTCCAGCTATGCCTTGTCGACAAAGACCGCATTCTACCTTTGCTTAGGACGACGCGGTAGGATGCAAGGTGCATCATGCGTACACCCGTGAGCGGATATATGGTTTTTCCGTTTTTTGAGTTCAAGCACTCGCAAGAGAGGGTGGATTGCCCTTTTATGTCGCCAAAAACGATTATACAGTCGGAGACACAGCTAGGAATCGTGAATCAAGCCGCACTCTTTTCACGTCACCACCATACAACCCTTGGCACACCGTGATACTGTATATCGCTTGCTTCTTGAGGTGAAAGGGCCAGGAACGCGTACAAACCTTCCTCGCGCACCCGATTATTTGCTGGCGCACTTGTCTTTTGCACGTATGCTCATAAGGCGCATTCGGCCAGAGTACGAGAAGCGCCTCGTGTCATTCTGGGTCATGGGAGCTTTACGGCAGAAAGTCAGTAGGCATCACAATGTCTTTTGCGCAGAAGGCGCCGCCCCCTGCTTTGGGGGAATTCTTGACACTGTAGAATACGCCTAAACAGTCGGGCTGATACGGCATGCAATGTGTATGGCGCAACAGATGGGAAAATGCTGCTTGCTTTTTGTACCTTTTTTCAGATCTCTACTCCAGCCAGAAACAGACTGATATTTTTGCGATCAGGTATTTTCAACTCTAAGTGACAACTTTTTTTCTGACCGCAGTATAAAAAACTGAAACCTGGTGTACGAATCGTCAACAGAGTGGACGGATACTTTTGGAGAAATACATATGGCGTCCATGTTTCCTGCTGAAGTCGAAAGCTTTACCACGGCCGGTGAGGAGGCTGTCTACCGCTTTCTCAAGAATGCAGCCCGCCCTGACTCAGAATTTCTTGCCTGGTATTCCCCAGACATAGAAGACCGCGAACCTGACTTTATTCTTCTTTCTCCTGACTGTGGACTTATCGTGCTTGAAGTGAAAGACTGGGTCACAAGCCAGATTCTGAAACTCAATCCCAAAGATGCTCTTTTACGCATCGCCGGCAAGCCGGAACGCCGCAAGCAGCCACTGGCTCAGGCAAGGGAATATGTCAACAGTCTTATGAGTTTGCTCGGACGCAAAGGCTCCTCTGTCCCAGGAGACCAGCACAAGCTCCCCTGCCCAATAACATGGGGGGCCGTTTTTCCCCACATCCATCGCGATGACTTCCGATCCGCCCGCATGCATGAGGTGATGGACGAAACACGCGTATTCTGCTGGGACGATATCTGCGAGACGTCCCCACTTATGCGCGACAAATCGGGAGAAAAATTCCGACAATGGCTACAAGAGCATTTCCCCCCGCTCTTCGACTTCACACTTACAAAAAGCAGCAAAGACAGAATCCGAAGCAGTATCTTCCCGGTTGTTCGTCTTGATCTGCCTGTCCGTGGCGGATGCCAAGCTCAGGCGGAAACAGTCCTGGCTCTCGATCAGGACCAAGAAAACCTTGCTCGCTCATTTGGCTGCGGCAAAATGCTTATGCAGGGCCCGTCAGGGAGCGGAAAAACACTT
>JAFTDR010000042.1 GCA_017454105.1 Desulfovibrionaceae bacterium | reverse complement strand
CAATTTTTATGAAGAAATGATAGATTTTTTACGTTCTGGATTGAGTTCAGCTCTTAAAGATAATCTCTACTTAAATTTTGGACTACTCACCGGTTGTCTTAGGGTCCCTCAGGACCGTCTTTTTACTGGAGTAAATAATTTTAGATCGTATTCTATCTCCGATACAAAATATTCTAGCTTTTTTTGGTTTTACTGAAGAAGAAGTTGATTTATTGCTAAATATATATGGAAATCAAGATAAAAAAGGAGAGGTTAAACAATGGTATAATGGCTATAGATTTGGAAAAAATACTGAAATATATTGTCCTTGGGATATTCTAAATTATCTGCAAACACTACAAGAGGATTCTGGTGCAAGTCCGTAACTATTTTGGATAAATAGTAGTGAAAATTCAATCATTGATAAACTAGTTTCGTCTTCTGAGTTTTACATAGAGAATAAGGAGAGTAAGTTAGAAAATATTCTTAAAGGAATTCCAATAGAAGTTTCACTGAATGAGGAGATTACTTATAAAAATTTAAATTCATCAGAAAATACAATCTGGACATTACTTTATCTTACAGGATACTTGACAAAAGCATGTAAATCAGATAATAATCACGTTTTCCTTTGTATACCAAATAATGAAATTAGAGAAATATTTAAAGATATGATAGTAAGTCACTTTAAGAGTTTTATCCTGGCATACAATAGAGAGGAATTTTTTACCGCTTTTTGGATTGGTGATCAAAAAAATTTAGAAAATATAATCACAGATATTCTTGTGCATTCCATAAGTTTTTTTGATACACATGCTGAATTTTGTCACGGATTCATTGCAGGATTATTTGTAGGTCCAGGATACATTATACAATCAAATAAAGAATGTGGTGATGGTCGACCAGATATTATCATTGCTGACGAACGGAATTCTCGTGTCGCAATACTAGAGATAAAATCTACAAATAACCCTACGACTTTTCTATCTTTATCTAGTAAAGCTCTGGAACAAATAAATAAAAATAATTATAATGAACCATTTATACGAGATGGAAATGTAAAAATTTATAACTGGGGTCTCGCATTTTATAAAAAAATGTGTAGAGCGTCCTTTGCTTTTTGCAATATAAACCATCGCATCCAAAAAACATAGTATCCGCTCATTGAGGTACACAGACGATTCATGAATAACTCACGAACGTAAGAATACAGGCTATACTCGCGGATATTCTGCGTTAGGCTCTCTAGAATGAGTGGAGTCTTGTTACTCTGAGAGCGGAGCGAAACAAAGTAAATCTGCACTGCACATTCTTGCTTTTGCTGAGCATCTTCCTACGTACTCCCACAAAAGTGGATTCGTTCAGGGAGGAGGTGTTTTACTCGAAGCGAGGGCTCTTTGCGTACACTGTGTTGGAATTCTGACGAATACACAATGTCTCACGGGTGTACGGTAGAGTGCGTCATGCGACTCTCCAGTTCTCTCAATTTTCCGGCATACAAAGGAGCTACAGAGACGAAAAGCCTAATGGCTGCGGGTGTTTCATCCTGTAGGATCATTTGAGCCAAAAGGTTTTTTTTGTTGGAAGATCGGAAGGACTGCGGCTCTCCACCGTGTCGCGAACTCGGCTCTCGCGGCAACGGAAGAATACGTTTGAAGGGCTAAAACCCGCGCAATACTGTTGACCTGTGCACTCGGCAGCAGTACGATTTTCTCCCCTATGCTTTCGATTGAATTATCCGGCATTTTGCTTAGCTTCTGCGGCGAAAAGCCCAATGTGCGAGATTTTTTGAAGTACGCTTTGTTGCTATACAAATATGTTGAGCTACAAAGCTTCTTTTTGAGTAGGAAGATTCAGAAGGACTGCGGCGCTCCTCCGTGTCGATGCCTGGGCAGCTGGTCAGGGGGAAAAGTACGATACTGCAGCGTGTACGCTCTTACGCTCCAAAGAATCAGGCTTTTTAGCCGCTTTACAGTTTGCCAGACATACGCCAAGATGCACGTATCCATTGCAAGGAGTGAACGATATACTCGGGCGTCCCAATGATTTTTGCCATGCCGGGCACTTGAGGTCGCTCTCCTTTGGCTTGCGAGGGAAAACCATGCAGTTCCGAACGCTTTTCTTTCGAAATTAGGGCATGCCCTGGAAGCGAAGATAAGCGGACAAGCTCAGAGGAGAGCGCTATTGCGGTACAATTGCGTGCGATGCGCTTTTGGGTTTACAGGAGCAGCTCGTGCAACGGAAAAGCCCCTCAATGCGCAGTCAGAAAATTTTCGTTGGCTAGAGCGTTTCCTGGGCAGATTGAATGCGGAAGGGCAAATCTTGAGAGTTTTTGGCTATTGTTGCACGGATTTGTGAACAGCAGGAAGAGTGTGTATGGCTGCTGCGCGGTATTTTCTGATTGACTGCAACAATTTTTTTGCTTCCTGCGAGCGGCTTTTTCGGCCGGATCTTCGGGATAGGCCTGTTGTTGTACTTTCCAACAACGATGGCTGCGTGGTTGCACGCAGCGCCGAGGCAAAGGCTCTTGGGATTCCTATGGGGGAACCAGCCTTTAAGCTCCGTTCTCTGTTTGAGGCCAATAATGTTGCGGTTTTTTCTTCAAATTTCCATTTGTACGGGGAATTGTCCAGGCGTGTCTTTTCCACTGTGGAGACAATTGTCGGCGAAGTTGAACAATATTCTATCGATGAATGTTTTGTGCCGCTTGCGCCGGCACATGCGCCGAACGCCATGGAGATGGCCATCAGCGTTCGGGACAGAGTGCAGCAGTGGGTCGGTATTCCTGTGTCTATCGGGATAGCGTCGACGCGGACGCTTGCAAAGCTTGCCTGCCATATAGCAAAGAAGAACAAGGGGATATTTTATTTGAATGGCACAGAGGAACAGCACGATGTGCTGTTCTCGACTATTCCTGTTGGCGAGGTATGGGGTATCGGCAGACAGCTTGGGAGAAAGCTTGTGAATGCCGGCATTACGACCGTGTCAGAGCTTAAGAATGCTGACGATGTATGGATACGCAAGAATCTTTCAATCACTGGATACCAGACTGTCCTTGAACTGCGTGGGATCCCCTGCGTTGAGGATATTGTCCTGCGACCATCGGAGCGGAAGAGTGTGGTCGCTTCACGATCCTTTGGGGAGAAGATCCGTGATTACCCGGCCATGGCGCAGGCGATTGCCCATTTTGTAAGCACTGCGGCCGTGCGCCTGCGCAGAGGGACTCTTGCAGCCGGCGGTATAGCCATACACATCCGAGCGGCTCGTTTCAGCGATCAGTACAGCGAAAGTTCCTGGCAGACAAACATCAGGCGACCGACAGCTGACACAGCGGCGCTTATTACTCTCGCCTTGGCGGGACTTAAGCGCATCTTTAGGCCCGGAATACCCTACGCCAAAGCCGGTGTCATGCTTTTCGATCTCACATCAAGCAATGTGCGGCAGGGCTCCCTTGTGGATCCAGGAGCTCTTGAGCGCGACATCAAGCGCGATGCGCTTATGCGCTCTCTTGACGCCATTAATGCGCGTTACGGCAGAGGCAATATCCGTTTCGCCGCTGAGGGAGGCGCGGATTCTCCGTGGGTGCCGAAAAAAGATCACATTTCACCTCTGTATCTTTCGAGCTGGGATGCCTTGGCCGTCGCGCACTGCAAGGATGGGTAGCATTTTTTGCAAAAAAAGCTTGACGGACGGAAAAAAAAAGAGGATAAGGCATTTCTGCCGTGAGTACTTGAAAGATTGCTCTTTTTTTTGGCCTTTACTGCTCCGCGAATGGACGAAAAGCAAAGAAAGAAAATCTAATTCAGATAATCCGGCAAAACGCGATGGTCTGAGTCAAAGATACGTTTTTTATTTTTGTTTGACAGACAGAGTGTTAGGTTTTATTCTTAACGAGTCGTTGCTATTTTAGTAATATCATAAGTAACGACATCGCGAGCTTCAGAAAGAGCTTTTTTTCCTTGGCAGCAATTTTATTTTAGCTTGTCCTGGCAAAATTAAGAGTTTTCTTTACTGAAAGACAAGGCAAGAAAAATAAAAAATTGTTTTTTTCTTGACACAAAAGAAAAACTTTTGTATATTGTTTCTCCTGTTGCTCATCCTGTTTTTGGAACATAGTACTGAGCAACATTGAGCTTTTGCTCATTGACAAGTGAATAGCGAGTGGAAGAACAGAAACATTGAGTTTCTAAAAGAGAAATTCTGATTTCTGCATAGCAGAAATCTGACACAGATTTGAACTGGAGAGTTTGATTCTGGCTCAGATTGAACGCT
>JAFTDR010000041.1 GCA_017454105.1 Desulfovibrionaceae bacterium | reverse complement strand
TCAGTTGCCGGCAGCTTGGCATTACCACCGGGTGATAAGAGTGCAACACTCTGTCGTATCGTTTGTTTACAGCAAAAAATTTGCTGTAGACGGATCTCTGTGTACCTGCAAAATGCTCAAGTTAGCTTTTTACAGGTACTATCGGTACCATAGAGCCTCCTACTGCGGCAAGGCAGACACAGGCGACTGGAGTGCGAGACGTTCTCTATTGCTCCGTTGGGCGAGTTCAATGACGGGATCTCCGCCCTCGAGCATCTCTCTCCTTCCCCCTACAGTCAAGCCAAAGCTCGATAAAATCACCACGACGAAAGGGCATCTCGCTGAAAGTCATGTCGCACATCGCTGTCCATCCTCCCATCATGTCGACGACGCACGCTGTCGTCGCGTTTTTGAACGTTGGCGTGCGGTAGATGCCGATCCGTCGCACCTGCTTGCGAAGCGCGGCCCACTCTGCTTCCGCGGCAGCCTTGAGTACACGTTCATCGACGCATGACGGCATCGATCTCTCGATTGCCTCCGGAGGACGGCGAATTATTCACGGATCACCCGCCGGACACCTACCTCTATCTCTTCGACACGATACTCCGTAAGGTATCCGCTCACGGGGGCACAGTGAAATCGCTATTTTCAGACGATTTTATGCTATTTCTCAGAGGTAAAAAGCGAAATTTGTTGACGCTGTTACGGTTCGATGAGATTTAAAGCCCGCAAGTACCGTTGACCTGTGAGCGGATACCGTGGATGAGAAAACAATCAAAGATGAAGTACTGAATAAAAATTCAGATTTCTATGCACAGTATCTAGAACTGAAGCGATCAAAGACGCCGATGGCAATGCGGGAAGCGATCAACAAGTACAAAGATATCCTTGGCAAGCTAAGCATAAAGAACTGCTTAAGACCATCACTGCGATTGCTGAAACGCTTTAACCCGGATGCAGGCACATCAAATATTCGCTTTGCGTCTTTAGAGGAAGTTGTAAAGATGATGAATAGCGAAGAGGTTAATTGGAAGAAGAATACTCAGAAATACTTTTTGAATAAATTTAGAATGGAAGAAAGAAAGGAAGGAAGGGATCTTAGAAGGGAAGCGGGAAGATGCCTTAGCGATGCTTAAGGAAGGTCTCACGCTTGAAATGATAGAAAGGATTACGAAATTGCCTTTGGCAGAAATTGAGAAATTGCAGGCGAGAGAGAGTGTGATGCGAAAAAGAAGTAAGCGACAACTCGACCCTACTGCACACCGCACACAACCAACGGCATATTAGACATCCATTCAATCGGATAGGAAGTCTTTTTGTATCGTACAATAGGATCTTCGATAGGTTTTGTGGGTAAAAAAGCTACGGGCAGGCAGTAGCATTCCCCGTCGACGCCCTCTTGCCTCACCTTTGTTGCGCGTAAGAAACCTGCTCTGCGCCCGAACGCCTTTTTCTACCTTGCGAGCTTCGGGGAAAGCTCTCGAAGCGCACGCGCCCTTCGGACGAAAGGCGTGCTGGCAGGCGGAAAGCGTGAAGCAGATCAAGGCGCGCCAAAGTCCATCGGTTACGCCGCGCAAACTGGAGGACGCCGAAAACCTAGCAGGGCACGAGTTGCGCCGCCCACGACTCATAGCGAAGAACCTCGAGGCTGAATTGCACGCCCTAGCACTAGCTGCGCGTCGCGCCGCTCACAAAAAACACACTCCTTATATACTCGGCGTCACAATGATTCTTCCCGTTCCTACTCATTAAGGCCTCTTGCCTTAGGTTCACCAGGGAAAATCATTATGCATGGGGCGGCCAAAGCGTACGATCTACCCTGCAAAAGGCTAGTTTTTCATTGGACGGCTCATCCAATTAAGAGGTTATGCCCTTGTGTCGCACAAAACTGCCGTAGACTCACGAGAAATGGGCTGAAACCCGCATGAAATCAGGGGTTTAAGGGGCTCGTGCAGTACGGTTTTTGATTCCTGACTGCGCGAGCCGTTCGTACTGCAATTTTTGCATCTATCGGTGGAGGATGGCCCCCCGCATGAATGAGCTGGTTTGAGGGCGTTTTCAACGAATTTTGGACACAAAAAAAGCCCTTGAGAAGGGCTTAATTTTTATCTTTTGTGGTGCGCCCGGAGAGACTCGAACTCCCAACCTACAGGTTCGTAGCCTGTTGCTCTATCCAATTGAGCCACGAGCGCGTTTACAAATATGGATTATGGCGGCTTTTATTGGCCATCGCTCAAAACAATCACAATGGTGCGCCCGGAGAGACTCGAACTCCCAACCTACAGGTTCGTAGCCTGTTGCTCTATCCAATTGAGCCACGAGCGCATTTGCTAACAAAAAACGTTATCTCAACGAAACATTGTCTATACTACTCATTTCCTTGTGCTTTGTCAAGGAAAGTATCTTTGCTGATTACTTCGGGGCTGCTGCCGCATTCACGGCGCGGGAGAGGCGAGACACCTTACGAGCAGCCTTTTTCCAGTGAATAGCGCCTTTTTGTGCAGCCTTGGACAAAATCGAGGTCGCTTTCACAAGACTCTCACGGGCGCTATCAAGATCTTTGGCCTGCAAGGCCACGTTGACAGCCTTCACCGCATTCTTCACGCGAGTGCGGTTGGAACGGTTCCTTGCCTGATGAATAAGGCTTTGTCTATGCCGCTTCAAGGCTGATTTATGATTAGCCACTCTATCCTCCAATCTCGAACTATCGTACTGTATTTTTTAAAGGCGGCGAGCCGGCACCCACTCAGCTTGACACAGCAAGGAGACACGAGAGCCAGCAAAACAACGCCGCATTGTTTCCCCAAGACAGGTGTTCTTGTAGCACCCCGAAAGATGTCTGTCAACAAAATTTATGCACAAATCGCGCAAAAGGCAAAGCTGAAAGTCCCCTGCTAAATCTGCAGTGCCGAAAAATCAGCGACACGGGCATAGAGAGAGTGTATCGACGCAAGGAGCGCCAGGCGGTTTGTACGCAAATTAGGATCCTCGCAGAGAACCATAACCGAATTGAAGAAGGCGTCAACAAGCGGCTGCAGGGGGCCAAGGCTTGAGAGAATGCGCTCGTAGTCATCTGTCGTGCGCAGTGTGTTTAGGCTCTCAAGATGGTTGTAGAGCGCGATCTCAGACTCATGGGCTAAAAGATCGCGCTTGACGGGCGAAGAGTCAGCGGGATCTCTTTTCTGCAAAATATTCGCGATACGCTTCAGAACCTGCACATGGGCAACATAGCTCTCAGTTGTGGAGAAGTGATCAAGGGCTGTTATCCTGGCATAGACATCTGGAATATTTTTCATTCCGGCCCTAAGAGAGGCCTCTGTGACAACGGTGCTAAAGCCCTCACTCTGCAAAAGCTTTTGCAGGCGGCCGCCGACAAATTCGAGAAGTCGCTTTCTCGCCACAGGTGGCTCAACCTTCCAGGCGCGCTCCCCGTAGAGTTCCTGGGCCTTGGCAAAGAGATCGTCAAGCGAGATCTGCCAGGAAAAAGCCTTGGTTATGCGGAGAATACCCAGAGCGCAGCGGCGCAGGGCGAAGGGATCGGCTGTCCCTGTCGGGACGCGGTTTAAACCAAAACAGCCAACAAGCGTATCCGCTTTGTCCGCAAGAGAGAGTATGGCTCCAACAACCGTCGCAGGCACTGGGCTTTCTGGGCCTGAGGGCAAATACTGCTCGGCTATTGCGGCGGACACAAGGGGGCCTTCGCCCATTTTTTCCGCATACATGCCGCCCATGATGCCCTGCAATGTGTCAAACTCACCGACCATGCCGGAGACGAGATCGGCTTTTGAGAGACGCCCTGCCCTGCCTGCAGCCGCAATTGTCGCGCTATCGCAAGAAAGAAGCCTTTCCGCAATTTCCGTGCAAAGCGACTCAAGGCGCCGGGTCTTCTCGCCCATGCTTCCAAGAGGCTCGATAAAGATAACAGAATCAAGCTTGTCGAGCCAGGCGGAAAATGAGCTTTTACAGTCTTCGCGCCAGAAAAAGCGCGCGTCTTCAAGGCGCGCATGGAGAACCCTCTCCCAACCCTTGCGCACAATGTCTCTATCGACAGGATCCGTATTGGACACCGTCAGAAAATACGGCAGAAGACGTCCATCCCCGTCGGCAAGGCCAAAGCTCTTCTGATGCTGCTCCATGCTTGTGAGCAGCACTTCCTTCGGAACTTCCAGATAAGCCGGATCAAAACGCCCAAGAAGTGGGACAGGATGCTCAACAAGACCCACGACCTCGTCTAGGAGTTCCTCCTTCCAAAGAACAGTGCCGCCTGCATCCCGCGCAAGTCTATCCCCCTCTTCCCTAATGACTTGTCTGCGTTCTGCGGGATCAAGAATCACTTGACACATATTTCTCACACAAGAGAGATAGTCGCAGGCGGAGGATATGCTCCATGGACCTGGCCCATGGATTCTATGGCCATAGGTCGTACGCCCGCTCTGCACAGGACCGAAGGTAAAAGGCACAATATCGCAATCGAGCAAAGCGACAATCCAATGGATGGGCCGCGCATAGCTCACCTCGTAGTCGCCCCAGCGCATCTTTTTCGCAAAAGGCAGAGCCGCAATGACGGACGGACAGATTGAGGAGAGCAAATCGCTCGCTTTTTCTCCACCCGTCTTCCGCTTAGCCGCGATATACACACCCTTTTCCGTCTCAGTCTCAAAAAGAGCGTCCTCGCCAATCCCCCAAGTGCGCATAAAGCCCAGCAAAGCCTTGGTGGGAGATCCTTGCGCATCATAGGCTATACGCTTTGGCGGGCCTGCGACAATCTCCTCCTGCTCGTCCTGAATACGCGCAATCTCCGACACAATGACTGCAAGCCTGCGGGGGCTCGAGTGGACCGCAATCGAGGCATAGCCTACATGCGCCTCGCCGAGCTTTTCGGCAAAAAGCGCCGCGCAGTTTTTCTCCTCTGCGCTCAAAAAACGAGAGGGAATCTCCTCGCTGCCGATCTCAAGAACAAAAGTACCAGTTGCTGCCATGATTAGCCCCGATTACGCAGTGGATGGTTTAAAGCCGCCCGCTCTTCCACATAGAGTTTAGCCACAGCGGCCGCCAAGGCGCGCACCCGGGCAATATAGCCCGTACGCTCAGTTATCGAAATCGCACCGCGCGCATCCAGGAGATTAAAGGTATGCGAGCATTTAAGACAGTAGTCGTAGGCCGGCAGCGGCAGATTCTCAGCACAGAGTCTGCGCGATTCCTGCTCAAAGGCAGAAAACTGCGCAAGGAGCATAGCCGCGTCGCTCGCCTCGAAATTGTAGCGCGACTGCTCGACCTCATTTTGGTGATAGATGTCACCGTAGGTTATGCGCTCGTTCCATTTCAGATCATAGACCGATTCCACACCCTGGAGATACATGGTGAGCCGTTCAAGACCATAGGTTAGCTCAACGCTCACAGGCGAGACATCGATGCCCCCCACCTGCTGAAAATAGGTGAACTGGCTCACTTCCATGCCGTTTAACCAGACTTCCCAGCCAAGACCCCAGGCGCCAAGAGTTGGCGACTCCCAGTCGTCCTCGACAAAACGAATATCGTGCGCATTTGGCGCAAGCCCCAAGGCCTCAAGGCTTCCAAGATAGAGGTCCTGAACATTGTCCGGTGAGGGCTTAAGAATGACCTGGAACTGGAAATACCGCTGCAAACGGTTTGGATTCTCCCCGTAGCGCCCATCCGTCGGCCGTCTGCAGGGCTCGACATAGGCGACATGCCAGGGCTCGGGACCGAGCGCCCGCAAAAACGTGCTTGGATTAAATGTCCCCGCGCCGCACTCTATTCCGGAAGGCTGTTCGATGACGCAGCCTTGATCCGCCCAATAGCGCTCAAGCGTAAAAATGCTGTCCTGAAAAAACATACGACGTCCTTACTTGCTACCACATCACAGGAAGCCTTCCGGCCTCAGATTCTCCGGAATGCCCCCTTATCCCAAACAATGCCCAGATGATACTGAATAAAACCATCAATGGCGTACGAGCAGACCCGTTTTTCCACGGAAAAAAGGGCCTCATCAGACCATGCCGAGGGAAGGGAAAAGCGCACGCTCTGCAAAATGATTCTCACGCTTGCGGGAAGAAAGACATGGTACTTGGTAGGCGAAGAAATTCTGGCCTGACACGAAGAACAGACCTGAATTCCTTCATTGAGCAAAAAAAGCGCCGACGACGAATGAAGCGGCGCGGCGCATACCCCACAGTGGAAAAAATCTGGCGCATACCCAAGACGGCAGGCCAGGGAAAAGCGGAAAAAAAAAGGAAAAAGGCTTGCGATCATCCGGCTCTTGTCAAGAGATGCGCGGAAATCCTCCATAAAAAGAAAAACTTCGGCCGCATTCTCTTCAGGCACTTGGGCGCTCTCAAGAAAGCGCAGGCAGTTTGTGGCTATGCCCATGCGCGACCAATCACTGCGCAGCGATCTTGGAGAGGCGATAAGTTCCGCCTCGGCTAGCGTGAAGCAATTGGCCTGTCTTGAGGCAGTAAAGCGCGCATCCAGCGTGTTTAAGACATCAAGACAGCCTGGGAAACGCCGCTTGCTTTTTGCGCCGCCAAAAGCAAAGGCCGTAATAATGCCTTTCGCCGGGACGAGCATTTTGAGCCAAAGATCAATCTCCCGGAAATGACCGACTTTCAGCACAAAGGCCTGCGCGGTCCAGTCGTTCACTCCGTGGCCTCAAGCGGGAAGACAACAGTCTTCACCTGCCCGGACTTGCCGACAGGCGGAATGTCCTGGCCGTTGTAGCGAAAACGCACACCGCCAGCATTACCCAGCTTCACCTCGAGCTTATCGCGGAAGGAAAGCGCAAAGGTATCGCCCTTGCGCAAGGAAAACTGGCGCGTGTCGATGCGGTCCGCCGAAGAATGCACCCAGCAGTCCTCAATGGCAACCATGACGACCTGATGGGCATCGGTAATCGGGAGAGTTGAGTCCGTTTTCTCCTGATTTGTCTGGGGGAAGGTCGTCTGCGTATCCTGCCGGCCAAATTGTGAGCTCACACTCCTTGGTAAGGGCTTACTGCCTGTGAGCAGAGGATCTTCATCGAGACTACTGCTTAATGGGGCAATCTTCTGCGACTCCTTGCGGCCATTGCCATCACTGCCCTTGGTCCAGCCGCTTGTCTTCTCAACAACCCAGTTATAGACGGAGGAAGCCCACCCATTGTTCCAGGCAAGGTAGGCGAAACCTCCGACAAGGGTTAAGATAAGCGCTATGGCCACAAGCTGCACAAGAATAGGCGAGAGCATCTGCCCACTGCGGCTTGCGCCGTTTTTGGCGACATAGGTGACCTCTCGATTGGCCGGCGCGATTGAGCCTATCGCCGCAGCAATATCCTCAGCCGGCACACCGAGGTAGGTTCCGTAGGTGCGCAAAAAACCGCGCGCATAGGCTGCGTGAGGATAATTTTCCTTGTCGCCCTCTTCCAGTGATTTCAGTATGCGCACGCCTATTTTGAGATGTTTACTCGCCTCATCGAGCGAAATGCCCTTTTTCTCACGCTCGGCGCGCAAGGTTGCTCCAAACTCATCTACTGTCATAGAAACTCCCAAATTTGATACGTCTCAAAGCGCGGGATTTCAAGCGCTGCCAGGCCGACAGGTCCTCTTTTCGCGCCGCAAATCACAAACTGTACCTTGTGGCACAGCGTACGGCCGCACAAAAAAGACCTTCCCTGGCGTAAGTCGCCAAGGCATAGCGCAAGCTGCCTCTCATACTGCGAAAAAACCCGCCCCTTCCGGACTATTTGGGCGCGGGGGGCAAACGGATGTCGATAACGGCCTTTTTCTTCAACTGCGCGCTGTACTCGGTAAAGCGATCCTTATTCTTCGGCTGGCGCAGAATATCGGTAATCATCGGTGTCGCTTCCCTAAGCGTCAGAATCCGGGCAGGCCCTCCGCCCGGCTTAAAAAGATGGATCTGCGTTTTAAAGCCCCGGCTATCGAAGAGTTCCGACACAGTGCCCGGTTTCATGCGCGATAAACGCTCGCCCCATTCAGGATTGAGCCTGTTCCAGTCAATTGGCCCTGTGTCGCCGCCCTTGTCGCGGTTTGGAAGGATGGAATATTTTGAGCAGGCGCTCGCAAAGCTTATTTCCCCATGGAGTATCTGGCGCGAGACTGTCTCTGCCGGAGCCTTCGGATGATAGACCAAAACGGCCATATGCAGACCTTTGCGGTCGTAGAGCGTCGCTTTGTGTTCCTCGTAATATTTCTTGACTTCCTCTGGGGTGACAATTGTGCGCCGTCCAACTTCTGCCCCGAGAACGCGCTGATTGAGCATCTGCCGCTCAACATTTTTGCGGAACTCGGCAATTGTCAGGCCCTCCTTGGCGAGAACGGCCTCAAACTGTTTTTTGCTGAAACGGTTCGCCTTCATGATTTCTGTAAGACGCTCGTCGACTTCCGAGGGACTGATCTTGATCTTTAAGCGCTTTGCCTCCTCGCCGACCAGAATATCCAAAATCATGGAGTCAAGCACTCTGCGCATGACAGAGTCAATGACTTTCGGATCACTTGTCCGCGCTTTCTGCAGTTCGGAGGCTGCGGCCCGCTGCAGATCGTACATTGTGATAACCTTGCCGTTCACGACGGCAGCGATTTTTCCAAGCTGTACCGCGAGGGAGGCACTTGGCAAGGCAAGCACGAACAGCAGAAGTACTAGCACAAATTTCTTCACATTGTCCTCCGATCGGTTCCACCTGTAAGAAGGGAGAGGAGGCCCTGACGCAGCGTTTCCAGGGCTTTTTCAAAGGGCTGATCTTTAGCCAAGGGCACAGTCAGTGTCGCTGGGGGGGTGATCTTAGACCCTTTGACAGTGCCCGCCCAGGCCAGAATATCGGCCGGTTTCACAGCTTTCTGACCTATCACCCAGACCAGATTCACCCGGTCAGTGTAAATATCCGCCCTCGCGATCTCAAGCGGACGCAGTACGGACTTCAAGTTGAGTACGGCAATAAAGTTTGTGACTTCCTTGGGCAGGGTACCAAAGCGGTCCCGAATCTCAAGCATTATCTCTTCCCGCTCGCCTGGATTCTCTGCCGCGGTGAGCCTCTTATAGAAGCGCATACGCTCTTGGCTATCGTCGATATAGGCTACGGGAATATGAGCTGGCAAACCGAGATTGATTTCGCTTTCAACCTCGTTGCGCACAGGAAGTCCCTTTAAGCGGGCAACAGCCTCTTCAAGCATCTCAAGATACATGTCAAGACCGACACGGCTCATCTGCCCAGACTGCACCTCGCCCAGTATATTGCCAGCCCCCCTCAACCGCAAATCCTCCATGGCAAGCTGAAAGCCTGCGCCAAGATAGTCCATTGACTGAATGATACGCAGTCTCTCAGCCGCAAGTGGGGGGAGATGTTTTTTATCAGGAACAATGAGATAGGCATACGCCTGCCGCTCGCTTCTGCCAACCCGCCCGCGTAACTGATAGAGCTGGCCTAGGCCATACATCTGAGCCTGATCAATGACAATAGTGTTTACATTTGGAAAATCAAGGCCTGATTCGACAATGGCTGTGCAGACAAGAATGTCAAGCTCCCCGTGCCAGAAACTGTACATCACATTCTCAAGGGCTGTCTCCGTCATTTGGCCGTGCGCCATGGCGACGCGCGCCTCTGGAATGAGTTCGCGAATGTAGGCGCAGACCTGATCAAGGCCGTTTACCCGGTTATAGACCCAGAAAGCCTGCCCTTTTCGCTCAATTTCAGTGCGCAAAACCTTGCGCAGAAGCGCGTCATCCCTGTTCACAACCACTGTTGAGACCGGTTTTCTATTTTCTGGGGGAGTCTCAATTAAGGAAAGCTCCCGTATACCGGACATCGACATCTGCAGGGTGCGGGGAATGGGTGTTGCTGAAAGCGTTAAAACATCCACGTCCTTTTTGAGCGCCTTAAGCTTCTCCTTGTGGCGCACACCAAAACGCTGCTCCTCATCCAAAATGAGCAGGCCAAGATTCGGGAGGGAGACATCGTTTGAGAGAAGACGATGCGTCCCTATAAGAATGTCGATTGAGCCATTTGCCGCCGCCTCAAGCACTTCACGCTGCTTAATCCGCGGCACAAAACGGCTCAGAAGACCGACGCGCATTGGAAAACCGGCAAGACGCGAGCGGAAGGTCTGGTAATGCTGTTCAGCAAGAACTGTTGTGGGACAGAGCAAAGCGACCTGCCGGCCCTCGCAGGTGCAGCGGACAGCGGCGCGCAGGGCGACCTCCGTTTTGCCGAAACCGACATCCCCGCAGATAAGCCTATCCATCGGACTGTCCTGCTCAAGATCGTGTAAGACATCCTGTATGGCCCGCGCCTGATCCGGCGTCTCCTCATAGGGGAAGGTCGCTTCAAACTCCCGGTACAAATCGGGAATTGGACCGTAGTTAAAGCCTTTCACAACCTTGCGGTAGGCGTACATTTCAACCAGGTCAGCCGCTATTTTCTCTATCGCCTTTCTGACTTTTTCCTTGGAGTTCTGCCAGCTATGGCCGCTTAACTTGTCAAGGGCCGGAGGTTTGCCCTCGCCACCCTTATAGCGCTGAATTAGCGACAAATTGTCTGCCGGCACATAGAGCTTGTCGTGGCCTGCGTATTCAATAAGCAGAAACTCGTTCTCAACCTTGTTGACAGTGAGTGTGTGCAGTCCGCCAAAACGCCCAACACCGTAGTCGCGGTGAACCAGCAAATCCCCCTCTTGTAAACTCTCAAAAGAGCGCAGGCCCCGAAAATTCGAGGAAGCCTTGCGGGAGGGGCTACTTGAGCGGGGAAAAAGAATTTTTTCGCCAAGAATAATCGTGTTTTCCCAGGAAAGCACGGCTCCTTGGCGGAAAGGGGCAACAAGAGCAAAAAGTCCCGCCTCGCCGCGCGCATAGCTTAGTTTCGGCGAAATGCCGTCCTGTGCGGCCAGATGGAGAAATTTCGTGCGGCCACGCACCGTTGCAAAACACAAAAGCACCTGCCGGTACGTACCAATCCACTTCTTAAGCGCCTCAATAAGCGCCTGCCAGGGTCTGTCGCGGGCTTCGGCATTTGGAAAAAGAGCATCAAAGGAGTGTATGGGCTGTTCGGCAAGAGCGACTTCGCCCTCCTTGGGTTCGCCTGAAAGGTCATACGAAAAGACAACGCGCGCGGCACCCGCCCACGGATAGCGCTCAGTTGTTGTGCGCAGGGCGATATCGACAGGCTGCAGCAGGGTCTTCTCCTCATCCTCAAGAGCGAGTTTCAAATCGGAGCGCAGCGCATCCATCTTCTGCGCAAGATCCTCTTCGCAAGTCAAAAACCATACGGCATCCTTGGGAAGCCACTGTTCAAGAAGGGTCGAATCATCAAAAATAATGCCGGGAAGAAGGCCAAAATCCCCCTCTTCAAGGCCCTTGCGCACGCTGTAGCAGGCGTTTTCTGAGAGTTTCCCCTGGCGCTTTAGGGCGTGAAAGCGCGCATACGCCTGCTCCCGCTCTTGAATCGTAAGCGATGTGGGCGAGAGGGGCACAATGCGCACATGAAAGACAGTCTCGCGCGATCGCTGGGTATCGGCGTCAAATATGCGAATTTCTTCGACTGTGTCACCAAAAAACTCGATGCGCAGAGGCTTGGTTGATGACGGAGGAAAAATATCGACAATGTCGCCGCGAACGGCAATATCGCCGACAGCGGCAACCATCGGCACACGCTGATAGCCCCAATTCACTGCCTGCTCAAGAACCAGTTGAGGCACATAGTCCTCATTGGTCGAAATGCTGAGGATGCGATTGCTGAAAAAAGTCAGGGGGACATGGCGCAGGAGCAGACTTTCCAGGGAGGCTATGACACAGTGGGGTCTTGGCTCAGTGAGCGCGTGCAGCGAGGCGAGGGTTAAAGCAGGCGCTATGCGCTCATCCCGGCCCATGCACGGGAGAAAATCAAGGAGTGTTCTCTCGTAGACCAGGGTCGGGCCCTCCTCCTCCCCGCCCTTTTCCCGAAAAAAGAGAGGAAACAGGGAACGCACCTGCTGCGCTGTTTCGCTGTCAACGACAACGACAGCGGATCGATTCTGCATAAGACATTCGTAGACAGAGCGACACAATGATGCCGGGCCGCTGCGCGTAATACGCACAGACTCACCCAACGCTGGAAAAGGAGGGAGAAGTGCCATGGATTTTAAACTGCTCCGCGCGTCAGAGTGCGATGAATAAAGTCGACAAGCACAGCCGTTGACTCAGGGATGCCCGCGGTCTCCGTGCTTATGACAAGATCAGGATGCTCCGGCTCCTCGTAGACCGCGTCGATCCCAGTGTATCCAGGGAGCTTGCCTGAAAGAGCCTTCTTATAATTGCCCTTAGGATCGCGCTCAATACATTTTGAAAGCGTACACTGCACAAAGATTTCCCGGTACACATCCCCGATGATTGCACGCGTGCGGCTCCTAAGATCACGCGTCGGGCTAATAAAGGAGCAGAGGCAAATCTGCTTGGCCGATAGGGCCAGAATGCGCGCAACCTCTGCTGAGCGCCTGTTATTCTCAATGCGATCTTCCTGAGAGAAGCCAAGATCGCGGCAGAGCCCTGTGCGCAAAACGTCACCGTCAAGAGTTGTGACGGCAAGGCCCTCACTGCGCAAAATATCCGCCGCTGCAAAAGCCAAAGTCGATTTGCCGGCACCTGAAAGGCCTGTCAACCAAAAAACGGCACCATCTTCCATGCTATGCACTCCTTCGTGAACGCAAAAGCATTCCACCACAAAGAAAGAGACCGCAGAGGCAGAATACAGAGCGCATGGCCCTGCAGGCTGCAAGATCCTCTGTCGCGCCGAGGAATGTCGACCAGGACCAGCCGCCGCTTGTCAGCATGAAGCTTACGACGACAAAGATGCCTGCGATAAGCAGAGCTGCCCCATTCCAGGTGAAGGGCACCCTATCCTCAAAAAGAGAAGCACTCCGGTAAAAACGGCGCCTTGCTAAGACTATGCAGAGAAGAAGGAGCAGTGCGAGCAATGAGAGTGGCCAAACGCCCGAAAGATACGCGGAAAGCGCAGCGCATACGAGAGCGATATATGCGCCTCTCCTCCCAGAAAGCCTGCGCCGCGACAGTCCCTGCGCGATAAACAAGAGGGCTAGCCCCGAAAACAGGGTCAGATAGTAGCCGAAAGCACCCGCCTGCCACCCAAGAAGGGAGGAAAAAAGGAGGAGCGCGCCAAAAGCAAAGACCGCGTAGGAGAGGAGTGCACTCGCTTTAATCCGAAACCAGCGCTTCGCATAGGCTATTCCGTTGCTGCGCACTCTAATCTCGTAGCAGAAAAAAACGGCCACAGCGAGAAGGAGAGGCAGAATGTAGTAGAGGAGACGGAAAAGAAGGACGGAGGCGAAGACGACCTGAACCTGATCTGTTTGTGTCAGATGAATAATGATAAGTTCAAAAATGCCCACCCCGCCAGGGACGTGCGTTAAGACGACCGCAACCTGGGCCAAGAGGTAGCCTGGCACAAAATCCCAGAAGCCTATGCCTAAATGCTCGGGCAAAAGGATATACATGCAGAAGGCCGCAGCTAAAATATCAACCCCGGCCACAACAAGCTGGGCTACGGCGAGACGCGGGCCTGGAAAAACAAATTCCTTGCCAAAGACATGAACCGGATGCCTGACTGTAAAGCAGAGAACCATGTACAGAAGAGCAACCAGAAAAAGCACAACGCCAAGCAGGCGAAGATTCACAAAAGGAAGATGCTCGAGCAGTTCCTCTGGTATATGCGGAGGGGCCACAACAAAAAAAATACCACACAGACCCAAAACACCTATCCAGAAGGTGACCGCAAGCATAAGAACAAGACGCACGATATCTGATATCGTAAAGTCCCAGGCCGAATAGAAACGGTAGCGGACAGTTGTGCCACCAAGCAAAGCGCCAAAATTATAGCTCACTGTCTGTCCGATAAAGGAGACAAGCACAACACGCGAGAGAGCCAATTTTTTGTGGATTGCCCGGATTGCGAGCCAATCGTAACCGACCAAAATCCAGTAGCTTAGCGCCGTACACAAGAGACAGACAACAATGCGCCAGGAATCGACCTGCGCCACGCTCTCCTGTATTTGAGCTATGCTGTACTGCTTAAGCTTGTTGTGCAAAAGAAAAACCGCGAGACAGAAAATGGCCGCAATAAAAACAGGCCCCAGATAGCGTAGGTATTTTTTCATCAATTTTTTTGGCGCGGAAACCCCGGCTTTTTTGCCTGGGAGGAAACGCCATCTCCTCTGTTTTTCCAGTATTGCTGCGAAGAACCGTCGGATCGGCGTTCGAAGACGCTTGTCTTTCCACGTAAGCCTTGACAGGCAGACGAGTCATACGCCGCTTCTTCTTTAGTAGCGACACGGCCCTGGTCGTATCCCTGCATCATTCCATGAATTTCTTTCTCTCAAAACTTTCATCCCAAGGGAAATGCCTGCGAAGAGAGTCTCCGCAAAATGGTGTTTACCAAAAAGAAGGCAAAAGGTGAAGATCATCGCTGCTTACCCTTGACGTTGCGCGATAAATAGTTCATTCTAGCCGTTTACCGCGTACTCTCACGCCGGGCCTTTACATTTTTTCCACTCTGAGCCACACTTGCCAATCATCTTTCTCTCCCCCAATTCTTTCCTCGCACAATGCCTCCCAGACTCTCTGGTGGGCACGCTGACAAATACATGAGCAAGCGTTCTTTGCCTCAGAGTCCGAGGCAGGGAACGCTTGCGCCTTGTTTTGCAGGGAAGCAGGACTATATTTCTCTACTCGGCAACATAATGATTTGTACCGTGCAACGAAGTGAGGCTGGTGGCACCGGCCAATTGAGGTCCCTTTCCTTGTGGTTTTCCAGGGAAAAGGGAAAATCAGTATGCGGCCGGGTATACAAACAAAGAGACGCCTTGAGCAAATACGTTTTGTTTTGCCAAGACTTGGGCTTTAAGTGAGCAATAGGGATACTGCGGTTCGTACGAGATGCGTATAAGCAAGTGCGATCCGTTTCACGGCCAATACGGCCGTGTTCGCCTGTGTACGCAAAGCGTAGGCGCCCTGCCCTTGGCCCCCCAAGACTTAAGACAAGAAGGAGTGTTTAGGGGCGTCACAAAGTGTTTTGAAAAAGTGTTTTGGAGTTTTTGGCGCGTTCCGCTGTTCCGGCAGCGGGCTCTTTTTTTTTCCACAGTTTGTATTGAGGAACAACAATGTCAACAATGCCAATTTCAAAGCAGGGCTACAAACGTCTTGAAGCAGAACTTGAACGGCTGAAAAACGAACGCCCAGCCATTATCCAGGCCATTAAGGAAGCGCGGGAAGAGGGCGACTTGAGTGAAAACGCGGGATACGACGCCGCGCGGGAACGCCAGGGAATGACTGAGGCGAGAATCAAATATCTTGAAAGCCGTCTTGGCGAATATAAAATTATTGATCTCGATACCTTAAGTGGGGACAAGGTTGTCTTTGGCTGCACGGTCGAGCTTGAGGATGTGGACAGCGGCGAGAAGAAAACCTACTCGATTCTCGGCCCAGACGAAGCGGATCCGGCAAAAGGCTCCATTTCCTTTGTCTCTCCTGTGGGCAAAGCGCTTCTTGGCAAGGAAGAAGGCGATGAGGTGACAATCACCATACCCCGCGGACGCGTCACATACGAAATTTTGAGCATTTCTTTCAACGGAAGCAGCATCGTTTCCTGACAGCACAGCGAACGATGCGCAATCCTCTCACAGCGCAGTTTCCGGTTTTTTAGCTTTTTCCTCAAAAAAACTTAGCTTGTTTACGCAGCACAGAATTTTGTGTATACAAATTCATTCTACGATTCATCAGTATACTTGGTGTCACACTGATTTTTCCTATGCCTCAACTGTCTTTTGAAAACAAGTGCATTCTGTACACGAGAATTTTTGTCACGTGGCCCAGACAAGGCTCTCGCTTACGAAGCGCTCGTCATAAGACTACCAGTATACAAAGGAATCATTGGAGGGACTTTTTGATAAGCTACAAAAAGTGGCGGCCTTCCCTTCAACTCTGTTCTAAAATAACCGGAAACTGTGTCTTGTCAGATGAATGCCCATACACTTCTCCGCATCTTCCTTTGTTGTCTTCTCACCTGCATAGCAACTCTTGCCCATGCGCGCTCAATCCCGATAAAAATGAGCTTTGGCCAGTCTGACGCAGGTATTGTCAGCGCTCTGCGCATACTCATTCCCGACGGCTACCACGCCTACTCGAATGAAACCGTGGCCACCGGCCGGCCGACTGAGCTGGACATGCGTCTTGACGGGCAAACCGTTGAGACAATCTACTACCCAAGGGGTGCTGCGCAGAGGGATATTTTTTACCCAGAAGATTCTGTCTTTGTCTACGAGGGGGAGACCTACCTCTTTGCGAACCTTTCGCCTGACGGAGCAGGCAAAAGGTATACGGCGCAATTAAGCCTCCTGCTCTGCTCGCGGCGCAACTGCATCCCGATTAACCAGGAGTTTTCAGGTTCAGTCCCACGATCCGTACCCGCTTTGAGTACCCAGCCATGGCAGGATATCTACCGGCAGACAGTTGCAGACACAAAGGACAATCCAAAGCCGCTTCCTCCGCAGGTTGTGCCCAAACCCAAGGAGGACCTGCCTCCGCTCCCTCCCCTCTTTTCAACTCAGCTCACACCGGAATACGCCTCAAGCTTTCTTGAGATAACATCCTTCTCGCGGGCTATTCTTTTCGGGATTCTGGCAGGTCTTCTGCTCAATATCATGCCCTGCGTGCTTCCTGTTTTGACATTCAAGATAAGCGGCCTTTTGGTCATCGGCTCAATGAGCCAGGAGAAGAGGATTCAGATTTTTAGGCGGCACAACGCTTTTTTTGCGGCCGGAATCATTTGTTTCTTCACCCTGCTTGCTGCCATTCTCGGCTTTGCAGACATGATTTGGGGACAACTCTTCCAGAGTGAAACAATTATCCTCATCATGCTCATTGTCGTTTTCGGCATGGCGCTCTCGCTCATCAATGTTTTCTCTCTTCCAGTCATTGATCTTAAAATCACAGGCAAGTCAAAAAATCCGAATATCCAGGCCTTTATCACGGGTTTTCTCACAACCTTTCTCGCAACCCCCTGCAGCGGCCCGCTGCTTGGCGGTGTTCTCGGATGGGCCTTCACGCAGCCTTTCATTATTCTCATGTGCATCTTCTGGTCTATCGGTCTTGGGATGGCCTTACCCTATATTGTCTTCACTATCGCGCCAAGTGCCGTCCACATCATCCCAAAGCCGGGCGCATGGATGAATGTGGTCGAACATGTCGCGGGATTCTTCCTTGTGGGAACAGCCCTCTACCTCTTGTCAATTCTTCCAGAGGAAAAATACATCCACATTCTCTCAGTCCTGCTCCTTATTTCAGCCATAGCCTGGTTCTGGGGACAGTACTGCGGGCCAGACGCTCCGAAAATGCGCCGGCGCATCTCAGGCCTCATCTGTCTTCTCCTCCTTGCTGGCTCAATACACTGGGCGCTCAAACCCGTGAAAGAACCGCTCGCCTGGCAAAACTTCACACCAGAGTATTTTGCGAGAAATCTTGGCGAGCGCATTCTCTTGATTGAATTCACAGCCGATTGGTGTCCCAACTGCAAACTCATGGAGAAGACCGTATTAACCGACCAGACACTCCAAGATCTCCTCGATAAGGAGAAATTCGATTTTGTGCGCGCGGATCTCACCCAGGCGAACGCGGCCGCAACCTACCTTCTCACTGAACTTGGCAGTCACAGCATTCCGCTCACGGCTATTTTCCCCAAAGGACCGAACGCAAAATCCCCCATCGTCATTCGGGATGTGTTCACAACGGAAGTTCTCTACAAAAGTTTTGAACGCGCCGTCTCAAAAAGCGAGTAGATTCGTTACGGTCGTTTTGCCCTCTTCATTGCGCAGCGCTCAGTTTGGCTCTCTCGCGAAGAAAAGGGCATAGCGCCCCAATCGATAAATAACTTGCCAAGAGAGAGTCTCCAGGCTACACTACGCACTATTATTTTGTGTGGCATAATGCGGCATACACTTGGTCGTAAGGGAGTCAGTATGGCTACGGAATCAGATGGAAAAAAACACGATGACGAGCTGCTGCAGTTGGTGACCTTTAGTATTGGCGAAGAGGAATTCGGGGTTGATATACTGAAAGTCCAGGAAATAATACGGACAATGGAAATCACGAAGGTTCCGAGAGCGCCGGCTTTTGTCGAAGGTGTCATCAATTTGCGCGGGAAGGTTATTCCAATCATAGATTTGCGAAGACGTTTTAACCTTGCTCCAAAAGCTCACGATAAAAATACACGAATCATAGACTGTGTGATCAATAATATCCTTGTCGGTTTTGTCGTGGATGCGGTCGCAGAAGTCCTTCGAATCCCCTCAAACACGGTTGAACCCCCGCCACCGGTCGTAGCAGGTATCGGCTCTGATTATATAAGCGGCGTGGGTCAGCTAAAGGATCGTCTTCTCATCATGCTTGACCTCGACAAGCTTCTTTCCTCTGAAGACATGGAAAAACTCTCTGCAATGCAGTAAGCACAAAAAAGCCTGGCATATGTCAGGCTTTTTTTATAATCCGCGCTCATACCTTCGCATTGCTAATTCAAGGCAAGCAAAAAAATCACGTGTATTTGCGCACAACACAAAAAAAACGCGTTTTTGTGCGCATCCACCAAGGCGGTCCACACAAGAAATGATGTGCCAAGGCTTGGGAGAAGAACACAGCATGTTAGACATAAAAAACCTGCACAAATCCTATGGTTCCCGCGAGGTGCTTCACGATATTTCCTTCCACGTGAACAAGGGGGAAATCTTCGGCATCGTGGGCCACTCAGGCGCCGGCAAATCCACCCTGCTGCGCTGCTTAAACGGCCTTGAGCCCTATCAGTCGGGCACAGTCCATGTCGGCACAATCAATGTCGCAGCCCAGACAGGCTTAGCCCTCCGCTCTCTCCAAAAAAAAATGGGCATGATCTTTCAGAATTTCAACCTCATGGCCAGAAAAAATGTCTATGACAACGTCGCCTTCCCCCTGACACTCTGGGGGGAGAAGGATATTCACGACCGCGTGATGCGCCTGCTCAATCTTGTGGGGCTCGGCAACCGCGCACAACAGAGAGTGCAGAGTCTCTCTGGGGGGCAGAAGCAGCGCGTCGGCATAGCGAGGGCCCTCTCCCTCAATCCCGAAATTCTGCTATGCGACGAGGCGACCTCGGCTCTTGACCCCAAGACCACAATGTCTATCCTCGATTTGCTTGAGGACATCAATAAGACCCTCAATATCACAATCGTCATGGTCACCCACCAGATGGAGGTTGTGAAACGCCTCTGCAGCGGTTTACTTATGCTTGACAGGGGAAAAACTGTCGCAATGGGTCGATCCGAGGACCTCTTCCTGTCGCCGACAAAGGAAATGGCCGCCATTGTGAGCGAGGAATTCACGATCATACCGGGAGGCACCAATATCCGCCTCATGTTCCCGCGGGAAATCTCGCAGCAGTGCGTCATAACGCATATGGCGCGCTCACTAGACATCGATTTTTCCATAGTCGGCGGAAAACTTGAGCGCTATATCGACGATGTCTTCGGCGTATTGATCATCAATGTCCGGCCAAAAGACCTCGACCGCGTTCTTGGCTATCTTAAGTCCCACAAGCTCTACTGGCAGATAATCGATCCCAAGGAGGAACATAATGCCTGATTTTGTACATCCCCTCTGGGTTCGCTTTCTCCAGAAACTCCCCGAAATTATTGACGCGACGTGGGAAACACTCAGCATGGTGGCCTTCTCAACCCTCTTCTCCCTGCTTTTGGGCTTTGCCCTGGCAATCTGGATGATCATAACCAATCCGATTGGCCTGCGACCAAATCCGCTCGTCTACCGTGTCCTTGACTTTGTCGTCAATCTTCTGCGCTCCTTTCCCTTTATCATACTCCTCATTGCCATCATCCCCTTCACCCGTTTCATTGTCGGCACATCGATAGGCAGCGCCGCCGCCATCGTGCCGCTGACAGTTGCCGCAGCGCCGCTTGTCGCGCGTCTTATCGAGACATGCTTCCTCGAAGTGGACTCAGGGGTTATCGAAGCCGCCCGGTCCTTTGGGGCCAGCACTCGCCAGATCATCTTCCGCGTTCTTATTCCCGAGGCATTGCCATCGATTATCCTCAATATTGCCGTTGTCGCAATTACCCTCCTTGGCTACTCAGCCATGGCCGGAACTGTCGGCGGCGGAGGGCTCGGCGATCTCGCAGTCCGCTACGGCTACAACCGCTTTCAGGTAGACATCATGGTCTACTCTGTGATCATACTGTGCATTCTGGTTTTGTGCATCCAGGGCGTCTGCAACCTGCTGTACAAAATTCTCCGCTAATCGCACGAGGTGCCTATGAAACGTCTTCTTCTCTGCCTTCTTCTCGTACTCTTTGCAAATCCGGCATTCGCCGCTGAAAAACTGATTATTGGCGTAACCCCCTTCCCGCACAAGGATATCATGGAGGTCGCAAAACCGATCTTCGAGGCGCAGGGCTATACACTTGAAATCAAGGAATTCACTGACTACGTGCAGCCGAATATTGCGCTCGCAAACAAACTTATCGGCGCAAACTTCTTTCAGCACAAGCCCTATCTCGACAACATGAACAAGGAAAAAGATCTGAAACTTGTTTCTGTTGCCTCGGTCCATATAGAACCTCTTGGCGTCTACTCGAAAAAAATCAAGAAGCTCTGCGATCTGAAAAAAGGCGACCGGGTCTCTGTGCCCAACGATCCCACAAACGAGGCAAGAGCGCTTCGCCTGCTTGAATTCCAGGGCATAATCAAAATAGGCGATGGATCCCTTGTGACAGTTGCTGATATTAAAGAAAATCCCCTTCAGCTCAAATTCTTCGAACTTGAAGCAGCTCAGCTGCCGCGGGCCCTTGATGATGTGACAATCGCCGTCATCAACACCAATTTCGCAGGCGAGGCCGGCCTTGTCCCCGCACGCGATGCCTTGGCAATAGAAAACAAAGACTCGCCCTATGCCAACATCATTGTCGTCCGTGAAGAAGACCGCAATACCCCAATGACCAAGGCTCTGATCAAAGCTGTCCAGTCCCCCGAAGTGCGCGCCTTTATTGAGCAGGACTTGACCTCTCGCGGCATAGTCCCCGCTTTTTAAGAGCCGTTTAAAAAAAAATGGATCTTCGATAGGTTTCGCGGGTCAAAAAGCTACGGGCAGAGCCCGTCGCGCTCTCCTCTTGGCTTCCCTTTGTTGCGCCCAGGAAACCTGCTCTGCGCCCAATCGAACGCCTTTTTCTACCTTGCGAGCTTGGAAGTCCAAGTGTCCGCCGATCTCGCGCCAGACGATGGGCTTTTGCTATCTCCTAGGACGCGGAAAGCGGGAAGCAGATCGCACAATGAAATGACTTCGCGTCCGCGCTAGGGCGGGCAAAACGCGGACGCAGAAAACCGCGCAGCGCGAGAGTGGAGCCCGACTCATAACGAAGAACCAAAAAAGCATGATTGCGGAACAAAGGCCTCCGCCTCTAAAGCAGCCTCGGACATCGGATGAGCGCCGCGTGCTTAAAGAAAACAGGCTCTTCTTCCCCAAAAAAAGAGGCAGGCTTTTGCTCTGCCTCTTTTTTTGTCTAGTACAAGGAACAGCACTTTCCAAGTTTTTTGTCCCTATTTTTGGTCCATGGATTCTTGGCTGTACAGGAGCGAGGCCGTAAGTACACGAAGTCGTACGACTACGTGCTGGGCTACAGGCAAACGTCTTCTGTCAAAGTCTTAGCCTTGCGGTGTATTTGAGTTGTACTGGTGACGGGTGAAATCTTCCTTCCCAACATCGAAGGAAGTGCGGGGTTCCGCTGTTGATAATGACGAAAGCGGAAGATCTTTTCCGTCGCGAGTATATGAGAGTCAATACGCGCAGTTTCTAGGCTTACGTCGCCATGTCAAAAGATGCGTTTACGAGAGTCACAGATTCCTAACGCACACGTTCTACTAAGCGGATCAACAGAAGAGAAATCGCAGCTAAATAACGAATTTTCTCAGTCCGTGTGTACAAAGATGATGGGGGACCACTGTCTTGCTCGTTCTGGGCACAAGATACACACGAAGTCAGTACTCGTTGAGCAACCCCCCCTACCGTCCCCTAGTGAACGGAAACAAAAAAGCAGATAAATTTCTTAGCGAACAGAAATTTTAAACTAAATATACTTTTAATCCATTCTCTCGCTAAAAAATAGAAAAATAGCAATACTTTACTCTGCAAACTAAATATTTCATTTTGAATAGAGCGTAATTTATAGAGATACCAGGCAAAAACTTGCGTCCCCCCTTGGGAGTTTTACTTATCGTCACGCCAGCGCGAAATTAACGTATGCGGAATACGGAGTTGGTCAAGGATTCGACCAGCATAGTAGCGCATCATCATTTCAATGGATAACTGCCCCTTATAAAAAGCTGGCATGAAGGGGAAGATAAGAGCTCCGGCTTCACTCGCTGCGAGCATATTTCGTAGATGTATCCGCGAAAGAGGTGCTTCCCTCGGAGCCAGGATGAGAGGACGATTTTCTTTGAGCGTGACATCAGCCGCCCGGTGAATCGAATTTCGTCCACAGCCATTGGCAATGCACGCAAGAGTACTCATAGAACACGGGCAAACGATCATGCCATCGTGTTGCCAGGAGCCACTCGCAGGTCCTATGCTCATATCACGCGGATCAAACAGCTCCTTGGTCAGCCCGGCAAAATAGTTTGCTTCAGCTTCACACTCTGCATTGAGTACCTGCTGTGAATTTTCCGACACAATACCGTATACTTCCAAATCTGAAATACTTGCAAATGCCTCCAAAATAGTCTTTGCAAGTAACATTCCGCTCGCCCCTGATATCGCAAAAACAATTCGATAGGGCATTAGTCAACTCCTTTAGACTAGTACTTTTTTTCATCACCTGGCATGAGCATCGTGCCTGTGCAGGGAGCCAAGTGCTAAGGAAATTTTGCTCGCACAATGCAATACTTCCTTAATCAAGGCCTTATTTACCTTTTCAGTACTATGCACCGCAGGTACAGAGCAGCCAACCGTTGCCTAGATTTTTCCAGCGTAATTAAAAATAAGTGCGGAGACGAAACGAACTCCTTCAAAAAACTCTTCATGATCGAAGCAAAAACCTTCTTGACGCACTTTTCCAATTCTTGAACAAAACGATTGATCCATTCTTTGTTTATCGATTTATATTAATATGTTCCAGAAGTTTTTTCAAAAAATTTTCATTTAAAAAATCTGAAAAAAACTGTCCAGAGGCAGAAAATAAAATTGGAAAGGATGGCCGATGAAGGAATCCAAACGCAACATCTGGTTTGATACCTGCTGATCAATAACTACCATCTCTGTATCGTGCGCAATGCATAAATTCACGGTCTCATCTACGGTCTGCATGAGTTCCCTGCAGTGTCAACGAGCATACTTGAGCAGACTGTTATTTGCAGCGATGCGCTTCCCAAGATGATACAATTGTATCCGCTCACGGTGTACGGTCATGTGCATCTTGCGACTATTCAGGTATCTCTCCATCGGAAGATTGCATCTGTGCCGACAAAGTGACGCATTGAAGGTAATGTTGTGAAGCGAGACCCGCATAGTTCCGTTGACCCGTGAGCGGATACTCCAGGATCTATTCCTAAAACGTTCTTTTCCCTTGGACTTTCATAAATTTCCTTTTCTTTATAAAGGAGTTGAATCTGAAATGGCTTCACAGAAACAACTTTTGCAAGTTTATTTTTTAGAAGCCTTCGTACATGATCAC
>JAFTDR010000040.1 GCA_017454105.1 Desulfovibrionaceae bacterium | reverse complement strand
CTTCAGTAATTTCGCAGATTTTTGCAAGAACATTGATTTGCTTTGCAGCACCACTCACACTGATCTCAAGGCTGAAATGGATACTCTAATCGGCGAGAAGGTGCAGCTGTTTGACGAGATGATCCTTAAGAGTCCCAATTCGTTTGAGCAGCCCCATAAAGCCGCTTAATGAGTGGGGAGGGGCGAGTGTAATAACGGCCTCTGCAGCATTCTAAAAAGTGCAATTTTTTTTCTGGCCTGAGTATAGCGGGGAAGAATCTTTGTGACGCCCCTGTCTATCTGCTTTCTGGAACAAGGGACTTCGTAGCCAAAACTATACCCGGCCGCATAATAGTTTTCCCAAGGACAGCCAAGTGGTCTCACAGGACTACTTCGTGTCACGGGAAGAATCATTTTGACGCCGAGTACTTGCAACTGTCTTTCTGCCTGGAGTATTCACTTGCTCTGCTAAGCGTTCGGCCTTTCTGTCCGATCGTCTGCAATCAATCTGTAGAATTGTACTAGCCCGTCTGTACGTATGGTACGAGTTTTGGGCTAGGCGAGGGTCGCTTTAGTTCAGCCACATTGAACAGATGCCGGTAAAAACACGAGGGGGACATATGGCCAAAAGCAAAAAGAAAGAAAAAAAGAAAAAGGGCAAAGAGGAGAACGTAAGCAAAAAAGCCACGCAAAAAAACGTTTCCACAAAGAAGAACGCGGAAAACACCTCAAAGAAAAACAAAGCCCAAGAGACCCCAGCACAGAAGGGCGGTGACAGAAAAAAATTCACTGACGACGGCTTTCCCACTGATCCAGTCTCAGCCGACGATGTCAAACGCATATCCGAGCGCATAGCCAAGGATGCAAAAAAAGAAAAACAGGACACAGACTCTCCCCCAGACATTGCGCACGAAAGACACCCAAGTGATCTGCCAAAAAAAGAAGAGCCCAAGGAAGAGTCAATGACTCTCATGGACCACCTAAACGAGCTGCGCCGCTGCCTAACAAAGGCATGTATCGCTGTTCTTGTCTGTTTTACCGGCACATGGGTAGTCGTCGATCCCATCTTCAACGCCCTTGTCGATCCGCTCTTAAACGTCCTCCCGGCCGGCTCGCACGCCATGTACACAACCCTTCCCGAAGGCTTTTTCACGCGCATGTTCATAGCCTTCGTTGTCGGACTCTTTGTGGCAAGCCCGGTTATCTTTTACCAAATCTGGTCGTTTATTGCGCCTGGGCTCTACGACGAGGAGAAGCGCTACATCGTGCCGATCGCCTTTCTCTCCGCCCTCTTCTTTATCGGCGGAGGACTTTTCTGCTTCTTCATTGTTTTTCCCTTTGTGTTCACCTTTTTTATCAGCTTTGCCACAGAAAGCATCGTGGCTATGCCCAAGGTGAGCGATTACCTTGATTTCGTCTTAAAGCTCCTCATAGCCTTCGGCCTCATCTTCGAGATGCCTCTTTTCGCCTTCTTCCTTTCGCGTCTAGGCATTGTCACGGCGAAAAGCATGCGCTCTTTCCGCAAATACGCTGTTCTCCTTATCTTTATCGTAGCCGCGATCCTAACTCCCCCAGATGTCGTCTCCCAGCTGCTTATGGCAGGCCCGATGATTCTGCTCTATGAACTGAGCATCCTGATTGCCGCCCTTTTCGGCAAAGAGAAGCGCAAAGAAAATAAGACTAACAAGAAGACTGCCTAGCAGCGACGTACTCTTGAGTCCCTGTATACAAAGATTCTGGGGGTACTCCTACGATGTCAAGATAAGTCCACGCCATCATGCTGAACCCGCTGTAATCGGCCAGTACGGGAAGAATCGTAACTCTATACTCGACCGCACATTGATTTTAAGCAGAGCGCTTAGAAGTGACATTCTGCCATCGTCCCCCCAGGGGAAAATCTTTATGAGGCTGAGTATAGTACTGCCTTCCCTAAGTCCGTGTTGTAAAAATATGGTGGGCCCCCCTACGCTGCAAGGACAGTAGAGCGCATACGATACACACGAACTTTGCTATGCCGGTACTGGCGAGTATAGCGAGTACAAGATACGTACGAACTTGGGTGAGCCACTTTCATTCATACCCCGTGCAGCATTATGTCTTGCGAATTTAGACAGATGCGCCCTCCCCAAAGAGCAAAGCCACTTGCTTGCACGCGGGGATTTTTTTATGCCCCAAGACGAGACCGATAGACAGCTGGACCGATCAGCTATAGAAGCATACTGCTGGCAGAAGCGTGTGCAAAAAAGCCTCAATGCGTAGCAATACACCATAATGATCCCATGCGGGCGAAAAAATCGTCTGTCAATTTGGCAGACTTCGCAAAGATTCCCGCGTGTACTGATTACTAATATATCGGCCAAGCTCGGTACGCCCCAAATTTGCAGTCACCGGCTACAGAGGCAGATGACCGTGTCACGAAAAGTTCAGTGTCCACTTCCGTACACAAGGGAAAATTCCGCACGGTCTCTTACCCAAGTCAAATCATGTGTGCTAAACGAAAAGCAAGCCCTCGGAAATTGTATGGTGCATACAAACCCTGCGCTGCGAGCTTCGCTCAAATACATGGCCGCATGGCAGAGGTCAAAAAGTTCTTCGCGTACACTTTGTTTGGCCGCACAATAACTCCCCACACCCTTAAGCCAGCAGTTTGTAAACGGTCGATGAGTTTGCACGAGAGATAAAACACCTAAGCAAATATACTTTTGTCTTGGAATTGTGGCTGCACTGCAGGAAGACATACAGTTCTGTTTTGTTCAAAACAGAGACCACGGCTTTTCCTCAAGCATAAGCGGAATTCTGCCAATCGTCTCTTTCTGCCAGTCTGCGACCAGACTCGAAGACGCGTTAAGCAAGCTCTTTCGTTCACAGGGGCGAACCTGCTTCAAGCGTGCGCGGCATTATGCTCCTCTATCAGTGCGATACACATACTGCCTGCGCGTGTCAAAGAATATTGCGCGACCGGCAAAAAGACCGCGCACTTCGTACGACATAAGAAGCATTTCTCAAAGGATTTTCCCTCTCTATGAGGAGAAGTGCTTAAGAGACCATCTTCCTTGTAAAAGTACACGCGAAGAGATGGCTATCCAAACCCCCGAAAAAGTGTGCAGGGAATATTCCGCAATCGTGTTCGTGTCGCCATGGCGAACAATCTCGAAAAACTATAGGATTAAGGAAAATTCACCCTCTTGCCTCATTGTCGAATAACTGGGCATTTCAGCTCAAGCGCACAAGGTATATTCAGCTGAATTTGAATAAATTGCACGATGCACGCTCAGACGTGCCATAAAACCAAAGGACTCTGCACAGAACCCTGCGAATTGCACGTTTCTGCATAGCCTTGCGCATGTACGCGCAAGCAAGCGCGCAATCATTGCGTGATACGCTTAAACAACACAGCCATCCATGTGTGTACTCAAACTCTCTATTGCGTGTTTTAAAAAAAGTCGCAGAAAATTAAAAGACTCCAGCCAAATGACGAGCAGTATACCTGGCCTCGAGCCATTTGGGATCGCGCAAAATCGCAAAGAATGCAAAGCCGTATGGCGATCTGAGAAAAAGGTACCCGCTCACGGGTCAACGGTACAACGCGGCGTTTACAGTTCTTCAAATCGTATCAGAGATGACCAAGTCTGCATTCTACCATTAGAGATACCAGAAGAGCTTGCATAAATCGCGCATTCCATCGTACACTCGTGAGCGGATACAGAAAAAGTACAAGCTGTGTACTGTGTTTTTGGGGTCTGTAGGAATTTTTGCCTCGTGCATTCAATCCCTGCGAGTTCATGCTGAAATTCACGTAATACAGAGTAGCGTGAATTATGTCAGTCGTAAGATACGAAAGAGTTGATGCCCTGAAACTCTGTACATTTCCCACCTTCAGCGGCAATTCCAAAAGGACTGGTAAGCACACGGTATAGGCTTAAAAGAGCATATACAAAAGGACAGATTTGAGGTTGCAAAAGAGCTGAAAGTACTATCCCATGTTTTCTTGCGAAAAGAGCTTGTGTGAAGTATGCGTGCGCTTGAAAAAAAGGTCCCTTTTTCAGGAGTCTTTCGAAGACATACTCTCGCAGCGAAGCAGGCTTTTTTTTGAGTTCGAAAATATTCCAGGGAGCTCAAAACATGCGACTGTGTGCGTACTTCGGCCAGAACAAAGTTGCCACTTGGCTTTCAAAATACCAGACTCGGTTTTGACTCCCGTTCGCAAAAATGTCAGTCTCAGACAAGTCCCAACAGCACACGAGGAAAAATTCGCCTGGCCATCCGTATTTAAGTCCGTGTTATTGCTTTGCTCCGTAAGTGTGACCACCGGGCAAAGAGAAATCGCGCTACAAAAAATACGGGCTCCTGAGAAGCCTAAAACAAGCTCTCAAGAAGCCCTTAACAAAAAAATCAAACTGAACGAGAGACAAAAGAACGCCCTACCCACCTGTCTTTGCTTAAGCGTAACTTCGAAGAGTAGGCAATTTTCATGCGCACTTAGGCAAGTTCCGTATAGAGACGCGATGACATATACCGTTCTCCCGCATCAGGAAGAATGCAGACAATGACTTTGCCCTGCATTTCTTCCTCTTGGGCTAGGCGCACAGCAACTGCCGCCGCAGCACCAGATGAGATGCCGGCGAGGAGGCCTTCTTTCTTTGCAAGCGATCTCGCAAAGGAGAGTGCCTCATCGTCTGAGACACTTTCAACGCGGTCGATAAGGGAGAGATCCAGTGTTTCTGGGATAAAGCCAGCTCCTATGCCCTGGATGCCGTGCGGACCAGGAGTGAGCGTCTGACCGGCCAAATGCTCGCGAATGACAGGGCTTCCTTCTGGCTCGACCGCGACTGTGATAAGCGGCGCTTTCTGCACACGTTTTATGTAGCGCGCAATACCTGTTATGGTCCCACCAGAGCCCACACCGGCCACAAGGACGTCAATTTTGCCTTGGCAGGCCTCCCATATCTCGGGCCCCGTTGTTTTTTCATGGGCTAAGGGATTGGCGGGATTCTTAAATTGCTGGGGCATAAAGTATGTGTCTGGGTTAGCGGCCACAAGTTCCTCCGCCTTCTGGATAGCTCCGGCCATGCCAAGAGCCCCAGGGGTTAGGAGAATCTTCGCCCCAAGCATCATAAGAACGCGCCTGCGCTCAAGACTCATCGTCTCGGGCATCGTAAGCACGCAGGGATTGCCCAAGCGCGCGCAGATAAAGGCGAGAGCTATGCCGGTATTTCCGCTTGTCGGCTCAACAACCGTTGTCTTCTCGTTCATTAGACCGCGCTCTTTGGCATCGCGGATCATAAAAAGCCCCACTCTGTCCTTGACAGAGAAACCTGGATTTCGGCTTTCGACCTTTGCGAGAACAGTCTTGCCCGGTGCGAGATTTCCAAGGTGAACAAGTGGCGTGTTTCCAATGCTTTCAGCTGCAGAAGTGTAGATCAAGGACTCCTCACTTTTTTAGAGGGATTGGATTCGAGAAATTTACATGCATCCTAAACTCTGCAAAAATTATCATCGGCCGGAAATAGCGGGTTTTAAAATCTGTAGTGTCCAAAAAACCGCATCATTTCTTGCTTTCCTTATTTTTTTACAATGCTACCCTCCCAAGAAAAAATATTGTCAAGT
>JAFTDR010000039.1 GCA_017454105.1 Desulfovibrionaceae bacterium | reverse complement strand
TCCACATAATCGCCCACAGCCCCAACAGTTGTCAGGAAAAAAGACACATGCCTATGGGCACTACGCAAAACACGCTGTACTTCTCTAAGCTAGCCACAAAAAAACAGTATTTACTCGCGACGGAAGAGATCTTCCGCTTTCGTCCTCGTTAACGGCGAGCCTCGCACTTCCTCCGAGGTTGGGAAGGAAGATTTCACCCGTCGCGAGAGGTCACGTACGCGATTGTCGTGCTATAGATATGCACTATACTGCACATTGACAAAGAAAAAAAATACTCTAAAGCGCTAGACACTCGCCATCTGCCGGGAGCAAGACACGGATTCACGCGCTTGGCACGGAAAAATACGGACATTGTATAATGCACTATACTGCACTATCGCAGCGAAAAAAAAGCTCCACATAATCGCCCACAGCCCCAACAGTTGTCAGGAAAAAAGACACATGCCTATGGGCACTA
Source organism: Desulfovibrionaceae bacterium (assembly GCA_017454105.1). Classification (GTDB taxonomy): domain Bacteria; phylum Desulfobacterota; class Desulfovibrionia; order Desulfovibrionales; family Desulfovibrionaceae; genus Desulfovibrio. The sequence goes on along the minus strand of JAFTDR010000039.1, from coordinate 6,142 downwards.
CGCAAAACACGCTGTACTTCTCTAAGCTAGCCACAAAAAAACAGTATTACTCGCGACGGAAGAGATCTTCAGCGTTCGTCCTCGTCAAAGGCGAGCCTCGCACTTCCTCCGAGGTTGGGAAGGAAGATTTCACCAGTTACAAGAGGTCACGTACGAGATTGTCGTGCAATGGATATGCACTATACTGCACATTGACAAGGAAATAAAATACTCTCCAAGCGCTAGACACTCGCCATCTGCCTAGAGCTAGTCACGAATTCACGCGCTTGGCACGAAAAAATACAGTCATTGTATGATGCACTATACTGCACTATCGCAGCGAAAAAAAAGAAACTTACTCCAACCGTCTGCGTCCTCGACCGCAGAGAGAGAAAAAATGGGCATAGTGAAGTATACTGCACTATGCAGAACAAGTTTTTCAGACTTTCTCCCAGAAAAGGCGCAATAAACAAGGCATTCCGCTGGATTACCGTGTCGAAGACATGCACTATACTGCACTTAGAGGCGTAAAAAAAATGAACTCGCTCAAAAGTTCACGCTACTCTCCCCGACTGCGGAGAAAAAACGAGGGGTGCTTCTCTTTTGAATACCTTCCCAGACAAAAGCAAGCTGCCTAGGAAAGCAGACAAGAGGGGAAAGCTCTTTTTACTCTATAAGCCATATCTATAATACCATTTTTTTTACCATGTCAAGTATATGCAGCCAAAAATGTATACACTCACGTGCGTACGGTGCAATGCTCCTTGCAGTCTACTCTCCACTTTTCTTTCCAACGACAGAATGCTGTCTTTGTCAACACAGATACGCTTTGAAGAACTATACCTGGCAGCATAATGACTCTTCCCGCACTGGCCGATTGCATTGGGCCCCATTTTATGCCGTAGAAAACTAGTGGAGGTCAGGTATTAAAGGCCGCGAAGTACCATCGACCTGTGAGCGGATACCTGGAAACAAATATCCCGCGTATAGGATACCGCTGCAGTGGTACTCGTGGCGGATACGATTTCAGGTCCCCTCACAAAGCTGACTTCGAAAGGTGAACGGCCGATCTCAGGAGAAGTGTACGCGCTGTGCAGTTCAGTTTTTTGTGTGCCGTCATGAATACGTGCTATAGGGTGAAAGTCCTGAACTTTGCAGCTGGTCGCGAGAGTTGTGTTTCGATGCGAAGCAAGTCCCTTGTGTGTCACGTAACACAAGGGGCTTGCTTCGCATCGGGGGCGAACTGAAAGAATGGAATAGCAAAGCCCAGAGCCTTCAAACAGGTCCCCTGAAAAAAAAACAGCGTAGAGATACGTGCGCAAAATACCAAGAAGTCCAATCACCAGCCGCATCTACGAATGGAAAGAGATCGGGAGATAGCGGGAAAGCCGGTATTCTTACCTGGGGAGATCCTGACAGGCAAAAGGTACTTGGCAAGCCTTCGCAACGCATGTCAGGAAGGACGCCTCGGTCGTTGTACCCGTGGCCATAGGGAGAAGGATCAAACCAGATGAATGCAAAAGTGCAGGGAACCGAAATCTGAGTCGACTTAAGAAACTCGCAACAAGAAGTCATACTCCCAATTGGCGATACCGGTGTAGTGAGGGAAGCTATACTGTGGTCAGAAAAAAAAATTGCCTCTTTGTGGAGAAAATACCGTACTCAGTGCTGACTCACGCTCGCAAATATGTCAGTTTATTTCTGCCTGGGGTATACAGGGACAGCCGCACCACCTATGAAAATAGGATTACAGACGTAGAGTATAAGCGTAGGAGTAGCATGAGACCGACTCCTAAGAAACAAGATGCCGGCATGCGAACCGCACGTGATATCATAAATAGGATCGAGATCACCTGAAGGGGCGCGTAGAGCTCCTCTGGGATTCATGAGGAACCGCCGTATGCGACTACGTTTGCGTCGCCGCACGTTAGGTTGTGTGGCGAGCAAAGCAAGGGGGGCGGTCTAAAGCCCCCCTACCCGATTTCAGGGTGAACGAGCTATGATAGTATCGCTCACTGACCAGAGCGGCGTAGCAAGCAAGAGTGAACGGCTGTAGACCATAAAAAGCCCACACTTCGCACAGCATAAAAGGAAGAAGTAATGGAAAAGACACGGATCTCAAATGCTTGACCCTTACGACTTGCGAACAGCACTACAAAGTCGAAACTGACACGTGTATGAAGGCGAATGCGGATGAGCAACATTTTTTCCGTGTGTACGGATTTCCAAAATATCGCTCAATCCCTACAGTGGATGCTGAAATCCTAGCGATGCAGAGCATCTTGGCCTATGTCAGTCAACGACGTGCGCAAAGGACGCTAGGATGGCCTTGTGAAAACAGTAAATCGACTGAAAAGCCTGATTCTTTGTGGCTTGAGAGCATGAGAGATATTAAGCCAATTCGTAAACGCGGAAAAAAAGGATCTTCGATAGGTTTCGTGGGTAAGCAATGTACGGGCAGGCAGCGACATTCCCCGTCGGCTCCGCACCCTCTTTGGACATCTTACCTTTGTTGCGCTTCGGTGCCTCAGCAGAAAAACCTGCTCTGCGAAACCTGCGAAGCTTCCTCAAGCCGCATCTAACGCCTTTTTCTACCTTGCAGCAGCGTCCGTCAAGGGTACGCTGCGCCGCTACGCGCCCTTGACTGTCCGCCTTTCTGCTACGGTAGAAAGGCGAAGCGATGCTGGCTCCGAGGAAGCGGAAAGCGTGAAGCAGATCTCACTATGAAATGACTCCGAAGGCGGCATTCGCCAAGGTTCATCGGTTACGCCTCGCGCGGCGAGAAGGCAAATCCGCGCAAACGGAAGGACGCCGAAGACCTCGTAGCGCGCAGTGGAGCCGCCCACGACACATAACGAAGAACCGAAAAAAATCACGTATCCCATGATGGCTCGCGCAAAAGCCATCTTCTCCTTCGCACAATAGTTGCGGAGATCTACAGAGTGCTGTTCTAAAGACTGATTGCCATAGACATCGTGAACAATGCATTGATAGCGGGTTTACATCGCTTACCTTTGGATGGAATCGATTGCAGCCAACTCGACAGATTGTCATAGCGCTGAAGCTTTATTGTCACTCATCACGGCATACGCCAAACGATGAGCAAAAATTATCCGAATGTGAAGGTTCCTGCGACCATGAGAGTATCAAATACTGAAATGGTGTGGCTGACTCGCACAATACAGTCACGGCGCATCACGATTCTACTGGTTGATTGCAAGAAACTTGAGGAGTGTACGGCAAAAAGGCCAGATACTCTCACAGTGTGGGGTGGGCACTCATTGCAATCAACTTCTCGAATTGTAATATGTTTTTCATCGCAAGCCGCCTTATCCTCTCAGAAACGCCCGCCAAAAAAGAATACGGCATGCCAGAAAATACCGCAGTGCTAACCAAGAACATGTCGCAGAGATTATTCTTTGCTCTCTGCCCTCTCCCTGTGCTGCGTTCGAAAGATGCAGGACATGTTTCAAATACGTCCTTTGGTTGAGTCCTGACTTCTGGGTAGAGAATGCAAAGACCAACAGAATTGACAATGGCGTCTCGCATCTTACAGAGAAGAATATCATTCTTCTGGGATTTCAGCGAGAGAAGAACGATGCGACCGCCATACAGTGCGCTTGTGGATGGCAAAGACGCTGTGTACACAAGACTCTTGAAAGGAGATTTGAAAGATTCTCAAGCGGCAGTTGCCAGTATGCCTCTGACTGACCTTATACAATGCTCTCACAACAAAAATAAGGTATACTCGACCGCACATTGATTTTCCGCAGAACGCTTCGAGTGACACTCTGACATTGTCCACCTAGGGGAAAATCTTTATGAGGCTGAGTATATTTACCGGCAAGGAGGGAAAAATGGCATGAATCACTGTGTAGCAAACCCAATTTTTCCATTGAGCGGGCATTGGCTCCTGCTATCCGCTCGTGGGCATATGGTAGAATGCGCCTTTAAACCGATTCTCCAGGCATCTCACTAATGACAAAATGGTCATTTTGTCGGTACGAATGCGATTAGAGGAACTATAAAATCCAAGAAGTGCTGTTAACATGTGACCGGATATGGCTCCCACAGCAACTAATGACAACTATTCAGGCACAACAGCTTATTTGGAGGAGGTAGATCAAAAAACATACAGACCAAATCTTTGTAGCATACTTTATGGATGTAATTTAAGTTTTTTATAAATATATACTACAAAAGCAGTGTCTGCATATCGATTAGATATAGCATTACACCGTAATCTTAAAATGTATATTATTGCGCTCCGCATTTCTCTGCTTCCTGTAGCACCTCAACAGCACCTATATTATGTACATTTTTAGCCTGCATTAATGCAGTCTCACCCCTTCTGTTTTTTGCATACACATTAGCACCAGCTTTAAGAAGTAAACGAAAAACTTCTACATTTTTATCAAAAATTTCTTGACTTTCTTCTTTTGAATTAGCTGCATTAAGAATCCAAAAATGATATTTAAAATGTTGAATTGCGTACATTAAAGCAGTATTACCATAGATATCAGTTGCATTGACATCAGCACAGCTTGACAAAAGAGCTTTTATGACAGCCACATTTGTCGCCATCATAAGCGCTGTTTTTCCTTCACTATCCTTCGCGTTAACATCAGCTCCTGCCAATAAAAGAGCCTTGGCTATTATTTCATTATTCGCCATCATCAGGGCTGTTCTGCCGTCACCATCTCTGGCGTTGACATCCTCTTCTGACAGCATAGCAGCGATCAATGCAGACTCATCATTCTGCTTAGAAGCCTGCATAAAAGCAGTATTTCTTTCTGTAATATTTTCTTCCGTAGTTCCCTTTCTTTTTCTCGCATAGTGAAGCGCAGTACATCCATTTTTGTCTGATAGTTTCCTGTCTGCACCAGCGGAAAGCAATAGCGCCACTATTTCTGATGTGTTGTGCTGAACAGCATATATAAGTGCTGTTTTACCCTCATTGTCTTGCGCATTAACATTCGCATGCGCAGCTAATAAAACCTTCATCACATCAGAATTTTTGTTAAACTCCGCAGCTTCCATGAGAGGTGTATAGCCATTCACACTAACATTGACATCAGCTCCACCCTTGATCAGTATATCCACATTCTCGGATGATCCTTGATTTCCGAAAATAGCCCACATGAGTGCTGTCCAACCACTTTGATCCGTCGCATTGACATTTGCTTCTGCACGCAGGTAAAACTTAAGATAATCTTCTTTCCCACTTTGCGCAGAAAACCACATAAGCTGTGTAAAATCGCTTATTTTTTCTTCTGTATATGTCGCACCTGCTTGCAAGAGAAGATTTGCTACAGGTAAATCGCCTACCTCGAGAGCATATGATAACGGCGTACGACCTTGTTTGTTCTTGCTATTGGTATCTGCCCCTGCGGACAAAAGACAACGAAGAACCTCAAGGTTACGCTTTTTTAAATCATCGGCTGAAATAAAACGTCCGTCACCGTAAAATTTTGTCTTAGATGAAACGATCCTCCGTACGGTATGCATGATTGCGGTATCACCATTCCTGTCACGTGCATTCTTATCAGCACCGGCTTTCAAGAGGAGTTGAGCTGAATCTACCTCAGAGACAAGCATGAGCGGAGTTTTTCCATTCTCGTCTCTTGCATTTACGCTCTCACCCAAAAACAAAAGCATTTCGACAATTTCTGCGCAATTTTCTAGCTCCAATGCCCTCATCAGATCCGTTTTGCCTTCCTCACCAGAACTACTGAGATTCTTTTCTCCTCTTAACTTTCTGCATTTTTCGGCCTTCAATACAGATAGTATTATAGCGTTTTGCTTTCTCTTAAAAGCATACGATCGTGCCGTTCCTCCAGAGTTACTTCTCACATTCTCGTTAGCGCAAGCATCAAGAAGAAGCTGAATAAACTCTGGCGAACTATTCCTATTCATTATACCGGTCATTAGCGGTGTCAGACCATCCGTTGTTTGGGCATTGCAGTCGGCACCTGCAGACAAAAGTATTTTTGCAAGTTCTGCGTCGTGACTTCCAGGAGCAAGATGCAAGGCTGTCCTACCTGATTTGTCCTTGGCATTGATGTCCGCACCGGCATTAACAAGAAGTCTAATGACATCAGGATTCGGTTTGAGCGCGCAAAGAGCGAGCATAAGTGCCGTTTGTTTGTTATCATCCTGACTG
>JAFTDR010000038.1 GCA_017454105.1 Desulfovibrionaceae bacterium | reverse complement strand
GCTTCTTTCTGAACAGGCTCTGGCTCGGCCACAGCTTCTTTCTGAACAGGCTCTGGCTCGGCCACGGCTTCTTTCTGGACAGGCTCTGGCTCGGCCACGGCTTCTTTCTGAACAGGCTCTGGCTCGGCCACGGCTTCTTTCTGAACAGGCTCTGGCTCAGCCACGGCTTCTTTCTGGACAGCTGCCGGTTTTTCGACGGGCTTCGGCGTAATTTTTTCCTTGATGGTCTCCGAGATTTCGCCGTTGCGGACAATGTCGTTTTCCGCGTTTGAAAAGCCCCAGCAGGTGATCACAATTAATCCGTCAATGCTGTAGATATATTTTTTGTCAGGAATAGTGAGGGCGTTTGAGAGCAAGTCGGCGCTGCTGCGATCCCCCGAACTGCGCAGAAAATCTGCCCGTTCGCGCAGTTTCTGAACCATCACCTCGAATTTGGCGACCGCAGTCTGCGCGTCCTCCACAGAAAGCTCGACGATTGCCGTCGCTTGCCCTGTCAGTTCCGTGTACCAGTCAATGGAATTTTCACTCGACACATCCTTTGGCCGGGCAAAAAAATGGTCATAGTCAGGACCAAGTTCGCTTTCTTTGACAAGGTCCATAAGCTGATAATAGAGCGTGTCCAGCCGATTGCGATCCACTCTGGCAATACTTAAACCGCTGCGTTTTGTATTTGAGATTTTTTTACTCACAAGTCTTCCTCCGACGGATTATAGTGTCCCGGCGCGCACATAAGTCCAAAAAGCCAGGCAAATCTTTGCACGCCAAAACAAGCAGACGAGATACGTGCCTGCCGATTGCGCGGCATGCACGTATCTCGTGCAAAAGGCCCTTAGGCGAATTCCTTTGAGGTTTGCGCGTAGCGCATAAGTTCATCAAGTTCAGTCGAGGTGGAGTTTTTAAGATTGTTCACAGCCGACACTTCCCTGTTTTTCTTACTCCGCTGGCTGCTCGTTCTCTGGCGCTGCTGCTGTATTTGTCGCTGGGCAATCTGACGCTTCTGCGCGGCGAGTTTTCGGTCTTGCTCTTCCTGCTGTGCCAAAAAAGCCTCGCCATCCGCTATCCGCGCATCCATGCGAGTCTGCGCGTCGGCCCAGTACGTATTGATATTGTTCAAACCGGCCTGGATTTCGTTCATACGGGCCATAAATTCCTGTTTTGAAATCTGCTTATTCACCACAAGACGCTTAAGATGCCGGATCTGTTCGCGGTAGCACATATAGGCCCTTTCAACAGAGCTGCGCTCAAGATCCCAGTTCCTTGAATTCTCACCGAGAATCCTCTGGTATTCATTAAGCCGCTGTTCCCGATCCTGAATCTTGTCAAGGCGCGCCTTAAAGAAACCAACGGCACCTCCGGCCGCAGCGCCAATCGCGCCGCCCACAAGAGCGCCTTTCAGATCGCCGCGCAGAATCCCCCCAAGGAGAGCCCCTCCGGCTGCGCCTATAAGCGCCCCGGTGGCAGCGCCTTTTGCCTCCTGCGCATAGCTCTGATCTTTGCAAAGCCGTTCAATAGGATCGTAACATTCGGGATAATAGTACGCATGGAATGCAGGCGCCTTTTGCCTTGGGGCGCAGGCGCTCAGGCAAAGCGCAAGCACCAGGGCACAGGACAAAGCGGAACGATTCATTTCCTGATAGCTCCTTACAGGTTGTTGGACAAAAATACAGAAGTCGGGGAATTCCTAGCGCTTGAGTCTTCTCCGTTCTTCCAATCGTATGCAAATATACTCCAGCCAGAAACAAACTTCCATATGTGCGAGCGCACGTCAACACAGTTTTGCTCTTGGCTTCCTGCCCTCTTCATTGCGTACACCGTGAAACGGCCCAACTCATTATCTCTATTTCCCGGCACTTCATAAGGGACGAAAAGACCAATGTATGCGGATTTTCAAATCGACTCAGCGGCACAACGATTCTTCCCGTAGCAATCAGACGAGCCTGCTCCCTGTACGTGCCAGAAAATCAGTATGCGGTCGAATATACGTGATTGCACAGGCTCTCCTATGGTTCGCCGTTCACTTTAAAGGGTTGCGGGCGGACTGCCCATAACGGCCTTTGGAAGGATGCCGGTATCGCAGTTGTTCTTATAGAAGTTCAATTGTGATATCAAGCAATACAGCCAGTACTCTCTCTAGGCGTACTGTACTACAACAGGATTCCGAAATCTGGAACCTTAACAGCGTATGCAATTTTTTGGATCTTCGATAGGTTTCGTGGGTAAAAACGCTACGGGCAGAGAGCGGCATTCCCCGTCGGGCACTCCCTCTTGGGCATCTTACCTTTGTTGCGCCTCGGAAACCTGCTCTGCGCCGCATCGATTGCCTCTCTCTACCTTGCGAGCTTCAGAAGTCCAAGGGGCCGCTCTCTAGCTCACGCGCCCTTGACTGTCCGCCGATCTCGCGAAGGTCAAAAGACTCTAGTCCTTCGGACGAAAGGCTTTTGCTGGCTCCCTTGGAAGCAGATCGCACAATGAAATGACTTTCGAAGGCGCGCCAAGGAGGCAAATCAGCGCAAACGGGAGGACGCTGAAAACCTCGCAGCCCACGACTCATAACGAAGAACCAATTTCGCATACACCCCAAAAGTGTACCAATAGTCTCTCAAAAGGCATTTATCGTACAAGACAGAGTCTCCGTCTTTAGGCACACCTTGATTCATCAATTGTTTTGGCATAGAGGACAGTGCAGGTATCCGCTCACAGGTCAGCAGTACAGTGCGGGTTTTAAAGCCCGTCGACCCTAACAGCGTCAACAAACTTTTCTACCGTCTAAGAAATAGCGTACAATCGTCTGAAAGGCACAATTTCACTGTTCCCCATGAGCAGATACCCGTTCAGAGCCTTGGGCTTTTTTTGCCTGTACACCATCTTAGAGCACTAGACTAGCCTTTGGCGCTGTTTTTCCTATATTGCTACGCCCGGCGGATCAGCAAAGACGGCAGTATTTCCACGATATTCCCTGATATACCGAGCTGCATAATGATTTTCCCTGGGCAACCTAAGGCAAGAGGCCTCAATTGGTGGGTACGGGAAGAATCATTGTGACGCCGAGTATATCCATAAGCCGCTTTTCTGACAAAGACTCGGCCTCCCTTCCTTTTAGACAATCCATGAATCTCTTTCACTCCGCCCTCTCCGGGGAAATCCCACAACTGTATCTTTTTCAAACGAGCGGGTTCCTTTTCAAGAGAAGCTGCCATTCGTGTGTGCATTACCCTGAACTGCATAATGATTCTCCCCGTACGGTCGATTGCGATCGCCCCCATTTGCTGTTGTGCGGAAAACCATTGCGCGGTCGAGTATATGTACGACCACGGGTGAGCGAAATACTACGCCCCAAACACAAAACTATACTCACAGCGGAAAAGAGCGTCCGCTTTCATCCTCACGAGCGGCGGAAGCAGACACTTCCCCGAGGCTGGGAAGGAAGATTTCACCCGTCGAAAATATCGCTCTCTACGCTCGAGGTTGTACAAAATCACTATACCTACCAAGCATTTAAACAAAATGCTGGCTGTACGCAGGCAGTTTTTGGCAATTGTCGGGAAAGCGGCAGATATTGCTCAGACTTGGTTTACTTACTCAACCGCATGATTTTCGGCGCAAGAGCCAAACTCTCTTTCGCGTCTGGAAAAATCGCGGTTGCGCTGTACCCTCAATTTCCCTGCATGCACTGTATCTACAGAGACGAAAAGCCTAATGGACACGGGTTGTCCATCCTACAGGACCATTTGTAGCTATACTCAAGTCACAAAAAAAATGTAGACATGATTGGGCTGAGATTCCAGAACAATGCAGGTTTTACACTCAACGGTGGCAACTTTTTTCCCGAGCGCAGTATCAACGAACCTGTTTGAGCCAAAAGGCTCTTATATAGTTTGGAAGATCAGAAGGACTGCGGCTCTCCTCCGTGTAGCGAACTCAGCTCTCGCGTAATCAGGAAAAGGGACAACAATCTACCGGCGCCCACAGGACTCACTTCGTGTCGCAGGATGAATCATTGTGACGCCGAGTATACCTCTGAACCCGCGCCATGCATGGCAACGATGGATTGCTGGATCTTCGCGATTTCTCGTTGTCAATGATTTGTAGGTGGCACTCCGTAAAGAGAGCGCGCTTCATCAACTTCGAGGCGAGATGGAAAGAAATTGAAATGATCTCAATTTCCCGGCATGAAATTTAGCTACAGAGACGAAAGGCCCAGCTGACACGGGTTTTCTATTCTACAGGACCCTATGTAGCTAAACAGACATGTTTGAGCCAAAAGGCTCTTTTTCGAGTTGGAAGAGCAGATGAACTGCAGTTCTCCTCCATGTAGCGAACTCGCCGGGCGGGAATTTACGATGATTTCTTGCGTGGGCAATGATATCGTCGGTCTGGGAAACGCTTCTTTGTTTTTTCTGACTTGACGCGCCTGGTAATCATATGGGGTGCTTCGACTTGAGAACATCGCGCATTCAGCCTTCTTTCTCTACCCCTCGGGTCCTTTGCTTTTAGGAACTGTAAAAAAGTATCTTGACATTGTTGTCGAAACTGCCAGGCAGTTT
>JAFTDR010000037.1 GCA_017454105.1 Desulfovibrionaceae bacterium | reverse complement strand
TTTTTTCCCGTATTGGTATGCGGACGTGCGGTCATCAAATGTTTTAACCAGCTGTTCGTTTTGGATCAACAGTACCTTGCCATTATAATCTTTCAGAAATTCTTGTTGATGGATTTTGTAGTAATCAAGCTGACGCAGTAGTACTTCTCTGCTCATATTCCCCTCCTTAGCTGCTCTAGCAGCTTCGAAAGCGGGCATCGCGCCCTTCCTTTCGTTGCCTATGACAGTTTACCTCTTTCATAGCATCTTTTTGACTTGCTAGACAATAGGTGTAGTGCGCTACTTGCCGTAGATCCGCCTTATTACATCTCTGCGGGCATCTAGTAAGCCATAGTTTTTACGAAAAAAAATTTTATGAGATCTATCTCGTGGCAGGAACTGTACCTCCGCCCCGACCTTTGGCCGGAGCAAGGGCAATAAAAAAGCGCCTCGGGGAGGAGGGCGGGAGCGGAGTTGCAATGAAAAGAACAAGAGTGACGAGGCTGAGACGGCAACGAATGCGAATGCATGCTTGAGCGTCTGCAGGACTACGGTAGCTCAGGCACGACGCTTCGCTCTTTTTTTTACGACATGACGTGTCTTAAGTCACAGTTCAGCGCGATCTTTACGGCAAGACACGCTACTTCCACGTCTTTTACGACGATGTATAAGCGAGCTACACTCCAGGATATTGAACAATACAATAGCGTAGCTTGGGGAAAGCCTTGACCAACTGTTGGGACAGAAACTAAGAAAAAACGCGCGTCTTGACATGTATGCGAATTTTTTTGAGATTAGGATAGGTGAACACACGCTGCGCAAGGGCAAAAAAGAGGCACAATACCGAGTACTGGAGAGCTACACGCTGCGGCACGAGGAAATCCAAAAGCTCATGGATGGGTACGGGTTCTTCTGTATTGTCACAACGTGCGAGGCTAACTGTTCCGCTGCGCTTCACGATCTACCGAGGCCGTGACAATTTTTTCCCGGCCGCAGTACGTTTGACACTCTCGGCTGATGACCTGTGTACTTGACAGCTTCTGTCTTGTTTCTGTTGAACGGGCGAATTGAAGAACACTTGTGACAGATGCAACGTCGCGCTCTCGGGCAAAGCTCTCTCGGTCAGCGCGAGGTGAGAATGCGTCGTAAATTCTTTTCGGTGTACTTCGCAGCGTGCCACACCGTGAAAGTATGTTGACTTCCAGCTTGCCATGCGAATTTCTGTTCCTTTCGACTCGAAGCTTTTTTTCTCTGCACAGTCAGTACGGTCATCTCGACGCGCGCGTATGCGGGTTGTTGACAAGGAACACAGGAATGCGTATAAGTCATCTAAGAGAAGTTACGGAGCGTGGCGCAGACTGGTAGCGCACCTGGTTTGGGACCAGGGGGTCGAAGGTTCAAATCCTTTCGCTCCGACCATATAGTTGGGCACTCTTGGGGGAACTCTGAGAGTGCCTTTTATTGTTACTTTTATTGTTAGTGGATGAGAAGGCGCGTGTTTTTGCGAGCACTCGCTTCTCCTCTTCACCTGAAGCCAATAACGGTTTGGGAGGCTGATTTACATTGCACGCGGAAACAATCATACAAACAGGACATTGCTCCGTTTATATCGAGGCCTACAGCAAACGTACGCCTGGTCCAGGTGGATGGGCAGTCTGTATATATGAGGAAGGCAAGGAGCCCCGGGAACTGAGCGGAGGCTATCAGAAAACAACGTATAACCGCCTTCAGATTATAAGTCTCATAAAGGCGCTGCAGGCCCTTCAGAAAGGATGTACGGTCGATATTTATTCGCGTTCAGAGTATGTCTGCAATGCGATAGCAAAGCGCTGGCTCTCCCTCTGGGAGCAGACAAACTGGATGAACCGCGAAAAGCAGCCGATTAAGAACAGGGATTTGTGGCAGATTATGGTCAGCCTTGTTCCTAATTTCACAATCACAATGCACTTTGTCAAAGTGCCGACTGTAGAGAGCAGCCGCTGCGAGCTGCTTGCCAAGGAGGGGTCAAACGGCAATCAGCTTGAAATAGACAACGCCTACCCAGGTGGTGATGGGAGCAGCCTGCGCTCTCATAAAAAATTGAATGACAATGCGGAGACAGTGACGATTCACACGGACGGATCCTGTCTTGGAAATCCCGGCCCGGGCGGCTGGGCGTGTGTTATTCAGAGAAATGGAGAAAAACCGATTGAGCTGAGCGGCGGCTTTCGGAAAACGACGAACAACCGCATGGAAATTTTGAGTGTTATCGAGGCACTTTCCGCGCTCGATACGCCATCCTATGTCGAGCTTTTTTCTGATTCGCAATATGTCTGCAACGCGATTGAAAAGCGCTGGCTTAAGTCCTGGCTTAGAAACAATTGGATGACAGCAGCGAGAAAACCGGTTAAAAATCAGGATTTGTGGCGTCGTCTAAACGAACTGCTTGAAAGCCACAGTGTTTCCTTTTTCTGGCTTCGCGGCCATGCGGGACAGAAGCAGAATGAACGCTGCGACGCTCTCGCGAAAGCTCAGGCTGAACGGAGCGACCTTCCTGTAGATGAGGGTTTCCTTGAAGCATAGGAGTGCGCCATGACAGAGCAGGAAATCTGGCACATTCTTGTCTCTCCGCTATGTAAACTCTTGTGTGGCCTAACAGTTGGCATTCTCATCGCCAATCTGCTTGAGGCTCTGCACTGGTCGCGTTTTTTAGCCTCTTTCAGTCGGCCATTTGCCCGTATAGCCCATTTCGGACACTCCGCGCAGACGGCGTTTACACTGGCTTTTTTTTCATCCCACGCCGCAAACGCAAACCTTTCGCAAGCCTACCAAAAGGGTCTCATCTCGCGCAGGGAACTGTTTCTTGCTTCTCTCTTCACGAGTTTTCCAGCGTACCTCACCCACCTGCCGACACTTTTTTTTCTCATTTTTCCCGTTTTGGGCTTTGCGACACTTACCTATATTTCTTTGGCTCTCCTTGCGGCACTTTTAAGAACACTTGCTGTTCTTGTCCTAGCGAGGAAGCTTTTGCCAGGGTCTCTGGGGGAGCCAGAGGCCCAGGGATGCGAGAGAAAGACCTTTTCCCTTCGCTCTGTTCTCTCCAAGGTCATTTCCCGGACCCTTGCCCGCCTCCCAGGGCTTTTGTGCGCGACCATTCCCGTCTACCTCCTTGTTTTTTATGCCCAGGAGCAGGGGTGGTTTGAGACTCTCCGTCTCTGGCTTGCTGATCAGCCTTTTTGGATCGCATCTCTTTCGCCAAAGGCAGCCGGTATTGTTGTGCTGCAGCTCTTTGCCGAACTTGGCCTTGCCCTTGGTGCCGCAGCCTCCCTTCTCGCTTTAAGCGGCATAAGTCATGAAGAGGTCATTTGCGCACTGCTTATTGGGAATATCCTGTCGACTCCTCTCAGGGCTCTTCGGCATCAGTTTCCCTCGTATGCCGGCTATTTTGGACCGCTTCTTGGCATGCACCTTGTTCTTGTTAACCAAAGCTTTCGCTTTTTCTTCATGCTTCTTGTAACTGCGGGCTATTTGTATTGGATCCGCTGAGAGAATCCACTGTATGGAAGAAACAATCACAGTTCGCCTTGAGCCAGGAGACACAGAGCGCACCATGCGCCGAGTGAAAACAGTGCGTCAGCTATTTCAGGCGCTTGACATAGCAGAGGAGACGGCGCTTGTTGTGCGGGATGGGAAACTTTTAACTCCAGACCGGAGCATACAGCCAGACGATGTCATTCTCGTCAGAAAAGTTGCCTCTCGTGGTTAGCTTCTGGTCTGAGATTTTCTTTGCATAAATGATTCTTTTTAGAATGAGGCTCTTGCTTGGAGTCTGCATAAGTACGCGTGTACAGGGGGAGAACTCGCATAGAAAGTGGGAGAGCGCCAAGCACTGAGAAAAAACTCACAGTGCGCAGCATATATACGCTAGAGAAAACTGCCCAGGATGCCTTCTACGCATTGCAAGGGCTCAGTCACCCCTTTCTATGGCGGCGAATGCCGATGAGCCAGAGTGTTTTCACAAGGAGAGGCTTTGTTCTCTGTAAGTCTGTCTTACGTGAGAGTCTGGCTCTGTACGCGCGGAAAAAAGTTTGTGTCTCTACAAATCGTCGTTCCGTACTGCAGAGTATTGTACACTTGCGTTGCATCGTCAAAGCTGCCTCTTGTTCCCATATCTTTAAGAAAAGCAGATGACGAAGAGTATTTGGTATAAAGAAGCGTGCGAAGTTTATTTGAGAGTTTTTTTGCAGGACCATTTGAACAGAGTGTTGAAGGACATCTTTTGCGTCCCAGCCAAATCGAATGCAACAATTCCTTGAATTATGTTTATTGCAGGTGTTGCTAGAGTAAGCTATGTATCTCTTTTTTCTGTGTTTAATAATTTAAATAACATAAGCTTAAACCCTGAATTTAAAAAGTTTTTTATGAATATATTGAGAATGTTGCAACAATGCTGGCTACGCTAGAAGACGATATTTTTAAAAGAATAAAACAGTATTATAATGGCTTTCAATTTGCGATTAATTCCGAGGTGGCTTTGCTTAATCCTTGGTCAATACTTAGTTTTTCGTTAGTCCGCAAGATGGATTTTTAATTTACTGGTCTCAATCAGCTTTGAATCCATCTGTTATTATAAACTATGACGATTCTGCAGTTTCAATCTAGGAGACAGGGTGAGTTTATGGCAGTGAGGCCAGATGCTCTCTCATTGTAAACAACTTCTTGAATTGTAATACCTTAAAATAAGAGATAATTTTGATTTTTTTAGATTATAATACTAGATATATATAGAAAATAATAAAATTTCAAGAAAGTATTAAATAATATAGCATAAGAAATGTTGCTATATTAGACTGGGTATCTTACTCTGCGGAACAAATATGATGGAACAGTTCGTTTAGTTCTAACGAATGCTGATATTGAAGAGAGATTATTGATGCTATGCATTGAGGAAAACAATTTAATATCTTCTAAGAATTTCAAGCAAAAAATGATTGATATAGTTTCTTATATCGACTCAAAGAACGCTAAACAATTAGTATATATTTTTAATTTGATTTTGATTGAGTGCCTATTTTGAGTAATATCTTTTAAAGATAATCGGTCAAGATATGGGGTACACTATACGCAATATTACTGCAAATACTCTATCTACAAAAAAATAAGAAACATGAGAATGCTAAAGGAACATCTGATCTTGAGCTAGCAACAAAGAATACTTGTATGGTTACTGAATTTAAAGGAACTGATCATGCGCAGAGTCCAAAAATATCTTTGAAAAATGAGATCGAGAAGATATATCAAAAAAGATATAGGTATCTATTCTCAGAATCACAAAAATATACAGGGTTGCTATGGTTGTCTCTACGGATAGAAGGGAAATTTTGGAAGAATCTTGTCAAGAGGTACTGTGAATAATGACTTTTAAAAAAGTGGAGAATCGGCCCACGCGTAAACGGGGGGGGCGCAGTACATATTCTATTTCTATAGCTCATCAAAGCGTAGTATCGCGCTAGTGCGCTTCTGGAGCTTGTAAACTGCACGGGTATACTGTGAAGAGCGCGTTGCAGCTTTCTTCCAGTTATCTCTAACGACTAGAGCACAATGGAGTACCGTCGACATGTGAGCGGCAGCGTATTGTGATCGGGAAAAAAGTTGTCACTGTTGAGTTACAAGCCTGCATTGTCCTTGAATCTTAGAGTACCATAGACACATTTTTTGTTTCCGACTCAAGTATATGTAAGCCGGAAACAAACTGACATTTTTTAAGGACGCAAGTCGGCTCTGAATCTTGCATGAGCAAATCCAAGTGGCAATTTTTTTTCTGACCGCAGTATAGACACCATTTGCCCAAGAAGGGGCGACAGGCGCGCAATTCGCAAGCTGACAGCCTTTTTTCCCGAAGCACAGAGAACCTCTGGGTGTCGATTGCAATGGCCCCGCACTGTGATTCCATACACTCATCCAGTTTCTTGCAATCAAGCTGTAGAATCGCAATAGCATAACGCAGCTGTGTCGCGATTGTCCACCTTGCCAAAAAAGAGGGACTCCTAAGGGCGATCCCTCCCCTTATAGGCCCGCTGTCGAGAGGGAAGCAGCGGCTTGGCCACAGTAGGGGGGCGCTCCTTCTGGAGTCCCAGGCTTTTTACTTGTTTCGTCCTCGTTAGCAGCGAAACCTCGCACTTCCTTTGCTGTTGGGAAGGAAGTTTTCACACGTCACCAGTATATACTCGCAGCGTAGAAATCTTCATTCTTTAGCCACGTACTACCCAAGCTCGTCAAGGGACGTGAGCCTATGCGCGCGGGCGTGCTTTTGTTTTGCTCGGATCGAAGACAGAAAGCTGCGCGCGCCCGCGCGGAGGATTTTTCTTAGTAGCGGTAGAGATCGTGCTTGTAGGGGCCGTTCACATTTACGCCGATATAGCGGGCCTGCTCTTCAGTCAACTTTGTGAGCTTGGCCCCAAGTCTTCCGAGATGGAGGCGGGCAACCTCCTCGTCAAGTTCCTTGGGCAGGGTATAGACCTTTTTCTCAAGCTTTTCCTTCGCGAGTTTCATCTGAGCAAGCGTCTGGTTTGTGAAACTGTTGGACATAACGAAGCTTGGGTGACCTGTTGCGCAGCCGAGGTTGACAAGGCGACCTTCGGCAAGAACGATTATGCTGCGGCCGGATTTCAGTGTCCATTTGTCGACCTGCGGCTTAATCTGCATCTTGGTTACGCCTTCTGTCTTCTCCAAGTAGGACATGTCGATTTCACTGTCAAAATGGCCTATATTGCAGACAATGGCCTCATCCTTCATCTTTTCCATGTGTTCGCCGGTTATCACGTGGTAATTGCCGGTGCAGGTGACATAGATGTCGCCAATCGGAAGCGCGTCTTCGACTGTGGTCACTTCGTAGCCTTCCATTGCAGCCTGCAGGGCGCAGATGGGATCGATCTCGGTAATGAGGACGCGGGCCCCGAAACCGCGCATCGACTGCGCGCAGCCCTTGCCAACATCACCGTAGCCCATGACAACAACCACTTTTCCAGCAACCATAATATCGGTTGCGCGTTTGATGCCGTCGGCCAGCGATTCGCGGCAGCCGTAGAGATTGTCGAACTTGGACTTTGTCACAGAGTCGTTGACATTGATGGCCGGGAAGAGAAGACGGTTTTCTTTCTCCATCTGGTAGAGTCTGTGGACGCCTGTTGTTGTCTCCTCAGAGACACCGCGTATTTTTCCGGCGACTGTGTGCCAGTGCGTTTTGTCTTGCGCATAGCGGAGAGCGAGACGGTCTAAGACACATTGGAATTCTCTGTTGTCCGCTTTTTTGTCGAGGAGCGAGGGATCGTTTTCAACGGCAAAGCCTGTGTGTACAAAGAGCGTCGCGTCGCCTCCGTCATCGACAATCAGATCTGGCCCGCTTCCGTCTGGCCAGGTGAGTGCCATTTCGGTGCACCACCAGTAGTCTTCAAGGCTTTCGCCCTTCCACGCAAAAACGGAGGCGTAGCCGAGATCCGCAATGGCTGCGGCCGCGTGATCCTGCGTTGAGAAAATATTGCAGGAAGCCCACCGTATATCGGCGCCGAGTTCGTGCAGGGTTCGGATGAGCATGGCCGTCTGTATGGTCATGTGCAGGGAGCCTGCGATTTTAAGCCCAGCAAGCGGCTTCTCGCCGCTATACTTGCGCATGCACTCCATAAGTCCCGGCATTTCGCGCTCTGAGAGCTGCATTTCTTTTTTGCCAAAGTCAGCAAGTTTCAAGTCGGCGACTTTATACGGGAGGTGTAAATCCAGTTCTTTTGCCATGAGAATTCCTTGTGCCCGGAGGGTGTTTTGATGGTTTAGAACACGCGGTTGCAGAGATAAGAAGAAGTGTGAGATCTCTGTGAACGGGATGCGCCTGTTTTTTTTCGATGCGGAAGCCCGCGCGCGCGAGCCATGTTTCAAGTTCTTCAGGGCTGAAGCCCAGCCGCAAATCGCCATACCTGATGCGCATGGTTTCGTCGCTATGCTGCAAAAAATCGCTGAGAACGAGTGTTCCACCGCTTTTGAGAGCGCGGCGAATTTCATGCAGCACAGCTTCGGGATCAGAGATATGATGGAGAACAAGGTTTATACAGGCGAAGTCGAGTTCCTGATCGCGGACCGGCAGATGTGAGAGATCGCCTATCCTGAGGGACACCTGCTTTTTTCCTGTGTCAGCTGTCTTGAAGCGGCGGGAGCAAATTTCGAGCATGCGATGGGAATTGTCGATTCCGATGCTCTGTTCGCAGAGGCCAGCCATCATTGCGAGGACTGTGCCTGTGCCGCAGCCAAGGTCAGCGGCTGTCGCGCACTTTGGCGGCATTTCCTGACAGATTGCCTCAGGGAGATTAAAATCACCCAGGATTTCCTGGTTTACATCATCCCAATTTTCTGCAATGGAATCGAAGAATTCGCGCGAACGCTCGTAGCGCTCTTCAAGGACGGCCAAGGCCTCCTTTTCATCTCTCTTCATCTCGTCGGTGCTTTGAATATAGGGAGCTATGGCGGAGAGAAAATCGTGTTCTGTGCCCTCGCTGGGCACAGAGTAGAAAATCCAGAGTCCGTCGCGGCGGTAGCGAAGAAGACCTGCCTCAGTCAAAATCTTCAGATGCCTCGATATTCTCGACTGCCCCATCGTAAGGATGCGGACAAGTTCGTTGACAGAAAACTCGTGGCTTGAGAGAAGATGGAGGAGGCGCAGTCGCGTGCTGTCCGCGAGTGCTTTAAACTGCAGCAGTTGCATGGGATACCCGAGGGTCGGTTAACAGATTCTCGTATGAGGGAGCGCCTAACCTCTCTCAGTCAAAGAGATACCAAAGCGCAATGCGTTTTCCGAAAAGCAATTGGCCTGTATAGGCGCGTCTTGGCTAAGAGAAACGAAAGAAGCGGCGCGGCCTTACCCATTTTCTCTTGAGCTATAGCGCTTGTCTCCCTCTTGATCAAATGCAAACTGCTTTCTGACTATATCAATTTTTCCTGATATATCTATCTGATATTCTTGATACGGTCAAGGAGTGACCTATGGCAAAAAAGGCCCCTGCATCCAGGCGAGCAGGCAAGGAAAAAAAACAGACTGATGAGCGGCGGGGATTTTCGTCGTCTCCGGTCTCCTTTCTGTCCTTTGTCTCCGCACTGGACCCAAGCCGCATCCATTATAAGCTCACGCATCTTTGGGAGTCGTGGTCTATCGTACTTGGCCCAGAGCTTGCGGAACTTGCAAGACCAGTTGGGCACGACAAAAAAATGCTGATTGTCGCCTGCTCCGATCCCATGGAAGCGCAGGAAATCTATATGCGACAAGAGGAAATCCTGGAGAGTGTGAATGCTTTTCTTGGGGAAAACACTTTCACCAAGCTCTTTGTCGACCAAAAAAAAGGTCATGAGGGCCTCGATCGCTATACTCCGCCAAAGAAGGTTGTAGCCGACCCCCCAAAAGGACGCGTGAAGCTCACAGGTGCCCATCTCTTAACGATGGATCCTAATTCACCTGTAGCAAAAGCCTATGCGAAGTATGTGAAAAAAGCTGATGCAGAGTGAGTGCGGCGTTTATAAAAAGTGGTATTTTACAATAGATATGATTATGTCTATATATAAAATAAAATAAGACTAAATGTGTTTTTAAGTAAGTCTAGAGTTTTTCTAGAAAAATTATAGAAATACTCTCTTTTTTGCATTGTAAAGAATGCTTTTTTTTCATTTTTTTGCTTGCAATCGTTCGAACTTTTGTATAAAGTGGTTTCAACGTAATGAGGGACGGTGTTTGCATTGCCGACCCCCGCATACAGTATGAGTAAATGATCCCGGTGTGTGAACTGCGTTCAGCGCAAAGATGGATACCAGGGGGTGCTTGCACCCTTTCGCGAAAGCGAACGTTTTTACGTGAACGTGGTCTCGCCTCTATGTTCTCTTGTGGCGTTGCACAGCACGTACATGGTTGAAGGGGGGGGTGTCCTTTAACGGCAGAATGCGCCTGCCGAACGATTCTATTTCGTGTTTCGCCATTACAAGCCTTTCAAACGGAGAGAACGAGGCCTATGCAACAGGACTTTAGGGAGTTCTCAAGCGCAACCGTGTACGTTTTTCTCAATTTTAGCGACGGAGAGTACCGTGCAAAAGAAATTTGAATCGGTCAGCCTGACTCAGGATAACGGGGAAGTTATCACGTTTCGGGGCAGCCTGTATTCGGAATGCTCTTGGTTTGATGAGGAACACAAACAGCTAACCAAACAGAAACTCTATGTGACCGACAGCAACGACCAGATCTACTACGTTGTGCGTTCTGTCGGAGGTACAAAGTCGCATCACGCATTTCGTTTCTCTGTCGACGGAGAGAACTGTGTGATCAATAATGGCAAAGCAGACGTCACCTTGCCTTTTGATATGCTTATGCTTGTTGTGAGGGATTTATGCGGTCTTTCAGCCGCTGAGACCCCCTCGCTTTCCGAGGTCGAGGAACTCAATATTTCCAATGGATAACGTACAAAGGCAAAAAAAACCTGGAAGACAGTGTCTCCCAGGTTTTTTTTGCCTTTTTTTATTGAGTGGCAGAAGCGCAGCGCGCTTTTTCTTCCTGAATTTTTTGCTTCATCCGGCAGACTGAACACAGTCCTTCCGCAGAACTTGGGCAAGAGCAGGCAGGGCAGGGTGTAATCGGAGGAGTTTCTTTGTTCGCTGTGAAATGCGGCCTCCCCCGCTCAAGAAAGCCCTGGTAGAAATCAATTTTTCTGCCGGGCATTTTTTCTTCAAGCCGCTGCATAAGGCCCTTCAGCACGGAAAAGGACGCGCCGTGCGAATACGGACACGTTGTGTAGACATTGTGTATGCCCTGAAGAAATGCGTAGTTCGCAATTTCAAATTCAGTAAGACGCCAAAGGGGTTTTACTTTGCGGACAAAACCGTTTTCCGCTGGCAAATTTGGCCCCTGGCTTGCGAGATAGGACTTGTCCCAGCGCAGTGTGTTGCTTAGAAGGCGCGCGACCTCGTCGTCTAGATTGTGTCCGGTCGCAAGGACCGTCATGCCGAGTTCTACGGCTTTGCGGTTGAAAAAATAGCGTTTGATTGTGCCGCAGGCGGAGCAGATAGGCCGCCTTATGTGGGCTGCGACATCGGGAATGGCCAGGTCGTGCGTGGCAAGCGATTCGACAACAAGGGGGAGTTTCTCCTTCTCACAGACAGCCTGGACAGCCTCGCGCGCCTTTTCCGACGAATTGGGGATACCGAGATCGAGGTGAAAACCCGTCACAGCATAGCCCTGCCGCGAAAGCTCAAGCATAAGCGAGAGTGAATCCTTGCCGCCTGAGAGGGCGACGAGGATTTTGTCGTCGCGCGTGAGAAGGCCCTCTTTTTCTATCCCCCGCTCAACCTGTCGGGAGAAAAATTGGAGGAAACAGTCGGAGCAGAACGCAGTATTGTGGCTTTTTAAGGCAACACAGGCCTCCCTTTTGCAGATCCTGCAGAGCATGCGACTCCTTTAGCAAGAGTGTCAAGAATTGGGCGTGAACACGTAACGCTTCGCTCCGCCGCAGCCCTGTGCGGCGGAAGATGTATTGGCAGCGGCAATTATCTCGAGAGAAACACGCCAAGGCGCATATTCGGCTTGGGATGCATTTGACTGTACGATAAGAAGCACGCCCAGGCTTTGTATGGCCAAGAATCATGAAAGCATACGAAATCGCTTTTGGGGGAAGTTGGCCCTGCGTAGTTTTACAGAAGAATCCCGCTTTCGCAATAGCTTGTCCACAATTTGTCTTTGAGCATATGTGCAAAAGGACCGGGTTTTCCCAGATGATCGCCTCTGCCGAGCAGTTTGTCGTCAAAGGACCGGACGCCGACGCAAAGAGTCGAGCTTGTGAGGAGAACGACCTCGTCTGCGGCAAAAAGATCCTCGTGGCGTATTGGCTTTTGCACCACCTTGCCCGTCTTTGCGACAAGGCGCATGGCGTGGAGTAGTGTCGTTCCTGGGAGGATGCGGGAGAATTCAGGACAGACGAAGGTCCCCTCGCAGTCAAGAAGGGCGATGTTTGCAACTGCCGCTTCGCCTAAAATTCCCTGATCATCGAAGCTAACCGCCACATCCATCCCTTTGTCGGCCGCCTCCTTGGCCATAAAAACATTCGGAAGATAGTTTGTGTTTTTGATGCGCGCAAGATATTCCTGCTTTGGGGGAATCGCACTTGTGAAGGCGGTGAGCCCCTTTGTGTAGAGATCCGGTCTCTGCTCTTTTGCGCGTATCGCGACAACATAGAGCCCTGCGCGCGGGCATTCAGAAGGAGACACGCCGAAGCCGCCCGGTCCGCGGCTAAGGAAGATGCGCAGATCCCCGTTTGCGAGCTTGCTTGCCCGCGCGACGGCTATTGCGATTTCGCCAATCTCGCTAAACGTGCAGGGCGGGGTGATGCCTAGGGCCTGAGCGCCGTTTTGCAGGCGTTCTAGGTGCGCGTCAAGAACAAAGAGGCGTCCGTCACGAAAACAGAGGCTTTCAAAGAGACCGTCGCCGCGGTGGCAAATATGGTCGTCTAGGGGAATAAGAAGGTGTGCTGGATCTGTTCCTATGGCGCCGACTCTGTGGTCGTAAAAAGCGAGAATCGCACTCTTGCCTGGGCGTTCTGCGCGCATAAGGGCTGTGAGATACGCTGCACTGTCAAGTATTTCCATGTTTTTTTTGTTCCTAGCGTCTATCTGAGATGAGTTTGCAGCAAGGTGGGAGAGCGTACGGCCCGCTCTTCAAAGAAAAACTATTGCCTTTCAGAAGAGTTTTTCTGTGAAAAGAATTTCTTTTTGTCTACACAAGGTTTTCCGCCCCCTCTTGCGCGAGTATCCAAGATTGCAAGCTAATATTTAAAGTTTTTCTTGAAGTATGCTGGCAAGTTTCTTTTTTCAAGGGGATGCAAGCTGCCGGACCACGCAATAAAAATCTTGGTAAAAAGACTGATTCTCATGAGCATACTCTTTGGGGAGGGAGCGTATTTTTATTGGCCAGAGAAGCTCTTTTCTTTAGGCCTATTCCATAAGGAGCGTTGGGTTGGTGCCAAGTCGGTTTCTTGCAATAAGCTTGAGTGCGCAGTCAACTGCGGCGTATGCCTTGCCGTAGAGATTGTCGAAAACAATCCAAAGGGACAGCGTGTTTTCCGCTGTCGTATCCTGGCGTATGCGGCCAACGTGGACCTTGTCTGTGCCGCCAACATCCAGAGGCGTAGGGTAGATGTTTTCCCGAGGATTGTCGACTACGCGGAGGGTGTCTGGATGTTGGGCGAGTATGGCCCGGCAATTTTTTGCTGACAGGGCTTTTTTTGTTGTCAGGGAAACTGCAATCGAGTGGCAGTAGAAGACAGGGACGCGGACACGGGTTGCGTGGAGAGCGATTTTTGTGTCTTCAAGGAGAAGGGGCACTTCCTTGGCAAGGTCTTCTTCGTCGCGCGTCGCATCGTTAGTTGTGAAATTGGAAGTCTCGGGAAGCACATTGAAGGCAATCTGTCTTTTGAAGGTATAGGATTCTGTTTCACCCATGGAGAAGAGATCGCCAATTTCTTTTTCGAGTGCCTGAACGCCCACAAGGCCCGCTCCAGAAACAGATTCAAGGCTTGTCACAAGTAGGCGCGTGATCCCGGCTTCCTCATGGAGAGGGAGGAGGGCCGTTGCAAGTGCCATGGCAGTGCTACCTGGGAGCGCTATGAGGCCTTCATGGAGAATAATTGCCTCGCCTGTGCGATCTGGGCCAAGAAGTCGGGCGCGAGGGTCAAGGCGGTATGCGCGGGATGTGTCAATGGCAAGGCAGTCGGCTTGTATGGCAAGCGGAACAAAACGCTTTGCAGACGCCTCGGGCAGGCAAAAAAAAGCCACGTGGCAGTTTGCGAGAAGGCCACGGGTTTCTTCAGTATCGTCATAGCGTCGCAGCGTGATATCGCTTGTTCCGTAGGGCACGGTGTCGCCAAGCGCCGCATCGTCACACAGAGCGTGCATGTGCGCGCGGTCTATGCCTTTTTCGGCTGCGATGTTCACAATTTCCCGGCCGAGCGCGGTTTCGGCACCAAAAACAGCTATATGACTGTCCACCTAGCTTGCCTCACTGTTTGTTTTCTTTAATTTGTGCAGTTCACAAGAGACGCTTTCCCATGGGGGCAGTGTCCACTCTCCGCCTCTATCAGCCGTGCAGGAAGTTTCCCACGCGCCATCTC
Organism: Desulfovibrionaceae bacterium; assembly: GCA_017454105.1. GTDB lineage: Bacteria > Desulfobacterota > Desulfovibrionia > Desulfovibrionales > Desulfovibrionaceae > Desulfovibrio. The sequence continues at coordinate 37,454 of JAFTDR010000037.1, read as the reverse complement.
GCGTGAGGACGCGCACTGTCTGGATTGGGTTCTGGGCTATTGCCCGGACAGCGTAGGAAAGTGCCAGGCTTGCGCCTGAGAGCAGGCACTCTTTTGGCCAGCTTGCGCCGTGTCTTGCTATGGCAAGAGGGCTTGGAATAGCCGGGAAGGAGAGAAGAGCGTCGTCCTCCTGCATGCTGTTTTGAAGCTTTGCATTATCGCGCTCATGGCGTCCGATGGTGAGCCAGAAGGACTGTCCGTCTCTCTTCTGCCAGAACTGTCTGCCTGCGTGGGTCAGAAGAAAATCGAGCGGTCCTGCATGGGGTTCCAGGGTGAGTACTGGCCAGTAGCGCCGCGCGTTTTCTTCTTCAGTTAAGGAGCAGCCGCCGTTTGGCATGGGGATATCGTCTATGCCAAAGTCGTGGGCTAGGCGCAATTGCTGTGATCTGCCCCGTCCGGCAATACCGGCCAGGCGGGAGCGGTCAATGAGTCCCTGTTTTTCAAAGCGCGTCTCAGGGAGAAGCTGGGCCGAAAGTGGTCTCAGAAGGACATCTGTCACATTGGCTTCGCGAGCTATACGGTTTAGGCAGTCGCTGCGCTGCGACATGGGACGTTGGCCTAGAACTTCGCCCGTTGCAAGAATACTCGCTCCTTTTTCTTCCAGGACGGCCCTTGCGCTTGCAAGTAGGAGTATTTTGCAGTCGACACAGGGATTTAAGCGTTTTCCGTAGCCAAAGCGCGGTTTTTTGAGAATTTGTACAAAGGCTTTGCTTACGTCCTTGTGTTCAATAGAGAGGCCGTAGCGCTCCTCCCACAGGGGAATTTTTTCGGGATTGCCGAAAAAGGGGGAGGAGAAGTGGAGGCAGAGGACAGAGAGATTCTGTGCCAAAAGCATTTTGGCGCAAAGTATGCTGTCAAGGCCCCCAGAGAAGAGAACAATGGCGTCGGTTTTTTTCATCAAATTCTTTCGACATGCGTACCCCGGTTTTTAAGCCGGGAAATGGGTTCTTCGAAGGATTTCATGCTGACATCCCGTTTGAGTCCGTCACTTGCTTGCGCCAAACCTATAGGCCGTGGCAAATGCCGCCATCTTAAGTCGTTTCACCGTGACGCTTCTAAGGGAGCCGGCAAAGGGCGCGGTTTGCCCTTCCTATACCGCGCATATACTCGACCGCACAGTAATTTTCCGCAGGACGCTTAGAGTTACACGCTGACATTTCCACCTAGGGGAAAATCCTTATGAGGCTGAGTATATAAAAAAAGTTGCTACGTGGAGTTGACAATACGAGACTCAGTGCTGGACTTAAAAATGTCAGTTTGTTTCTCGTGGGACTATTGTTCCCGTGACACAGTGAGCCCTGCGCCTACCAATTGAAGCCGCTTGTCTCCGCTTCCCAAGGAAAATCAGTAGCAGCTGGGTATAAAGGGCGTGCGACCTGAAACCGGGAACAGAGCCCGAAATACAGGTCTTTTTCCTGCTTGTCCCGTGCGCATTGTGCTGGTTTCTTTCCATCGTTTGCGACGGTACACGCAGAACGCGGCTTGTATTAGCGGATCACCCGCTTCGCTTGGCAGTTCTTTCCTCTCATTATTACGATTTTACTGGTCGATTGCAAGAGGCCGGATACTCTCACTGTGCTTAACAACTTCCCGAATTCTAATTGTGCGTGTCAAGTGTCTCAAAAGCATAAAAATTGTCGTATTGACATTCTCTTTATGCTCTATAAAGTTTTTTGACTCTAAAATGATGTAATGTCCCTTTATTTTTTGAAAGTGGATGTGCTGCTCTAAGAATGCTATTCTTTCTATTTATCAAATAGAAGGCATACGATTTGCAACTTTTTTTCTATATTTTTTGTGAGTTATCATAAGGCTGATCTGTAGCGCTACGAAGACTCTAAATTTTTAATTTCTCATGTTTTTTCTGTGTGTTCCTAAAATTGGGCAAAATCGTCATACAGTGACCATCCCATCCCTTGACGTTCCTCTCGTACCGGCTTCTCTAAGGCCGTGTGTAAAAAGTTTCCACGTGTACGGATTACAATAATATCGTTCAATCCCTGCGATTTGAAGCTGAAATCCTTGCGATGCAGAGCATCTTGGATTATGTCAGTAGCTCTATGCTAAAAGGAAACAAGGATGCCACGAAACTGTAGAACGATTGAAAAGACTGGTTCTTTGTGGATCGAGAGCTTGAGTGATAGTATGCCAATCCGCACACACGGGATTTTTTTTGATCTTAGGTCACAGTAGTTCACTTCCGCTTTTCATGCAGTTCTTGCCAGTCAATATATACTAACTCGCGATATACTAACTCACAGACGTGGTACAAATTGTTTCTTCGTGGATACATCTGCCAAGGAACGCAAGTTTTCGGGCGACGACCAAGAAAAACGTACCTGCCTGACTGGGCGCAAATCGACCAGGCTGAACAGGGGTGGCCAGGTCCTAGAGCATTCCCAGTCCCTGTGCTAATTCTTTAATTTGCTCCAAAGAAAGATTCGTATATTTTTGTATCAGGGCAAAGTCCATCTTGTCGAGAAGCATAGCTTCTGCCTGTTTCTTTGTTGAAGTCTCAAGAGCTTTTTTTGCTCCTCTCGTTCTACAGTACGCCCTTCGTCAAAAATTCTCTTTGCCTCGTAGTCGAGGATTTTTCCGTTCATAGTATCCTCCACTGATTTTTTTACTTTTGGGTGGCTTTTCGCTATGAGCGACAGCACATGCAAAGACATGGCGCAAATTGTTTTTTTCTCAAATGTACTCAGCTCTTCTTTCTCTTCCAAATCGTTTAGTTTTCCATGAATAGTCTTGTATATATTGGTGAGTTTCTCGCGTTTTGCATCATTATTTTCGTATATGGTAAACATCTTTTCATATGAAAATATAACGAAAGGCAGGAGAAAGAGCAATTTCCTGCGGAAGATTTCTTCAACGCTAAACTCTTGCACCTTGAGGACAGGCATATGGTGATCGAGAGCATCTAGAGACTCTATCAGTTGAGTGCGGAGGGTGTCTGGCGTTGTCTTTCTGTGGCGCAAGACAATCACTGCAGCCTGAGGAAGAGGCAGGATGCAGCTATACTGCGGGCAGAAAAAAAATTGCCACTTGGAATTGAACAATACCTAACGCTATGCTGCCTCCCATTCGCAAAAAAGTCAGTTCATTTCTGGCTGGAGTATAAATCCTTCCTGTCGTCTATCCTTTAGCGCTACCTTAAAACTACGCGCAAGCATACGGCGTTCAAGATTGTGATTAGGATTCGTCTCACAGTCAATGTAGTATCGATCCTTTCTCTCAGTGGTTATAACAAAGAAACTGGCATTTGCCACATGCTTCTCTACGTCGTCGCCTTGCGTGCTTGTTCGTTCATTCGGAGTGAAGATGATTTCTTCTGAGCCAGTGTACGACATGCCAAACAGGTGATTAATCACAGGTATGATGAGCCTTGGGCACGTGCGCAGCAAGGTTATGTAGGCATCGTCATACGCAGTATTGCGTGGCCCGCTTATGAAACTGTCACACACCATACGGACTCCTCATTTTTTGGTTTGTATACCCTCTATTGTTTGCTATGCAATGAAGCCTGCATACTGGTTTTCCGCTAGACCTAAGGGGAGCCTCTGTCGATTGACTCTTTGCAGGCCTCGCGTACCCAACTGGCGCGTCGCACCTCACTCGCTCGTATACAGGCGCACACAGGCTTTGTGGCGCTTTTTGTACAGCGCGGCAACCATGGAGAGATGCGCAATGCTTCATTTTTTTTGTCGTGCGAAGTTGCCGTTTTGCGAGTGAGAGATAGTCTTCCAAGTTGAGAAGTTGATTGCAATTGAGTGCCTAAGCCCCGCAATCAACCGGCATATACGTGGCAAGTTCTCGAGAACGCTCAACGCTGCGGCATAGTGCTTCTTTCTGTAGCGCATGCCAGGTGTTCCCTGGCTGCACTGCTGTCCGAGTATTTTCCACTCTTCCCGATCGACAGTCTGTACTCAAGGAAGAATGCTGTTTGGCTACGAAGTCCCTTGTTCTAGTACTGGCATAGCCAAGTTCGAGTGTATCGTATACGTTCTACAGACTTTGCAGCGTAGGGGGACCCACCATATTTTTACAACACGGACTTAGAGAAGGTAGTACTTGTATACTTTAGCCAGAAACAAACTGGAACAGGAGTCAGCACTCGAGTCTGGTATTTTTAGCTCCATGTGGCAACTTTTTTTTAAGCGCACTATGCATTCCCGAGTACTGGCTCACCCAAGTTCGTGTGTAACTTTTTACGCAGAATTATGGTGTACGACGTGGCTCACCATCTTCGTATACACGGACTTAGAGAAGCCAGTACTGTACGCTGCATGAAACGCCTTTTTCGGCGGTGAGAGATGCTGGCTCAACTTGCAAGCATTTGCCATGACAAATCGGTTGCGCAACAGGCGCAGGCAGGTAAAAGCCACGATACGCTTTCGCGCGTGCTTATGGATTTTCCTTTGTCCACCACCACTGCACTTTTTCGCACAAAAGTCCGATATCGCCCGAGGCAGCAAGGGAGAGAATGGCGCGGAATTGCCGGACAACTTCCTGGCTTTGGGGATTGGCCTCAAAGAGGCCTGAGAACATAGGCGCATCCTCGGTCAGCATTTTTTTCGACGCATTGAGGCGCCGTTTGAAGGAGGGAGTGAGAAAGGGGAGAAGTTCCTTGTGCTGGGCGAGCATGGCAAAATAGGCGAGATTTGTGATAAAATTTAAGTTCTGTATGCGTGCCATGGCGCTGTCGTGTTCTTCACAACTTGTGCGGAAACAGCGGAAGCCCAGGGCTGCCATGAAGTCTTCCACTGTGCGGAGAGCCTTTTCGTCTGCCCGCGCCCCTTGGGTGATTGCGACAGGCAGATCCTGATCGCTCTCAGGATTGGGTCCAAAAAGAGGATGTGTCCCGACAACCGCGCCGGGCCACCATTTTTCCATAAGGCGCATCGGCAGATCTTTCACCGATGTTATGTCACTCACAATACAGTCTTCTGGAAGAGTGCGGCAGACCATGGGCAGCACGTCTTCAAGGGCAAGAGCGGGCACACAGAAGATGACTAGGCCGGCATTCGCCGTCCCTGTCCGTATTTTTTCTTCTGTCAGGGGTCTGTCGAGGCTTGTGAGCGTATACTGTGTTTTCGCAGCACGCTCTGTGAGCATGCGCCCCATGCGCCCGCAACCGCCGATAAGACAAATGCTCGGGGCTATTTGAGAAGGCATTGCCACTTCTCCCAGAAGGTCGGGAAGGATTTGTCGACAACATTTGGATTGTCGATATGGCTTTGCACGGCGAGATCGGGATTGACGCAGTCGAGAATGGCAAGCGACATGGCCATGCGGTGATCGTTGTGGGCGCTAAAACATGTTCCCTCAGGAAGTGTCGGCAAAGAGGACGCGCCGCGTTTGGTGTGGCTCTTGCCTCCCCTTCCGCTGATCAGCAGGCCGTCTGAGAGCGTGTCGATGACAACGCCGATTTTTTTTAGCTCAAGACAGGGCGCGGCAAGGCGGTCGGTCTCCTTGAAGCGGAGATGGGCTACATTGTGGATGCGCGTCGACCCCTGGGCGAAAGCGGCGAGAACGCTCACAGTCTGGACAAGATCTGGACAGCTGCCCATATCGAGATCAACGCCGTGGAGTTCCGAGGGGAAGACCGTCACACCGCTTGCGTCGTATTCGAAATGCGCGCCCATTTTCGCGAGGATTTCGAGGAAAATGCGATCGCCCTGGAGAGAGCTTTCCGAAAGCCCGCAAACGTGTACCGGACGTTTGCCGAGGGCTCCGGCCGCAAGGAAGTAGGAGGCATTCGACCAGTCCCCCTCAAGGGTGAAGGTCCCCGCGCGGTAGGGAGCCGGGGTCACGGTTATGCGCAGGCACCCTGGTTTGACAAGGGCGACCTCGCGCCAGTTGCCCTCTTCAAGCACGGACCAGGCGTCTTTGTCGTGTTTGCGTGTTTCGACGGTAAAGGAAATGCCGAAATCGTGCAGGCACTGCAAGGTTAGGCCGACATAGGGCCAGGAGACCGCTTTTGTTCCGCCAAGTTCCAGGGACAGGGGGCTTGGGCAGAGAGGGGAAGCGAGAAGGAGTCCTGAAAAGTACTGGCTTGAGGCGTCCATGCCGACTGCGAGTTCGCCTTTGACCAGATCGGGATTTAAACCGCGCGCCTGCAGGAGAAAGGGAGGATTCCCGCTTGTTTCCGTGTAGACAATCCCGGCTCCAAGACGCGTCAGGGCTGCGCAGAGTTCTTCTATCGGGCGCTTGTGCATGCGTCCTTTTCCGAAGACGCGGAAGAGGCCGTTTCCGGCCGCGAAGACGGCTGCAAGCAGTCGACAGCTTGTCCCTGATTCGCCGACATCGCAGTCCATGGGACTTCCTTCCCCTCCTCGGACATTGCCGGCAATGCCTTCGACTACGAGGGTTGTGTCATCCTCTTCCAGAATGCGGGCGCCCAGTTTGGTCAGAAGGGATCGGGTGACCTGCACATCGCTGCTTTTTTGGCAGTTCATAATGGTTGATCGGCCGGAAGCGAGGGCTGCGCCTATAAGATAGCGGTGGGAGAGAGATTTTGAGCCTGGAATATTGATTGAGATCGCGTCTGTTTGTGTCATTGCTGTTCACCTATTCGGGCTTACAAGAGAGCCGCTTTCATTCCTTGCGGAATGAAAGCGTGCGTGTATGGGCTTTTTTGGCTAGGCTATGTCCAAACTGTCTGCATCGGAACACGTTCTGTCAAGCTGCGGGCCTATGCAGTAGCTTCCGAGAATGCGGAAGCTGCTGCACGCTTCTTTCAGTGACTGCACAAGCGGTGCATACTCTTTTGCTTCGAGATCGCATTCGACATCGGCAAAAAAAACATATTTCCATGTCTCGCTCTTTATCGGGCGGGACTCGAGTTTGCGCATATTGATATTGTTTTTTGCAAGGCAATCGAGAACTCTTGAGAGAGCCCCCGGTCTGTCTTTTAGGGTGAAGAGAACAGAGGTCTTCTCTGCCTTTTTTTCACCCGATGTCCTTTGTGCTTGCTGCGCCGGTCGGGCAATGACGACAAAGCGCGTCCAGTTGCCCGGTTCATCTTCTATGCGGCTTGCGAGAATAGAGAGGCCGTAGCGGACAGAGAGCCCACTGTGTCCTATGGCAGCAGACGAATCGGACTCTGAGGCTCTTCGGGCTGCACTTGCCGTCGATTCGACGGGGATCAAAGAGGCGTTTGGCAGATGCGTGCGCAGCCAGATGCTGCACTGAGCGAGGGGCTGGGGGTGCGAATAAATTGTCGAGATGGAGGAGAAGTCGTGGGCGCGTGTCAGAAAACAGTGGGAGATGCGCGAGAAGAGTTCTGCCTGTATGCGCATTGGAAATTTGAGAAAGAGATCAAAACTTGCGCCGACTGTTCCCTGAAGGGAGTTTTCAAGAGGCACAATGCCGAGTTCGCACTTACTTTCATGCACCATTTCAAAAATTTCGGCAATATCTCTGCAGGGATGGAAGATTGCGGAGCTTCCTAAATATTCGAGGCCCGCAAAGAAGGAAAAGGTGCCTTCTGGACCAAGGTAGGCCACATCTTGGGGACGCTGGAGAGCCCTTGATGAAGAGAGTATTTCGCGCCAGATCGAACGCATATGCTCTTCTGGAAGAATCCCCTCGTTTCTGCGCGCAAGGCTGTTTAAAAGGTCGTGTTCGCGCAGAGGCTTGAAGATTGGCCCAAGTTCCCCTGCCTTTATTTTGCCCACCTCGCGGCTTAAGGCAGCCCGGCGGTTTAGAAGAGCGAGAAGTTCGCTATCAACCTGGTCGATTTCTGCGCGAATGTGCGAGAGGCGATCGTTCTTTGTGTCCGCATCCATGCTCAGACCTCTTGTATCGCTTCGTCGACGCGCATTCCGAAATGGCGACCTGGAGCGTCCGTGCGGCAGAGGACGGTGTCGCCCTTCGCGAGGCTGACAACGCTCACTGGATTTCCGCCTGCTTGGGTTAAGCGTATGGTTTCGGCGTTTTGGAGGAAGATGCCGCCTTTGACTACTCCCTGTTCAGTTTCTGCCTCGGCTTCAATTAAGAGCATGGGCCTAATTTCAATCTTGACCCGGCCGACAGTTGCGAGCTTTGTTTTTCCGTCCGCATTGACAATAAGAATCTCGCGTCCTGCCGAAAGCTCGCATAAATAGCGTGTTGTGTCGCCCATAAGGCGCGTGTAGGCGTGGACGCCGCCGGCATTGATGCGGAAGGGGCGGGCCGCCACATATTCGTTTTTCTCAGTTTCTGCGTGGACAAGAAAGGTAAAGGCGCTGGAATTGCCGACAAGCATGCCCTCTCCACGATTGAGCATGGAGAGCGTGTCGACGCAGACCCTGTGGCCAAGGCCGGCCTGTGCGATTTTTGTGATTCTGGCCTCAATGAGCTGTTCGGTTTTTTGGGCAGTCCGGCATTCTGCGACAATGCGCTTAATTGCCGGAAGAGCCTCCTCTCCAATAACTATGCCAAAGACGCCGCGCTCAAGGATGCCGCAAGCAAGCGTTGCTTCTTCTGCGTTGCGCACTTCGACTAAGACATTGTCGCTTTGGGCGAGGAGATTTTCGATCGGGATGACTTCCCAGCCTGCGCAAATGACAGTTGTCTCTCCGTTTTTTAGATGGGATACGGCCTCTTCTTCGTCTTTCTTTTCTGTGAGTGCAATTGAGTGCGTGTCCTCAAGCGCAAAGACCTGGCAGCGAGCCAGGCGCCTAACGCTCTCGGCATGTTCCCGCGCAACGAAGATGCCGTCAACCCCAGACTCGAGGGCCAGAGTGATCGCATTCTTGTCGTAGGGCTCGCTTTTGTAATAGAGCCGTGCCATAGTTTATTCCCCGACAATTTGCATGGCGTGTTCGACATCCGCGTTTTCGTGGACAAGCGCGCGCAGCGCTCTGACCAGGGCTGGACGGTTGGGGTGCTGGAAGACATTGCGGCCAATTGAAATGCCTGCGCCTCCTGCAAGCAGCGAATCGTGAACCATCTGCAACACGTCGCGGGTTGAGTTCATGCGCGGGCCGCCTGCGATGACGACAGGGACGCTTGAGCCTTCGATAGCCCTAGAAAAGCTCTCTATTTCGCCCGTATAGGCGATCTTTACGATGTCTGCGCCGAGTTCCACGCCTATGCGCGCGCAGTGGGCAATGAGCTTCGGATCGTAGCTGTTCTCTATTTTCGGGCCACGGGCATAGACCATGGTGAGAAGCGGCATTCCCCAGTCGTCGCAGACTCCGGCGATGTGCCCCGCGTCGGCGAGCATTTCCGCCTCATTTTCGGCGCCGATATTAATGTGGATTGAGACTGCGTCCGCACCGTGTTTGATCGCCTCTTCGACAGTGCCCACGAGGGTTTTTCTGTTGGGATTCGGGGAGAGTTCGGTCGAGGCGGAGAGATGGATGATTAATCCGACATCTGTGCCTGTGCTGCGGTAGCCGCAGCGGACAAGACCTTTATGCATAAGGACTGCATCAGCGCCGCCTTCGGCAAGGTCGCTCACTGTTTCGCGCATATTGATGAGGCCCTCAACGCGTCCCATGCTCACACCGTGATCCATAGGGACAATGATTGTGCGGCCGTTGTTCCGTTTCACGATCCGTTCCAGACGGATTTTTTTGCCGAGGTACATGGGGAGAACTCCTTTGGTGAAAAAAAAAGCCACAGGTATATACCTGTGGCCAAAGAGAAAGCGTCAGACATGCGTCATGACACCCAGTGACCACAGGGCAGCAAAAAAGAATACGCAAAATAAAATCGCGTATAGGAAGTGTATGCGCTGTGGTTTGTCTGTGTGATCATGATGCTTTGTCCTTTCGGAAAGATATTTGCCAGAATGATACTTGCCAGAAAGATATTTGCATTCCTAGCTCAATCTTGCCGGATCGTCAAGTTTTTTTGTCGGCAGCGCGCATTGGGCGCTGTGTATACGCACTGAGTTTTTTGTAGACAAAATCGGCCGCGCTCATGGACTCGTCAACTTGGCTTAAGGGAAATTCAGCGCGGGCGAGATTTTTGTGGCCTCCGCCCTGGCCAAGACCCGCAAAGCAGGCTTGCGCCATGGCGCCGACATCGCGGGTGCCGTCGCTGCGGAATATGACCACAACGTTTTTGCCGACAGCGCCACTCACTGCAATCCAGCGCAGACCGTGAATCTTTGTGAAGAAATCGGCGATTGAGACGAGCAGATCGGCGCTGGACACATCTTTGAGAGAAGCGTGTGCCCCGCCTCCCTTGCAGTCGCGGAGGGAGCGGAAGGCGCGGGAGAAGAGGGGGAGCCAGGCGCGCAAGTATTCGCTTCTGCAGATGCGGCGCAAAAGTCCCATATTGGCATATTTTGAGAGCCAGTGATAGGCCGAAAGATCCGCCTCGCCTCCAGAGCGCTCGAAGGCTGCTGTATCGGTTCGGATGCCATAGAGCAGAGCGGTTGCAAGGAGCGGGCCGGGTCTTTTTTTTAGGGAGCGTAGGATGCGGGTGATAAGCGTCGAGGTCGCCCCGATTTTGGGCTGGATTGCGCAGTAGGCATCCTCTGCAAGATAGTTTGAAACGTCGCTTTTGGGATGATGGTCGATAATGAGAGAGTAGCGGTATGCTGTGAAGAGGGGGTTGTGGCCTGGCTGGGAGTCGATCAGGGCAAAATGCGAATAGCCCGACGCCTCATCCGGCACGAAGCGCTCCGCCGGAATGCGCAGATAGCGGATCATGGCGAGATTGTCAGGCCGCGTCACCTCGTTGATATAGCGTATTGCAACGTGGCCCACCCGTCGCCGTATAAGTCCGCGTACGGCAAGAGCCGAGGCGAGCGCGTCGGGATCGGCAGAAATAAGCAGGCAATAGGAGCAGTCTTTGTTCTGGTTCAAAAGCCACTGTTTGAAGTCTGAGTTCTCGGTGTACATCTCCCTGTCTCTCGTATCTCGTCTGATCTCAGGAATGGAAGGGATAGGGGAGTCAGCTATTCCAAGTCCTCCCCCAATCTCCCGTAAGCCCGCATTGTGGTTATTGTGGCGCTGCATGCGCAAGAGCCGCATAGAGTTCCCGCTCAATGCGCGGGGTCAAAAGACCTTGGGCATCGGGCGTGTGGACGAGTGGGGTCAGGGCAGAGTAGAGGCGCTCAGCCTGATCTCGCCTGCTCGTCTTCTCTGTATGGTGGCGCAGACTCTGATCGAGGAAACTTTCTTGAAACAGTCTGAATTCGTCTGGGAGCAGGGGAAGAGAGAATGCGTGCGCAAGGCGCAGCAGTTCCTGTTTCGGATTATCCATGAGCGCATCGTAGGAGAGGAGAATGCGGGGGAGACCTGCGCTCAACAAAATCGCCTCAGCTGTATAGAGTATCCAGAGGGCATGGGCTTGATCTTCCGGCATGCGGTCGCGCACAAAAAGGGAAGCTGCGACGGCGGAAGGATTTCTCACGACTATGATGCAGGCGGTTGTTGTCTTCTTGTGTTGTACGAGTGGACGCCAGAAGGGAAGAAGACGCGAGAGTCTGGGATCTTTGATTGCCGTGTTCCTGTCTTTGGGCAGGGTATCGATAAGTCGGGAGGCCCTGGCAAAGAGATCGGATGCGAGAAGATCCCGGAAAGACTCGGATGGGAGGTGTCTGACTGTATCCCACTGGCAGCTCATTTTTGCGAGAAGCGCGGTATTTAGATCCACGACATCTGGGTTTTCGAAAAAGCCGCGCGGATTGTCACGGCGGGCCAGGGTATGCTGGCCAATATCGATGCCCAGGGTCCTAAGTGCACGCGTGACGGCGCTTGTCCCGCTTCTGTGCATGCCAAGAACAAGGAAGAGCGTCTTTGAGTCCACAACAACCGCCTCTTGGTCTAGAAAATATTTGTGCAGGTCCACCCGGCGCGGGCAGCCGCTTTTTTGGCTTCCTGGCCGCCGAGTACGCAGATATCGCCGTCTTTAAGGAGTTCGACGACCTCGGCAAAGTTTTTATAGTCTTTTTGCGTTGTGGCGAGCATTTCATCGCGCAGTGTCTGACGCAATTCATCTGTGTCGTGGGCCAGGCTGCGGGTTAGGGCGGTTGAGCCTTTCGCGCTTGGCAGAAGGTAGGTGTCGAGTTCCCCGACAGCGCCGACAATTGCCTGGGTGAGCTGAGCCGAATCTGGCGTGAAATTGTGCAGGTAGTGGGCCATGTTGTCGTAGGCCGCAAGGGTTTCTTCTGGGTTTGGATCGCGGTAGGAGACGCAGGAGAGGACGCCGTTTATCCGGTCAAGGCTTGCGAACGCGCCGTAGGCTCCGCCGCGCACGCGGACGTTTTCCCAGAGATAGCCCATACGCAGAGAGCGGAGAATGACACTTGCCGATCCGTGGTATTTCCAACCCTTCGTATAGACATTTGTGCTTTTGCCGACAAAGTTGATCCGGGACTGCGTAATAAGAGCCTCGGCCTTGGGGAGGCTAAAGCGTTCGACTGAGTGTTTTGTTCTCTCTTCCCGTTTCGGCAAAGCATTGATAAGTTGCGCCGCTTTTTCGTGAATTACCGGGAGTGCCGAGGCTTCTGCTGTTGCGCTGACAAGCACATCCGGCCCTTTCATAATTGCGGAGCGCAAGGCCATGATATTGTCAAGGAAGGGCTTGGGATCCTTTTCGAAGAGGCGTTCGTGTTCGCGGATGGTCTCAAGATAGGTGACTCCAGAGGTTTTTTCCGTATAGGCTCCCGGCTCGCAATAGCGGGAGAGAAGACGCGTGATGACCATGCTTATGCCCGCCGCCTGAACGCTCTCCTCTAATTGCGCGCGCATTTCGCGGATCATCTGCCCCATGCGCGTGACAAGGAGGTCATAATCAACCGTCGGTTCAACGAGAATTTCGTGGAAGAGAGCAAAAAGCGAATCCAGGGAATCGTAGACAGCTTTGCCGGACAGTGTGAGGTAGCGGAAAAAGCTTGCGTCGTCGATGGCGGATCCGTAGAGCAGGGCCGGGTGAATTCCACCGGTTGTCGCGGCAATCGAGTCGCCTAAGGCTATGTAGTCTCTCTTCTTTGTGCCGACTTCAAGGAGCGTCCGCACATAGAGGGGGAGAAGCGGGACCAGGTCTATTGGGACATAGTCCAGGGGGAAGAGAATTTTCACATAGCCAATGCCGACCGTTGGTTGGTCGTGGGCCAGGAAGGTGAACTCTCCTTGCGTGCGCTCTTCGGGGATAATCGCGTTTTTCTTTGGCAGGTCCGCTATGGAGAGAGCCGGAATGGTCGCAAGCGCTTCGGGCGAATCTGGGCGGATCTGCGCTTCTTTGAGACGCGCCGTTTCCTGAACAAGCGCCTCTTGCTCAGTCGCCGATTGGCTGGCTTTAAAGGCGGCAACGCGGGCGGCCTCTTTCTCCTCGCGTTCTTTGCCAAGTTCCGTATCTGGAACGAGGATGACAGTTGCTTTGTGGCTGTTATTTAGGAAATAGCGCTCTATGCATTCTTCAAAAAGGCGTTCTCCCTTCGCTATGCGTTCTTTGATGGCTGCGAGCGGCTTCTCCCAGGTGAGCGCGGTCAGTGGGTTTTCGTCGTAGAGCCAGGTTGACAGAGCGTGAATCATGGCTGCGAGGCCGCGGGGGAATCGGCCGGTATTGCTCTCGCGCAGGTCAAATTCAACAGTGTTCACGGCCGCAGCCACAGCAGACTCTGGGATGCCGTCTTTGACAAGCCCTGTAAGCGTCTCAAAAATCAGGCTTTCAGCTTTCGGTATATCCTCGCGGGCTATGCCGGACAGTCCTGTTGAATAGTACATTTGGCGTAAGTCGGTCGCAAGGCCGCAGCCTGTTGTCTCTTCCCCAAGGTGTGAGGTGATAAGCGCCCTGTGCAGGGGACTCCCTGGGAGGCCTTCAAGGATGTGCGCAAGCATCTCCATCTGCAAGGCGAGTGAGACATCGCCGCGCTCCCCAAGCATCCAGCTTTGGGTGAACATGCATTTTTTCTTGGAATTGGGTGCAGCATAGGGAATTTCTTGGCGCACTGGACTTGCGATATGCGCCTGCAGAGGTATGGCTGAGTCGACCGCCCTGTATGTGTAGTCCTTAAGGGCCTCCTTTATGATTGCGAAGCGTTTTTCTTCAGGATCGTCTCCCCAGAAGAAGAAGCGGGCGTTTGATGGATGGTAGTAGCGCTCATGAAAGTCAATAAAGGCCTGGTAGGTGAGATTTGGAATATGTTCTGGGTCTCCGCCCGAATCAAAATGGTAGAGCGTGTCGGGAAAGAGTGCCTGCTGCGTCTTCTCTGAGAGGATCGAGTCCGGCGAGGAATAGACCCCCTTCATTTCATTGAACACAACGCCTTTGTAGGTCCAGGGCACACTTGCGTCATCGGCTTCGATGTGCCAGCCCTCCTGATGGAAGATCGACTCGCTAAGCAGTGGGTGGAAAACAGCGTCGATGTAGACATCTATAAGATTGTAAAAATCTGCGAGATTGGCGCTTGCTACGGGATAGCAGGTTTTGTCTGGGAAGGTGAAGGCATTTAAGAAGGTCTGCAGTGAGCCCTTCAAAAGTTCGACGAAGGGTTCCTTAACCGGGTAGCGTTTCGATCCGCAGAGGACCGAATGCTCCATAATATGGGCAATACCCGTTGAATCGGCCGGAGGTGTTCTGAAATTGACACCAAAACATTTATTCTCGTCGCTGTTTTTGATGGAAAGGATTTGGGCTTTTGTGACGTCATGCTCCCAAAGAGAGGCTGTTCCCCCTACTTCTTTGAGTTCCTGGCTATCGAGCAGCGTAAAACCTGTGACGTTCATGAGTTTCCTTTTTTTGTTTTTCTTGAAAATGTTTCATGTGAAACAATGATCTTGGCTTCTGAGTACTGTGTCAGATACAGAGTTGGCTATTGTTTGGTGGTAGTGTGTGTATTGGAAATAAATTTCTCTTCAAAAGGCCAGAAGAAAAAGGCCAGCGCTGATTAAGAGAGATAGTAGAAGGAACTTTTTTTGCTCACTATTCTCGTTTGTGTTCCGCGATTAGCGACCACGCATGCAGGGAATGTTTTGCCTATTAAGGTCTCGCAACTTGCGAGCGCCCTATTTCTCCTCGAGGTTGTTCGCGCAAAATACGCCTTGAGCTACAAAGCGCTCTCTTTGGATGAAAAAACCGCCACACGGAGCGTCATTCATGCCGGAAGTTGTCACTTTGCTTTGAAAAGACAAGGGCTCAGTGCTGAGCTTTCGCATACCCAAGTACAAGAAGCCCTTTAGTCAACGCACAGGCGGCAGCAAGTCACGCCTCTGGGGTACTGCGGTACGAGGAGACTTAGGTATACTACGGTCAGAAAAAAAGTTGCTACATAGAGTTGAAAATACCGGACTTGAGGAGGTACTCTCGTTTGCAAAAATGTCAGTTTTTTTCTGTATGCGAGTATATCACAGTGATTCTTCCTTTGACACGAAGTGAACTCTGTTCGGGCCATTTCGGCCAATTGTCATTGTTTGTCTTGGGAAAATCGGAAATTGACCTGCAGAAACTTGGTGGATGCAGAGAATGGCATTGTGTACTCTGCTTTTTTGCCGTTTATCTTTGCGCCGGCCTTGCGGGCTATTGGATGACGCGGGTGTGCGTAGGCTTCCTTTGGCCTCCCCTTTTTATCCTTGCGCACGATGATTTCCGAAGGACGATTGGTACGAGTATACGTTCATGATCCAGGGGGCGCAAGCCTCGCGTGCTTTGGCAGTCTAGGTGTATTGCAAAGGCCTGGACTTTTTCCCCTTGCTCTTTAGGAAAAATTGACCGCCAAAACTCCATAAAAGGCTTTTTTTTCTTGCGAACCGTCTAACGTCCGTGCGACGAAGTGCGCTGTACTCGGCCCTCGCAATTGCGATCGCTTGTCATGGGGGCCTAAGGAAAAACGGAACACTGCGCAGGCCAAAGGGGAGCGTCACACAAAAGTTTTTTTGGGAGAGGCGTCCTGTATGGCACGTGTCTTTTTGGTATAGCCAACGGCACAGTGATTCTTCCCATAGCGGAGAGATTTGGGCCTCCTTGGCGTCCTTGGCTTTCGGCGAAAAACCTGCGGTCGAGTCCTTGGTATTCTCAAAGGGCTTGGAGGCGAAAGGCATAGGACTTCGCATCGAAACAGGGCCGATCCGGCACACGAAGTTGAGCAAAGCCAGTATGCAGTTGAGAGTTTTGCTTGCAATTTACTGTATATTGTGTATCATCTCCTCTCTTTTCACGACTTCACACATTGCGCATCACCTCTTGGGTGTTTTTGTACGGCGCAATGGCGGTGTAACCCATTGGAGGAACACATGGCTTACGTCACTATGAAGCAGATGCTGGAGACGGGCGTTCATTTTGGTCACCAGACCAGACGCTGGAATCCCAAAATGCGCCCCTTTATTTTTGGCGCCCGCAACGGGATTCATATTATTGATCTCCAGCAGACCGTAAAGCTCTTTCGCAAGGCCTATGACGCCGTTGTGGACACAGTTGCCAAGGGCGGAAAGATTCTGTTCATCGGCACAAAGCGTCAGGCTCAGGAGACAATAGCCGCCGAGGCAGCCCGCGCTGGGCAGTACTACGTTGCAAACCGCTGGATGGGCGGCACGCTGACAAATTTTGTCACCATTCAGAAGAGCATCGAGCGTCTGAAGAAGCTTGAGTCCATGTTCGCCGACGGCAGCATCAATAAGTACCAGAAGAAGGAAGTGCTTTTGCGCGAGCGCGAAAGGGCGAAGCTTGAGGAGACGCTTGGCGGCATAAAGAACATGGAACGTCTGCCGCAGCTCGCTTTCATCATTGATCCCAACCGCGAAGATATTGCCGTTCGTGAATGCCGCAAACTCGGCATTCCGATTGTTGCCATCACTGACACCAATTGCGATCCCGACAACATCGACTACATCATTCCCGGTAACGACGACGCTATCCGTGCAATCAAGCTCTTTGTCGCCTCTTTTGCCGAGGCCTGCCTTGAGGGTGAGGCCATCAATAAGGATGGGGTGAGCGTTGAAGAGGAAATGATGAAGGGTGAGGATGTGAAAGAGGAGGAGGCCAACTAGGCCACTTGCGGTTTTTATCTCACGAGGAAAGGATATATACATGGCTGCTATTACGGCACAGATGGTGAAGGAACTGCGCGAGAAAACAGGCGCGGGCATGATGGACTGTAAAAAAGCCCTCGCAGCCGTCGAGGGCGATCAGCAAAAGGCGATAGACTGGCTCCGTCAGAAAGGCATGGCCAAGGCTGAGAAAAAATCCGGTCGCGCGACAGCCGAAGGGCTTGTGACCTACGCTCAAAATAGCGACGCAAGCGTAGCCGCCCTAAGCTCTCTCTACTGCGAGACGGATTTCGTCGCACGCGGCGACAAATTCCAGGATATGGCAAAAAGCATTGCTGAGACGGTTCTCACAAAAAATCCTGCGGACGCAGGTGCTCTTGCGGAACTCTTGGGCGACAGCGTGACCCAGCTTATTGCGACGGTTGGGGAGAATATGAAGGTCGGCGCCTTTGTCCGCCATGCCGCAAGCTCTCCGAACGAGGCGATAGGCCACTATGTGCATGCGAACGGCAAGATCGGTGTCCTTGTTTGGGCACAGGTTGGCAAGGCTGAAAACGCAAAGAGCGAGCCTGTTGCCAATCTCTTACGCGAGCTTGCCATGCAGGTCGCAGCAACAAGCCCGATGGCTGTCACCGCAGACGGCGTTGATCCCAAGGCAATTGAGCGCGAGCGGCAGGTCTATGTCGAAAAAGCGCGCGCGGAAGGCAAGCCGGACAATATCGTTGAAAAGATTGCCGACGGCGCGGTTGCGAAGTTCAAAAAGTCCGTTTGCCTTCTTGACCAGCCCTACATCAGAGAAGAGAAGAAAAGTGTCTCTGAGATCGTGAAGGAGACGGCCAAGAAGATCAACGACACAATCACAGTTGTCGGCTACAATCGAATCCAGCTCGCAGCTGAGGAATAGTTTTTTTTAAGATATCGGCAAAGGTGGAAAAGGTCCTCTTTTCCACCTTTTTCATTGCGCTTTGTTTGAGCAAAGGGGGAGAGACCAGGCGATATTTCTTGGCTTCTGCTTTTTTCCTTGGCCGCTTTACAAAACAGGAATTTCCCTGTATTCATAGTCCGAACAATATCACTATATCTTGATATGCAAATACTCAACACACCACACGAAGTCACAGAACTGTGCAAAAGCTGGCACGCTCAGGGACAATCCATTGCCCTTGTGCCCACCATGGGCTACTACCATGCCGGACACGAGGATCTTATGGATGCTGGGCGCACGATGGCGGACAAGCTTGTTGTGAGTCTTTTTGTCAATCCGACGCAGTTCGGTCCAGGCGAGGATCTCGCAAGCTATCCGAGAGACGAAGAGCGCGATGCAGAAATCTGCAGACAGCATGGCGTAGACCTTCTCTTTATGCCAAAGCCTGAGTCCATGTTTTTCGCGGATCACGCGACATGGGTTGAAGTGCCAGAAATGGCAAAGGTACTTTGTGGACAATCCCGTCCTCTTCATTTTCGCGGCGTATGCACCGTCGTTTTGAAGCTCTTTGCTATAAGTCTGGCCGATCACGCAGTCTTCGGGCAGAAAGACTGGCAGCAGCAAGCTATTTTGAAGCGTATGGTGCGCGATCTGAATATCCCCATACACCTACACACCCGCCCGACAGTTCGGGAAAGCGATGGGCTTGCCCTCTCCTCCCGCAATCTCTATTTGACAAAAGAGGAGAGAAGTCAGGCCCCCAAGATCTATGAGGGCTTGCAGCTTGCGCGCAAGCTTGTTCAATCAGGGGAAAAGAGTGCTGCCCGCCTGCGCGATCAGGTCCTCGCCTTTTGGGCACGCGAGATTCCATTGGGCCGTCTCGATTATTTAACGGTCGTCGACAAGGAGAGTCTGACTGTCCTTGAAACGATAGACGATAATGCCCTGCTCGCCTGTGCCGTGCGTCTTGGTCGAGCCCGGTTAATCGACAATATTCAACTTTCAGCCGAATCGTAAGGAGGTTCCATGCTTCCAAAAGGGAAATACTTTTTTACTTCTGAATCTGTTACTGAAGGACACCCCGATAAAGTCGCAGACCAGATCTCAGACGCTGTGCTTGATACCCTCTTGCAGCAGGATCCTGATGCCCATGTCGCGTGCGAGGCAATGGTGACAACGGGCATGGCCGTAATTGCGGGCGAGATTACGACAAAAGGCTACGCCGATCTCCCCTCTGTTGTCCGTGAGACCATTCGGGATATCGGCTATACCGGCTCAGAAATGGGCTTTGACTGGCAGACATGCGCTGTCATTTCATCAATAGATCATCAGTCTCCAGATATAGCGCAAGGCGTTTCACGTGAAACACCGGAAGAGCAGGGCGCAGGTGACCAGGGGATGATGTTTGGCTATGCCTGCTCAGAGACAAAAACGCTTATGCCGGCACCGATTTATTGGGCGCATCAATTGTCGCAGCAGCTTGCCAAGGTGCGCAAAGAGGGCATTGTCGACTTTTTCCGGCCGGATGGAAAAACGCAGGTCTCCTTTGAATATCAGGACGGCAAGCCTGTGCGCATCCACGATGTTGTTGTCTCAACCCAGCATGCGGCGAGTGCGACCCACGACGATGTCATCCAGGCTGTCAAGAAACATGTCATTCTGCCTGTGCTTGGCCCCTCAGGGTATTTCGATGAAAAAGACTGCAAGATCTTTGTGAACACGACGGGCCGTTTTGTCGTTGGTGGGCCCATGGGCGACTGCGGTCTGACAGGCCGGAAAATTATCCAGGACACCTACGGTGGCAGCGGTCACCACGGAGGCGGCGCTTTTTCAGGCAAAGATCCCTCAAAGGTCGACCGCTCGGGCGCCTATATGGGGCGGTATATAGCCAAAAATGTTGTTGCGGCGGGACTCGCGCCTGTGTGCGAAGTGCAGATTGCCTACTGCATCGGTATGGCCGAGCCTGTGAGCGTCCTTGTCTCCTCGGATGGGACAAGCGATATACCCGATCAGGTTTTAACCGACGCTGTCCGCGAAGTCTTTGATTTGCGGCCGTATCATATTATCAAGCGCTTGGATCTCAAACGGCCAATATACCGTAAGACTGCCTGCTACGGACATTTTGGCAAGGAATTGCCTGAATTTACCTGGGAGCGCACAGATGCCGCACAAGCGCTCCGCACTGCGGCGCACTGCTAGTTTTTTTAGAAAAGTGGTCTTCACCCGAAGGCCACTTTTTCTTTTGTGCTTGCCTTTATTAAGGACTTCGGGCATAGTGCATCTCCAACTCTCGATTGGGGAGGAGAGCCCATGCCTGGAAATACATTTGGACATTTATTTCGTTTGACTACCTTTGGTGAATCGCACGGCCCCTCGCTCGGGGGGATTCTCGACGGTGTGCCTGCTGGGATTGCGCTCACAGAGGCCGACATACAAAAAGAACTCGATTTGCGAAAGCCTGGAGCAGGCGGTGTCTCAAGCGCGCGCAAGGAGGCGGACCGCGTTTTTCTTGAGTCCGGTGTGTTTGAGGGCCGAACCACAGGCACAGCCTTAGCCTTCCAGATTAAGAACACAAATCAGCATTCTGCCGATTACAGGGATCTCGCCTCTGTCTTTAGGCCAGGGCACGCGGATTTTACGTATGCCAAAAAATACGGAATCCGCGACTATCGCGGCGGTGGCCGCGCCTCAGGGCGCGAGACAGCCGCGCGTGTTGCTGGCGGTGCGGTTGCTGCGAAAATACTGGCATTGCGGGGCATACACGTCTATGCCGCAACCATCTCTTTTGGCGGCATAGGCTCACCAGAAGAGCAGTATGATATCAAAGGCGCGCAGGGGAGAGCCTATTTTGCCGCATGCGACGACATTGTTCCTGCCTGGGATGAGTGCGTGCGCGAGGCTACATACGCGCACGATACCTTGGGCGGCATTGTGCAGATCGAGGCGCACGGTGTTCCGGCAGGGCTTGGCGAGCCTGTCTTTGATAAGATATCCGCAATGCTTGCCCACGGCTTACTGAGTGTCGGAGCCGTGAAGGGGATTGAGATTGGCGATGGTTTTGCGGCAGCCCATGTGCGCGGAAGCGAGAACAACGACGCTCTTCTGCCGGGAGATCTGCCAGGCACTGTCGCTTTCGCCTCAAATCACGCAGGCGGTATTTTGGGCGGCATCACATCGGGGCAAGATCTTGTGCTGCGCTGTGCGGTCAAGCCTATTGCCTCAATTCCTAGACCGCAAAAGACTGTGGACACTCTTGGACGGGCGACAACAATACATATAGGGGGCCGGCATGATCTCTCGGCCATTCCGCGCATTGTCCCTGTCCTTAAAGCGATGACCGCGCTTGTCCTCTGCGACGCCCTGCTTATGCAGGAAACACAAAAAACGGCCGGGACTCTATGAATTCGCCCTTACATACAGCAGCTACGGTAGAATCAGAGACATTGGATACAGAAGAATGCCTTTCAGGCACAGTTGAGCGCATTGTTTTTGAAAACAAACAGAACGGCTATGTTGTCTTAACCCTCTTGCCTGACGCTCAAAGCCGCGTGCTTGTGGAAAAGATCCGCACACGCAGCGTAAAGAAGCGGACGCAGGTGCGTTGTGTTGGCATCTTTGTTGACCCGATCCCAGGCATGCATCTTCGCTTACGCGGCCATTGGGCGCAGCATCCAAAATACGGGGATCAATTTGCTTTTGACAGCTCAGAAGAAATTTTTCCAACAACAATGGATGGCATACGAGCCTATCTGACAAGTGGCGTCATCCAGGGCATGGGGGAGAAACTTGCTGAGCGCATAGCCAATACCTTTGGTGAGGAGACCATACACGTCCTTGATACCAATCCAGAGCGCCTGCTTGAAGTCGAAGGACTTGGCAAGAAGACCTTTGCGAGGATCCGGGAGTCCTGGGCTGAGCATACTGTCCACAGAAACGTGAGTCTTTTTCTGCAGCCCTTTGGTATCACCCCTGGGCAGTCCGCCCGTATTGTGCGAACCCTTGGGGACAATGCGGAAGCCCTTGTGCGGGAAAATCCCTACAGGCTCGCCCTGAAGGTTCGGGGCATACGTTTTGACACGGCGGATATGATTGCCGCAAAGCTTGGCTTCCCGAAAGATCACCCCTTTCGTCTGAAGGCCGCTCTTCTTGCCGTTCTGAACCAGTCTGTCGAGGCGGGCAATGTCTATCTGCCGAAAGAGGTCGCCTATGAGCGCTTAAGCCATTACCACAATTTAGACGAGGAGGCCTACGACGCGCTCGTTGCCGAGCTTGTCCAGGAAAAACTCGTCGTCGATGAGGCGTGGGCAGGCGGCAGAGCTTTGTATCTTGCGAACTTCTATCTCTATGAGACAAGCATTGCCGAGCGCATTGCCGTGATTCTTAAGGCTGCGAAATCAACGGTTTTCCCAAATCCAAAAGCCGCGGCCGAGACTGTCATCGCGGGACTTGGGATCACCCTTGCTCCTGAGCAGAGAGAAGCGGTCGTCATGGCTGCCGAATCAAAGATCATGGTTTTGACTGGCGGGCCAGGGACAGGGAAAACAACGATTATCCGCGCAATTATCGCCCTTTTTGCCGGCGTTGAGGCAAAGATACAGCTCGCCGCGCCGACCGGCAGGGCCGCCCGCCGCATGCAGGAGGCCACAGGACACGATGCGGTCACAATCCATCGCCTTCTGGAATTTACTGAATCGACGGAACTTTTTTGCGCCGTAAATGAGGACAATCCCTTAAAATGCGATGTTTTGATCATTGATGAGGCGTCAATGATCGACATCGTCCTTATGTATCATCTCCTCGCAGCCGTACCCCCCGGCTGCACGGTGATTATGGTGGGTGACATTTTCCAGCTTCCCTCGGTTGGGCCCGGATCGGTGCTGCACGATGTCATACAGTCGAAGGCTGTGCCGGTTGTCGAGCTTACGCGCATTTTTCGCCAGTCGCAGGAAAGCGCGATTGTGCGCTATGCGCACAGCATAAACCAGGGCATAGTGCCCGATTTTTCGAACGACACAGAGAAAAAGACGGATTTTTACTTCATGGAGGAAAATGATCCCGAAATGGCCGCCAAGACCATAACGGATCTTGTCAAGCGCCGCCTCCCCGAGTACTACCATTTTAGCCAGAAGGATATCCAGGTCTTAAGCCCCATGCGCCCCGGCGCGGTCGGCATCAAAGCCTTGAACAATGCGCTGCAAAACGCTTTGAATCCAAACGGCCTTGCGCTTAAGCGCGGTCAGCAGACCTTCAGGGTCAACGACAGGGTGATGCAGGTCCGCAACAATTACAGCAAGGAAGTCTTTAATGGCGACATCGGCACCATAGAGTCGCTTGACGAGAAAGAGTCTCTTCTCTCCGTTCGTTTTGACGAAGAAGAGGTCTTCTACACCTTTGAGGAGACTGAGGAGCTTGTTGTAGCCTACGCTATCTCCATCCACAAATCCCAGGGTTCCGAATACCCCTGCGTCATTATCCCGCTTATGCAGTGCCATTCGTGGATGCTGCAGCGCAACCTTCTCTACACGGCGATAACCCGGGGGAAGAAGCTCGTTGTCATAATCGGTGAGCGGGCGGCCTTACATCTTGCCGTGCGCAACACAAAGACGATCGCGCGCCTAACACGTCTTGATGAGCGCATTACCCTGATCGCGGGTATTGCCCGTTAAGGAGTACATACGTCCATGCGTCCTGAAATTCTGGCGCCTGCAGGCGACACAAATGCTTTTTTGGCGGCACTTGCCGCAGGCTGTGACGCCATCTATCTCGGTTTGAAACATTTTTCGGCGCGGATGGAGGCCGAGAACTTTCCTTTATCTGAACTCTCTCGTCTTACGGATCTTGCGCACTCGAAAAGTGTCCGTGTGTACACGGCGATGAACACGCTTGTGAAGGAAGGGGAGGCTGAGCAGGCCTTTCATTTGATTTGTCGTCTTGAAGAGCAGGTTCATTGCGACGGTTTGATCGTCCAGGATCTCTGCTATCCCGAGATTGCAAGACAGGCCGGCTTTTCTGGAAAGCTCTTTCTCTCGACCTTAGCTTCCGTGACACATCCTGAAATGCTAGAGGACCTGCCGTCATTGGGTTTTTCGCGCGTGATTCTTCCCCGCGAACTCTCTTTTGACGAGATCGTCCAGATGGATACTGCCTGCCCAGACAATTTGAGTCTTGAACTCTTTGTCCACGGCGCGCTCTGTTATTGTGTGTCCGGCCGCTGTTATTGGTCAAGTTACATGGGCGGCAAAAGCGGTCTGCGAGGCCGCTGTGTCCAGCCCTGCCGAAGAGAGTACTCCCAGCTTCTTGGGCAGAAACAGCGCAAGGCCCAGTATTTTTCTTGCCAGGATCTCTCCCTTGCTGACTACGCCTCCTCACTTTTAAAGCGTAGCCATGTGACCTCATGGAAGATCGAAGGCCGCAAAAAAGGGCCGCATTATGTCTATCACTGTGTGCGCGCCTATCGTCTTGTACGCGACGCCCTCTTAGAAGATTCGCAGACAGTGCGTGATCAAGCCCTACAAGAAGCAAGCGATCTTTTGGCCATGGCTCTTGGTCGCTCAACAACCCGGGCCCGCTTTATCGCAGCAAAAGCCCTTGTACCAACCGATCCAGGTGGCCGGACTAGTTCAGGCTACTGTGTTGGGACAAGCAATCTTGATGCGAGTGGCGCGTATCTCACAGCGAAAATCGATCTCTTTGCCGATGATTTTCTGCGCGTGGGCCAAGAGGGCGATGCCTGGCATGAGACAGTGCGGCTTAAGAAAAATGTGGCCGCTGGCCGGCGTTTTTCCTTGCCCCTCTTAAGAAAAAACCTTCCGCCAAAAAACACCCCTATTTTTCTTATTGACCGCCGCGATCCCGCTCTTCGGGAATGTCTCGCGAGCCTGCACAAGGAGCTTTCGGCCTATTCTGGGCGACCTTCCCGTCCGGTCACACAAAAACTTACCCCCCCAAGGCCCTGTTCGGCCAAACGTCGGCCTGATATAGCCGTTCTATCGACTGTCCCTTTTGGCAAGGAGAACAGGGCGCAGGGCAGACGTATGCTTGGGCTTTGGCTTGGCAGGCGGTCTGCGGCTGTGTCCAAGACAGTTGCGCGGCGCGTCTCCTTCTGGCTTCCGCCAGTAGTCTGGCCGAATGAGAGCGAGCGCATAGCGCGTCTTGTCCGCGATCTTTGGCGCAGCGGCTGCCGGCATTTTGTGGCCAATGCCCCGTGGCAGAGGGCATTTTTTCCCAAAGAATTGCCGGAAGGCGCCGATCTTGTGGCTGGGCCCTTCTGCAATCTCGGCAATGCCTTGGCCATTGACTGTGTGGCGCGTCTTGGCTTCACAGCCGCTTTTGTGAGTCCTGAACTCAATGCCGAGACAATCCTCTCTTTGCCCGCGCGCTCCCCTCTCCCTCTTGGCTTTGTTCTTGAAGGTTTCTGGCCTGTTGGCATAAGCCGCTTCGGTCTGCTCGGTGTGCGCGCAAATCTTTCGCTCAAAAGTCCGAAGGGGGAGACCTTTTGGCTTCGGGAATACGGGCAGAATGTCTGGATTTACCCAGCCTGGCCTCTCACTCTTCAGGATAAGGAAGCAGAGCTGCGTGCGGCTGGCTACTCTTTTTTCGCAAGCCTTGCGGAAAACCGGCCGGAATCCCTTGCCGCGACAGCAAGACCCGGTCTCTTTAACTGGGAGCAGCCTCTCCTCTGATCTGATCTAATCTGATATGGATACGAGATGTATCTTCACATCAGGCCTACTCCAGCCTGAGCATTCCTTTCGTTTTTCCCAGGACGCCTTGCTTCTTGCAGGCTTTGCCAACGCCCTCTTCCCGGCAAAAAAAGAGCGGATTGCCGATCTTGGCTGCGGCTCTGGAGCGGCCCTGCTTGCTCTTGCAAGTCTACGCCCCCTGCACGGGCTTGGGATCGACATTTCTGAGGAACTGCTTGCGTGCGCGCGCGTCAATGCCGATCGCGCAGGCCTTGCCAATGCGCGCTTTATCTGCGCGGATCTTACAGACAGGCGGGCGCTTCTCCCTCTTGCAGGAAGCCAGGAAGCTGTGTTGACAAATCCGCCCTTCTATACGCGCTTAGAGGGCCGCCCGTCCAAAGAGAGGCTCAGGGATATGGCCCTCCGCGGCGGGAACGGCGAACTCATTGTCCAGTTTTGTTCGCAGGCAGCCCGGCTTTTGATGCATCACGGTTTTTTTCTGTGCATCTACCCCGCAAATAAAGTGGCCCAGATTCTGCGGGCTCTTTGTTATGCGCACCTGGGACTTAGGGCTCTCTGCAGTGTACACGAGACATGCGGCGCGCCTGCCTCGCGCATTTTGGTTCTTGCGCGCAAAAACGCAGAGGACGACTGCGTCTTCCATCCCCCGCTTATACTGCACGCAGACAATGGCGCGTGGCAGCCTGAAGCACGTGCGCTTTGCCCCTGGCTTGGGCGGGGGTAGGCGCGCGTTTTTTTTTCGAGGAGGCGGTGCTTCGATGACCTTTCTTGCTGATCTTCATGTGCATTCCCGGTATTCCCTTGCGACCAGCAAGGAGCTTTCTCCGCGAAATCTCGACGCCTGGGCGCGCCTTAAGGGCATTGACGTCCTAGGAACTGGAGATTTCACTCATCCCTCGTGGCGTGCCCTTTTGCGTGATGAGCTTGTTTTTGATGAGGAGAGCGGGCTCTACACTCTTGGCGTTGAGCGCGAACTCCTCCCGTATCTCCCTTTGGAGAGCGCATCGTTTGCTCTGAAGAAACCTCTTTTTTGCCTGCAGTGTGAGATAAGCTCAATCTACAGGAAAAACGGCCGCGTGCGGAAAATCCACAATCTAATTTTTGTGCCAACTCTTGACGACGCTGACCGCTTGTCAAAACGCCTTGAGGCCATAGGCAATCTTGCCTCAGACGGCCGGCCAATTCTCGGTTTAGACGCGCACGATCTCCTTGAGATCCTCCTTGAGACAGTGCCTGGTGGCTATTTGATTCCGGCCCATATCTGGACACCCTGGTTTTCTCTCTTTGGCTCCCGCTCAGGCTTTGACAGCATTGAGGAGTGCTTTGAAGACTTAAGCTCGCATATTTTCGCTCTTGAGACGGGCCTCTCCTCCGATCCGCCGATGAATCGCTATATCAGCGCCCTCGACCGCTTTACCCTAGTCTCCAATTCAGACGCCCATTCCGCAAATAAGCTTGGCAGAGAGGCCAATGTCTTTGCTGGCACACCCAGCTATCAGGGGATTTTCTCTGCCCTTAAGGCCGCTGCCCGCCGTGATCCCAACCAGGAGTCTCTCCCCTGCCGTTTTATGGGCACAATTGAGTTTTTCCCAGAAGAGGGCAAATATCACTTAGACGGCCACAGAGCCTGCAATGTCTCCTTAAATCCTCTTGAGACGCGCGAGAGCAATGGGATTTGCCCTGTCTGCCACAAGCCCTTGACTGTCGGTGTTCTCCATAGGGTCATGGAGCTTGCGGACAGAAAATCTGCGGCCCAACTCCTCTATGAGCCGACATTTTCCTCTGTTATGCCGCTCCTTGAGATGACAGCCGAAATCATGGGCTTTGGCACAGGATCAAACAAGGTTCTGCAGGAATATGGCCGCATTCTCTCGCATCTTGGTTCGGAACTCGACGTTCTCTGCACCTTGCCTCTCACAGACATATCCTCCTACTGGCCAGAACTTGGAGAGGCCTGCACGCGTCTTCGCGAGGGCCGTGTCAAGCTCCAAGCAGGCTACGACGGGGCCTTTGGTCGTGTGCATCTTTTTTCGGAAAATGAATTGGGCCACACAAGGCGGACAGGCAGGGCGCGGGCCACTCTTGCTGCCTCAAAGGAGGCCCTAAACGATCTTGAACGCTTTAAGGATGCGGCCAAAAAGCCTGAGGAGAAGGTAGTTTCAGCCCCGCTCTATACGCAAGAACAGCGAGCGGCTCTTGAACACAGAGGAGGCCCGGCTCTTGTCCTTGCAGGTCCAGGAGCCGGGAAAACCCATCTGCTTATCGGGCGCATCCGCTTTCTCCTTGACCAGGGTGTTCCGGCATCGGCCATTCTTGCGATAACCTTCACACGGCGTGCGGCAGAGGAGCTTTTCGGGCGTCTTGCGGCCCTCTATCCGCCAAATACAGCCCTTCCGCTCTGCACAACCCTGCACGCCTATGCCTGGAGGATCGTGCAGGAAGAGCGGCCAGACGCAGTGCTTTTGGACGATTTTGGCGCATCGCGCCTTTTTTCTAAGGCAAATAGCGATCTGACAAAGGCCCAGGCGCGGGATATGCGTTCTGCCGTCGATTTGCTCCGTGAGCGCTGTACTCTTTCTGAGAATGCCGAACTTGCCGCCCGCTATGCCCGCTACGCAGAAAAAAAGGCGGACTCTTCAGCGCCCACCTTTGATTTCCTCGATCTGATTGAGTATGCGGCTACAAGAGAAAACACGCAGTATGCAGCGCTTCTGGTTGACGAGATACAGGATTGCTCTCTCGCCAATCTGCGGTTTATCCGCTCCCTCCTGCCCCCTGATGGAGCAGGCTTTTTCGGCATAGGGGATCCGGATCAATCTATCTACGGTTTTAGGGGCTCTGTTCGCGACATAGTTGGCACGCTGACTGGCTTTTGGCCAGGCCTTGTCCGCTACGCCCTCCAAGAGAGTTTTCGTTCGCGGGAGGCGATACTCAATGCCGCAGAACACGTCCTTGGCGGTGCGTCCTGCGGAAACCTTGTGGCACGCTCCAAGGGGAAAGCCCTCCTTGAGTATTCCGATGTGCCGGATGCGCAAAGCGAGGCCCAGCGTATTGCCAAGCAGGTCGCGACACTTCTTGGGACTTCCTCACACACTGTGCTGCAAGGGAAGAAGAAAGATGCCGACTATGCGGGGGATTTTGCGCCAGGGGACATAGCCATTCTTGTGCGTTTCCGCTTTTTGATTCCCCCGATCGAAAAAGCGCTTGCCTCTTGCGGTGTACCCTCTTGCGCAAGTCGTGACCCTGGATTCTGGCAGGATCCTGTGATCGAGCACTTGCTCGCCCTTCTGCATCCCCTCCCAGGCGAGACCGAGCCCTCATTCGTTCCCTGGACTTTGGCCAGTGCGCCAGAGCCGCGCGCCCTCCTTCCCTGGATTGAGCAGCAGGCTTGGGCTACGCCCGGTGTCGGGGATACGCAGCCATTTAAGGAACTCTGCGCCCTTTGGAAGTCCTGCGGTGGATGGGAGGCCTTTTTTGAAGAGCTTTCCTCGCGCATTGAAGACGAAAGCCTAAGAGAGAAAAGCGAGCAGGTGCGGATTATGACAATGCATGCGTCAAAAGGTCTCGAATTTAGGGCGGTTTTTCTCCCGGCATTTGAGGAGGGGCTTTTCCCTGTGACTGAGCAAGCGCGGGCTCTTCTGGGCTTAAAGACAGTAGACAGAGACGAGGAGAGGCGGCTTTGTTATGTCGCTATGACGCGGGCAAGCGAGCTACTCTTTGTTTCAAGGGCGGCACGCAGGCAGTGCTTTGGGAAAGAATGCGCTTTCCCTCCCTCCTCCTTTCTTCAGGAGCAATGGTTTCAGAAAAAAACGGTGCGCCATGAGCGCAGGATTGTCTACAAGGACGGAAGCCTCCTGTGAGCGTCCCCTTTGTAGGCGCTCGCGGAGTGTGACTAACAAAAAACGCCACCTGGATAGTCTCTTTTGCCTTAGTGATAGCGCTCGGCGCTCTCGGTGTACAGTTATCGTAAGAGGCAGACCATGGCTGTCAAACGTGAGCGTTGCGCGCATACGAAATGCCGGGTACTCTGAAGCAGAAATGTGAGGCCGACTCTTTTTTAAGTGGAATCTGAAGCTAATTTCAGCTTGGTAGGACTGGGTGACACGCTCTGCTTTTGTTTGTGCGGATGCCGCAAACGCTAAAGACATGCGATACTAAGGCTTTCAAGGGAGCACTACGCCCCAAGCGGAGCCTCCCCTCTTGCGTCAAGCTGCCAAGAGCGTACGAGGACATTCGGCCCAAATAAGCGAGCAAGTCATCTATTCCAAGGCAAAAGCATATTGGCATAGGGAGTATTGTATTTCTTGTACAAACTCTGCGACCGCCAACGAACCTTTCTCCGTGTATCCTCTGATAAAAAAAGAGGCCTTTCCCAGGTGGAAAGGCCTCTTTTTTTTTATCAACAATTTCTTTGACTTAGGTCGTACGCTTTTTTTTCATTCACGGTCTTCATCCCAAATGTCATCTTCAAGCACGCGGTAGGAGCGCACTGTGAGATAGGTAGCGTCCTCTTCTGTCAGGACCTCTCCTTTTGCCTCAACAGAGACATTGATTTCATCCTTCAGATCGATGCCGGCTGCCCTGGGGAGAACTCTGTACTCATCATCTCCCTGCCGGATCGCAATACTTGTGTGTCGTGCGTCTAGGGGAACAGAGGTCACAATACCTTTGACTGTAGTTTTCATAACCATGCTCACAGGCCAGAACCCCTAAATATCGGGGGAAAGGCGTCCTCCGTGGATCCTAATCCACATGTCTTTCGAGTGTTCCAGTTGCACAGGCATATCCGCATGCCTGCGTGGCTACGGGACTTATACTTATGCCTTGGTAGCTGCTGATGGCATATCCGCATGCCTGCGTGGCTACGCTCTGTGTACGGCAGGGGGCCAAAACTGGGTCGGCCAGGTGCCGTAGCAGCATTGAGAGTGGCTCGACGTATGCGCAAAAAGCCGGATTTGACGCGGCTTCCATCTTTGTTTCACAGGAAATGGCTTGAAAATCAGCGTACTCCGTTGCGTGCAGGCAAAAGTCCGTACACGGCTTTTCTGACGGAGCTTTGGGGGTACACTGCGCGCAAAGAGAAATCGCAGGTACCAGTACGATTTTTTTTCGCTATATCTTCTTTTTTCGCGTCTGGCAAGAGTTTCGCGTGAATTTTCTTTCGCTGGCTGTACCTTACGTTTATTTTTACCGCGCACGGGAAAAGCCGCAGATAGGTAATAAAAAATTGAGAGACAGGCTAAGGCAAGGGCCTGTCTTTCCTGACTGCTCAAACATGAATCTTTGCTTTAACTTTATGTAGACTCTCTACGCCCCGAGTACTTGGTAATAGCGTGTCTTTTTCTTGAATTCTTTGTGATATGTAGTAGATTTTTTTTTCTTGATGTCCGGCCATACGCATCGTTTGAGCAGAGACTTTCCTGCGCTCCGTCGGCAGGTATTTGAGAGAATTGTACGTTTTTGTTTCCTCTTTTCGTCTCTCTCAAGAAATGTATACTGCGGGCTGTTGTACGCACTTGTTCCAGGAACCTCTCATCTTGCTTTTGGCTCGACTTGTTCAAGTTTGTGTATACGGGCGACGGATGCGATCGTCTGCTTGTTCTTGTGAACGGGGTTTCTCGGATATCCCTCAGGGTTTCGGAAGGAAGATTTCGCCTTTTGCGAAGAGATTTCAAACGTGTATTTCTGTACGCCTCTACTCTACGCACGGCGGAAACGATTGTTTGTTTTTCGGGAACAGGGCTTCTCGCGCATCGCGCACGCTTTGGGATTGAAGATTTCACCTGTTGCGAGGATGTTTCTGCGTGCGTCGCATGTATGCTTTGTCGAACGCCTACAGTGTCATCTTGTGGCTCTGCTTCCAAAACAATGAGTACTCGGGACTTTCAGAAGTCTCCGTAGTTTGTTTTTATTAAAAACGACACATCTTTTTTCTCAAATTGTACTCGTTTTCCCTGCAGTTCATAGGAAGCGACCTCGATTGCGGGCTTTGGGAAGATGCGGTGTTGAGCCCTGGTAGGAGCGTGCGCGAAAGAGCATGAGCGCAGCTATCGTGTATCCGCTTGCAGTACACTCTTTTCAGGTAAATCGAACGATGGCGCACTATGCAGAGCGATACAACGAGCGGAGTACAGAGCTGTGAGCGGGCACTTTCTTCGTGTTTTGTTTTGTGCCAGAACTATTGTTTGGCAAGCGAGGATAATGTCAATAGTTTATCCTTTACTTTATGGTTTATAGTGATAAAATCTAGAGATTAGCTAGAAAGACTCTTTTATTTTGTTTTAGTATTTTATAAAGAATGTCTAGTATAAAATTGTAAAAAAATATTGCAATCTTCGTTCTGTTATGCTACAGATATCTTGTAAATTATAAAGACGGAGCCTATATGCAATATTCAACCTTTTTAGAGAAAGTTTTCTCGCTGGGTCGGCTTGTTGTCGCGGTTTCGTTTCTCTTTGCTCTTGCAGGGTGCGGCTTTTTTCGTGCGGATGTGACAGACCGCGGCACGGGTGGCGCGGACGATGTGCTAGAAACAGCCTACAGCCAAATTGGGACGCGGTACAAATACGGCTCGGCGTCTCCGAAAAAAGGTTTCGACTGCTCGGGTTTTGTGTACTGGGTCTATAAGGAAAATGGCTACACGATACCGCGGATGACAAGCGAGCAGATGAAATGCGGGTACGCTGTCTCGCAGAAGAAAGCCCGAAAGGGCGACATTGTTGTCTTTAAGACGAGTCAGAGCCCGAGTAGTCTTCACTCTGGCATCTACGTTGGGAAGAATGCATTCATTCACAGCCCGAGCAAGGGGAAGACGGTCAAGGTCGACAAGATGAACAACAAATATTGGAAGGGAAAACTGGTCGCGGTTCGGCGCGTAATTGAGGAGTAGCCGGAACGGAGTCTGGGCGGACGTTTCCAGGGGGAATTCTTATGTCTGAGGAAAGGAGACAGCTCTACAGTATCGCGGATATTGCGCGGCATTTTTCGCTTCCCGAATCGACGTGTCGCTATTACTGCAAACGTTTTTCTGATTTTATCGAGGGTGTTGGTGAAGGCAGAAAGCGGCGGTACCGCGCAAGCGCGCTCTTAGTGATTGATGTCATTATGCAGGAGATGAAGAAGTCGCGCACTGCGATGGCTGTTGAGGCGGAACTTGCCCACCGCTTTAGGAGCGGGAGCTTGGCGGTCCAGGGACAGGAGAAACTTCTTGCAGAGGACGAGAAATGTGCTGACGGCCTCGCATTACCGCCGGCAGTCTTAAGTCTTCTTGAGCGGCAGACCCTTGCTTTGGAAGCGATAGCAAAAGTGCTGACCATTTTTACAAACACAGTCTCTCCCGTGCAGAACACCCAGGCTAACAGCGCAACGTACGCAGATTTGCAGAAAAAAATCGATCGGCTCGAGATGCTTGTGAGCGAGTCGGAAAAAACGCAGCAGGCCGATATCCTGCAGTTGCAGACATGGCTTGGCAGGTTGCTGCGTCGATGCACGGGGCAGACAGCGTAGTGGAAAGGTCAAAAAAAAAAGCTCGGACAGTGTCCGAGCTTTTTTTTGGGGGCGATACGGTCTTTGCGGGTACAAGAAAGCGTGTAGGCCGCGGCTCAAAAGAGATTTCGTTCTTTGAAGAGGACGTGCGCTCCATACGTCGCACAAAGCTCTCGTAAGACCATGGTTTTTGGCCTCACAGCCGGTGTGACATAGGCCGCTCGCTTTCCAGCGTATCGGTTACGCTCATTCCCAATAACTCAATAAAGAAAAGCAGAGATACTCGCGTTTCGTCCTTGTCAACAAAGGGTGGGACGATTTCAGCCATAGCTAGACGCACGGGAGTTTCTCGCAGAGTACTGTGCGGCCGGACAGATTGAGAGTGCGACAGAGAGTTACATACGCCAAGCGCAAGCGTGTCAGTGCAAGTACACTGGACTTAAGAAGCGCAGGTGAGCCAAAAAGCAAGGGAGAAGTATCGGTAGCAGTTTTTTTGTTCGGCTGGGGATTTTTTTCGAGCCAAAGTAGAATTTCCGGGATCTTTCAATTGCTGTCTGACTGGTTGTGCCGGGCCACTTGGTACAGAGTCACAATTCTTTCTGTAGACAAACAAGCTTCGCAAAGCACACTGTGTGGGAGGCTAAGCCAGCTTGGGGGAGCGTGGTATTTTTTGAGCGAAATAGAGAGTTCGAACGCTTTTTTGCTAGCGTTCGGCATTTTTTAGCGCCATAGTGACGGCAATGCGGAAAAGGTCCAGAGGAATTGCGCCTCGAACAACAATGTTGTTGACGAGAAAGCACGGTGTCCCCTCAATATTGAGCCTGTCAGCATCTTCCTTGTCTTCCCTGAGGATAGCCCGGATCTTTTTGCTGCTGCGCACATCGCTTTCAATTTTCGCAATATTGAGCTTCATGTCCCGCACGATTTTGCGGATGAACTTCTCTCCTTCCGCCTGGAGCTTGTCCCTTTCCTCGAACATGACATTATAGAATTCCCATGCCTTTTCCTCGTCCTGCTCGGCGATCGCTAAAAACCACTGCGAGGCGATTGCTGAGGCGCCCTTCTCCTCGAACGGTATACTTTTGAAGACAAAGGAGACAGAGTCTCCAAATTCTTTGAGTATGGTGTCAATAACTGATTTTGAGGCCTTGCAATAGTAGCAGGTGAAGTCAGAAAAGGCTGCTATGCGTACTTTTGCTTCCTTATTGCCCAAGATTGGTCTGTCAGCAATTCTGACTTCTTTCTCTTCAGTCAGATCCTTTTTCCATTGTTTTTGGAGCGTGTGGAGGCGACGCTGGTTGCTGCCCTCCTGCGCAATATCAAGAACTGCTTCGCTGTTATTGCGCAGAATATCAATCAGAACCTGGGGGTGGTCACGTAGCGTTTTTAAGATAAAACGCTGCAGCTCTTCTTTTGATCCGAAATCTATCGCATACGAGGGAACGGGTGGGCAAAAGACAGACAGAGCAATAATAAGCAGTAGAAGTTTTCTTAACGTGGCGAGCATAAGCCGTAACCTTTACTCCTTTAAGATTCTAATTCCATTTGTTGGAGAGCGTCTTCAATTTTGAAGAGAAGCTCGTCGAAGTCTACCGGCTTCATGAGATACCCAAAGGCACCAAGACTCATGGCCTGTATGGCTATTTGCATGTCCGCATGGCCGGACAGAAGAATGATTTTTGAGTTCTTATACTTGTCGACAAGAAAGGGGAGTGTCTCAAGGCCGTCCATGACCGGCATTTTTACATCCATTATGACAACATCAGCAAGGAACGAATCCATTTTTTCGAGACATATTTTTCCGTTTTCCGCACATTCACAGGTAAAACCGCGCTTTGTGAGACGCTTTGCGAGAATACGAGATACTTCTATCTCATCATCAACGAGCATAATCTTAATGAGTTCTGACCTCATACGAAATCCTTTGTGACATGTGATGAAACTGTCTTCGCAATGCCTGCGCAAAGCAGTGGCCTTTGGGCTCTCCACTAGCAGTTCTCGCCGCGCTCACGGCAAGCGCATGAAAAAAAGCATTGGCTGTTTCCCAAGGACTCATGAATTGTATAGGAGTACCACGCAGTGATGCCTTGCTGCAACTCGCTGAATGAAAGGTGCATAAAAGTTGGCATCAAAGTGGTATCTTGGGTGTACAGAGGATGGATGATCTGCGATCACGGCTGCGCGGGATTCCTACGTGATCTTTCGCGACTGCATGGGGCCAGTGCCGTGTCCAAGTTTCGTCGCCCCTCGGAATGTTTGCGGCGGGAGCCTGAGCGCGATTGTGCAAAGCGTTTGTATAAGGCGTTACAGTCTCTGTACTCTTTTTTAGGGCATTGTGCTGCCTTTTCGCACGGAGCTGCTGACAAGCCCTCTGTATCGCGAGGATTTTAGTTTCCACTGCGGGAATGAACGATAGTATTGTAATCCGTGACAAAGCGTGACCTTCTTTGCGGTCACCTTTGACGGGACGCGTATTTCTGCTAGCCCCGCGCTCTGTCTTCCCACGTGCCCCTTATGGCCGTACCTGGGCAGATGTTCCCTATCTCTCGATAAAGAAAAGTTCGAGTAACTGCAGCTACTTTGTATACTCTGCGGATGGGCTCTCCAGCCGAATTTGCTGAGGCCCTTTGTCTGTATCCAACTGTGATCGGCCAAAACCGTGCAGCGTTTCGAAAGGGGGCATGTATGTTGTCTTGCAGCTCGGAAGCGCGTGATATACTTAAGCAAAGGAACAGAGTGACATTTTTGCGAGCGAAAGTCCGCGCCGAGTCTGGTATATTCAACTCAAGTGGCAACTTTTTTTAACCGCAGTATGCCACTGGGCAGAGCGTCATTGCCGTATCATTACTGACAAGTTCTGCGGAGCTAGCGGATTTCAGAGCCCTGCGCGGGAAAACGCAACTGACCAGAACTTCGCCTACCTTTTCTCTCTATGCCTCTACTTCTCCAGAAATAAACTGACGTTTTGCGAACGGGAGTCAGCACTGAGCCTGGTATAGTCAAATCCAAGTGGCAACTTTTTTTCTGACCGCAGTATAGGAGCCGGTGGCCAGGGAATTTTTGTGGCCTAAGGCCGAACCAAGTCCTCTAAAAACGTACTCTCTTTTCGTCCGCCGATGGCAGACATGAGTGCTAGTGCACCGTCTCGCGATGGAGATGGTCATTTTTTTCTGCATTGCTGATTCTGATGTACGTCTCCATTTATGGATATAGGAGCCAGTTTGTCAATATGGAATGTCCGACAACGAAGGGAGAGACTAGCAGATTTGTACAATAGTAGAAAATTCTGTACTTTTTGTATCTTTTTTATGCAGTACGCGCACTGATCAATCGCGCTCATCCGTTTGACTTCCTTGGAAAACCGTACTGGGGCCGAATAGACATACACACCGCTTGCAAAGTTCTTAATGGCACTTTGCGTATCCTGCGATCGTATTCGACTCTCTCAAAATTGTAGCATGCAAGTATGTGAATATATTCACAAAATTGAAAGTCAAAAAGGCTGATACGTCGGAGATATGGGGGCATATCGCGTTCGTATATGGAGCATTCAAGCAATGGGCTGAGTGGAGCAGGTGCTGTGAGTACGAAATGGGGCATGCTTTCGCTTAGAAAAATTTCCGCATGTACGGATTGGCATACTATCGCCCACGTTCTCGAGCCACAAAGAACCAGGCGTTTTTATTCGCCTTATTGCTCGGCCAATCTCTGTCGCCTCCCTGACCCGCGCATGGAAAATTTGTATACGGCAGGGTATAGCCAGAAACAAACGGACATTTTCGCGAACAGGACTCAGTACCGAGTCCGGTAGTATGAACGCCTAGTGACACCATTTTTTTTGGCGCAATATATTTCAGTCGGAAAAAATTATATCCATGAGTACTCTGAAATTCAAGGACACAGGTGGTTTGTAACTCAACAGTTATAACTTTTTTCCCCAACGTAAGTATACTCAAGCCAGAAAAAAACTGACACTTTTGCGAGAAAACACCGGCATGGGTTCAGGCATTCTCATGTCCAAACGGAAATTTTTTTCCTGACCACAGTATACAATCTCTCTGTGGCAATCTCGCTTCCTTTTCGCACGACTGACGCAAGCCAAGAACTCTGTATCACTAGGATTTCAGCTTCTACAACGGGGTTGAACGAGAGTTTGGCAATCCGTACAGGCAGAAAAATGTGGATATACCGAGCTGCGTAATGATTTTCCCTAAGGAACTGTAAAAAAGTATATTGACATTGTTGTCGAAACTGCCAGGCAGTTTCGACAACAGAATTGAACGTTATTTTTAATAAACTTAAGCTTTACATTAAGAGACTGATATTTCTCGGAATACCAGAGATGAGGAGCTATAAAAAGATAATATGCCTATT
>JAFTDR010000036.1 GCA_017454105.1 Desulfovibrionaceae bacterium | reverse complement strand
GACCTCAGCATGGAAAAAGCACAAGACTTCGTTGATACGCGCGGCCGCAATGTCATCCTGCTCTTTTTGTCTATCCCGCGCTTCCTGTGTCTCTTTCGATAATCTGGGCATGCTGATCCCCTCCTCTAGTTTTTTGATAGAAAAAGTCTATAAACGCATACTAGGAAGAGGGGAAGGAGTCAAGACAAAAAGAGCAATTTTTTTTCTGACCGCAGTATAGTTCGCCATGGCGACATACCACTACAAATTTTCCAAGAAAATTTTAATTAAATCTTAAATTCCCAACTACAGGATGAAAAAGAGCTTCTGCGTTCATCCTACTTCCTCAGAGGTTGGGAAGGAAGATCTCACTTTTCGCAGAACTACACGGAAGAGAGCCGCAGTCCTTCTGAGCTTCCAACTCAAAACAGGCAGTACAGTGTTCTCTGGGAAGTTGAGTACAGTTTGAATGCTAGGCATCCGTTCACAGGTCACGTACTTTGCTGATCTCGCCTCACGTTGTTGTTTTTCAAAGCGCATCTCTGCCGACAAAGACCGCAACCTATCTAGAGTGAGATCGCCCGTGGGATGGACGCCCCACTCCTCTCTTCATACGTGAGTGGATACAATAGGAACTCGATGGCTTTCATTGAGATCTTTGAGTTATTCAGTACTCTCGTTCTTTCGATGGTGATTTTTTTTGACAGTTTCTTACCTTCAGTATTTAAGCAGCATCTCGTAAACTCAAGGTCAATTGTATGCAAATTCGTTTAAAAATCTTCTTTTTTTGTTTTGTTTTTTTGACATCTACTTTTTT
The DNA here is from genome assembly GCA_017454105.1 of Desulfovibrionaceae bacterium. Taxonomy (GTDB): domain Bacteria; phylum Desulfobacterota; class Desulfovibrionia; order Desulfovibrionales; family Desulfovibrionaceae; genus Desulfovibrio. The sequence goes on along the minus strand of JAFTDR010000036.1, from coordinate 18,231 downwards.
CTATACATATTCATGCGCAGCTGAAGATACGAAAAAGAATCAAGAAGCAGTGGAAGTGGATACAGAAGAACATGTATATGATGAAGATGGGGCTGTCGACGAAAATACTCAAAAATCTAAAAAAGAAGATGAGGATTCAAAAAAAGAAGATTCAAAGGCAGAAGACGATGAACTAAAAAAAGAAGCCGTCCGTCATGCTTGGGCTTCTCAGGTAAATATGCTGAAGTCATTTCGAGAGTCAGCAGAGGAGCTTAATGCGAAAGTTGACGAGTTTGAAGCAGAACTCGATAAAAATTATGCGCGCTACGATGATGAAGTCCGCCATTTAATAGTTCTTGCTCAAACGTACAAAGATTGGAGTAATCCCATGGAAGCTGTGAATCGCAGTATCTCAAGCTCCATTGCGGATATCGAGGCAATAGTTGCTCCAATAGAGGAGAGGATTAAAGAACTAAAGCGTAGGCTTGAGAGAGTTCTTCCTATTGAAGAAAATCTATCAAAGCTCCATGTAAAATCTGGGAAAAATAATGAAATCGAAGCTTTTGCCAAGGAGGTAAAAGCCACCCGCAGAGTGATTGAAAAGGTTCTTGCACGCTATGAGGCATCTCTTCAGCCCTTTTCGGATATGCTGCAGCGCCTTCATGATACTCAAGCCCACATTGCGGAAAGACTCCCTGAACTCTGGAAAAATTATTATCTCCAATCGCCCTTACCATGGCTTTCGGTAAAAACGTGGCATAACTTTTCTCGTCGTATGCAATACGCAATTGACGGCCTTAAATTGCGACTTCCTGTAGAAATCCCAATCACACCGGATCAGTGGCGTACAGCAGGCTTGCGTTTTGTACTCTGCATTGCTCTCAGTAGTATTCTTGGCCTTCTTATGTACAGGGCTTGGTTTCGGGATAGTCACGATCCAGCAGCGCGTCACCTTGTCTTTGTCAGTCTTCCATGGCTTCTCTTTGGAGCCAGTCTGTTGGTAAGTTCTGTATCGGCATCTGGTGATGTGTTTCGATTTTTCTTAGCTATTGGCAATCTGTGCGCGATATTGGGGGTGACACTCCTCGCATGGGATCTTCGCCGTATGGGACATGACAATGTTCCTGCTCAAGCCTCTCCCTTGCTCAGGCTTATGCCGCTAACTTTTGCTGCGTATATCTTACTCTATCTGCCGCTTATCCGTCCGATCCTGCTTGTGACCTGGCTTTCTCTCCTTATCGTAACCATTGTGTGGCGATTCTTTTGGCCACCTCTGTCGATCGGCTCCTTACAGCTTGAAAAATTTATTCGCTCTACAGACGCCATAATTCTTTGGATATGTCTTATTTTAACTCTTGCCGGTCTTCATATTATTAGCCTTATTCTGTACTTGCTCTTCTCTTCTCTTAGTTTAGCAGCGCAGCTCAGTCTTGGTGGTATTGCGCGTATTAATTACCTCAATGAACACTTGCCAAGCCAGGGGCCGCAGGCGGTCTTTGCCAGTCTTCTCGTTGCACTGGCTGCCCCTCTTATGCTTATTGCCGCCTTCGTCACTGTCCTGCTTTGGGTTGCGACCTTGCCTGGTGGCATGGTGCTTATGCAGGAATATTTTTTCAAGAATGTCCATATTGGTTCGACACAGTTTAACCTCCTTTCCATTCTCGCAATTATCAGTCTCTTCTTCCTAACTCGCGCAGCTGTTATCATGGGGACGCGCTTTTTAAAACGCCTCCCAGTTCACGGCTTAAATATTGACTCGTCTCTTATCCAGCCAGCGCAAACAGCATTTACATATTGCGCGTGGGCATTCTTTGGACTGTTTGTCCTGCGCTCACTTGGAATGGAACTCAGCAATCTTGCTATGGTTGCCGGTGGTCTTTCTGTTGGTATCGGTTTTGGTATGCAGGCGATTGTCAGTAACTTTATATCCGGTCTCATTCTCATATTTGGTCGCATGCTTCAGGTTGGCGACGTAATTGAAGTGGGCGGCGTGACCGGGCGTGTATGCAAAATTTCAGTTCGAGATACCTTGGTTGAAACATATGATAACGCGCTTATCTATGTGCCTAATTCAGAATTTATCTCAAGGCAGCTTGTGAACTGGACACGCAATAACCCATCAGTGCGGATCAATATTCAAATTGGCGTTGCCTACGGCACGGATCCTGGACTTGTGATGAAGACGCTTATAGCTGCTGCGAATGCGAATGAAGGGGTCTTGAAGTACCCCATGCCAACTGTTGCTTTTAATGATTTTGGTGACAATGCACTGCAGTTTACACTGTATTGCTGGGTTGGCAAATATGATGCCCGCATAAGCACAGCAACGGCGTTACGCCTTGAAATTGAGAAAGAGTTCAGGAATGCGGGGATAGAAATTCCCTTCCCCCAAATTGATCTGCATCTCAAGAATAATGAAGAGATAAAGGCGTCGTAGATCTGGACGGTGCGCCTTTTGGACGTGGCTTGTGCAAGCCAAAGCAGCGTACATTCCCGCAAAGGTTCCCAGAACAAGAGACTTCGTAGCCAAATTGGTTGCGACTGTATTTCCGCCCACAGTATACATACTGATTTTCCCTGGACAGCCAGTCGGCAGGGGAGAATCATGTGACGCCCGAGTCTATTCGTCCCATTACAAAAAAGACACTGGAGGCGGTGTTCCCGCCCCGTGCCTTTAGATCTGGGTCTTAGCGCGCAATTTGCTGCATTTCCTGAGGAAGGCCTCGCAGAGATGTGAGGCCTTCTTTGTTGAGCCACAGGCAGTCGGGACGGCCCAAGCTCAGTAGCCGAACTTTGCGTATTCGGCCTCTCAGGGCATTTTCGGCCGGATACTCGGTCTTCTCTTAAGTCTGTGTATAAAAAAGATGGTGCGGGAACTCCTACGTCGTTTTGCATATACCCAAGCCGGAAAGAAAGTGACTTCTGTCAGATGTATGATGTTCCCAGAACATGAGACTTCGTAGCCAAACTGGGTACAACTGTATTTCTGGCCGCAGAATAGTTCTGCGTAAAAAATACACACGAACTTGAGTGAGCCTGTACTCGTTTTTCCAGGTACGCCAAAAGAGAGTGCCCACATAGGCTCACGTCATGGTGTACAAAGTGCGGGCGCGGGAGAGACCATGTCATGTGGCAATTCTGACTGTGGGGGATCGTCACGATGCGTGGCTTCATGCACAATCAGCACAATCGCGGCCGTCTGTGGTAGGAAAGTCATAGTTTGCGTCTGTCGGGCAGTTGGCCTGCGAGAGTGTGGTTTGTACGTGTCAGGCAAAAAAAAAGGGCTGCTTTTCGCAACCCTTATCCTTCGTGACTGAAGTTCGCTTGTTTTGTGCATAGTCTCTCATTGTCGTCTCTATGGTGTCATTGAAGGTCTTTTTGATCGCAGCCTCCGCCAAAGCGTCTGTGTTCGCGTTTCCAGACAACACAATTCTGCCCAATGGTTTTTGGTGACTGTTTTTGACGCACCTCCATGTCCGTTCGGTTGTCAAGTTTTTTTCACGACGCGCTGTGCAATACACTGTTCTTTTCTCTCTCGTCATTTTTCCCCGTATGTCGTAATTAATGCAATGAGTGTGCCAGGTATAGTCCAGCGACGCAGTGACTCTGCGCGTTTATCTACTTGAGCCAGAAAAAAACGTGTACGTGCGTTGCGGGGTCGAAGCGTACGAGTGGCAACTTTTTTCCCGACCGCAGTTGACCGCACAATGGTTTTCCGCAGGCCAGCAAACGGAACAGCACTGGAAGAATCGTTACGCTGCCCTCTCTATATACTCTGGGCAGAAAAAAAGTTTTACTTTGTACCCTAAGCTCTTCACCATTGTGTGACTCAACTTCAATTTGGTGAGATATTCACCTGGAAACCTAGACTACACTTTGTTTTTCTCTGTAAAGATGCCTACCTACCGGGTATCCTTTGAGTCACACATGTGACTCACGTGTGACTCGAAAGCATATCCACTCTGTGGCGGTCTACATCGAGCAATGTCCGCTATAATCAGAGTTTTATATTTGAAATACCATTCTTATCCTACTTGAGTCACGCAGAAATGAAGAGTTTAGGCTGGACATGATGCTTGACTTATAGCTAACGCAGATAAATCCACGCTGCTCACTTTTCGGCTCTTCCAGATGCTGCAGAGTTTTAGCAATACTCCCGTACCCCCATCTTTTCTTCAAGGCCAATGAGCAGCCCTCGTGCCAGCTGCGCGGAATTATTTCAAAAGGGTTAGAGACTTTCACGATCTCCACACGTAAGCGGAGTTCTATGAAGAGAGATGCGCACCTTGGTGTACTTCGGTCAGACAGAACTGCCTAATCCTTGAGTTAAGGCGACATCACACAAGACTTGCCTTTTTTAAGGAGAGAGCGCCATGTAAGGCGTCAGTCAGTACTGACGCCTTACTCAGAGTCGCAGAAATTTCCTCGCGTGTAAGACGGTAATACGTGACCATTTGAAGAAAACCGGTAAAAGAGCAAAGAGACTTAATGTCACCCGCCAAGACAATTGCCGCACTTTGGGTGCACTTCCTATGAAGCCGTAATATGCGCGTCATTATGTGTACGCCGTTGTTGTATCAGCTCACGTTGGACGGTTGAATGCGTCTTTTAGCAGATATTGGGGCACCTCTTTGGCAGTAAATAGCGTAGCTCTCAGAGATTATTGTTGACAATGGCACAATTGAAAAAGGTACAAAGCCCACATAGAACAGCTGTCCAGTGAGGCTGCTCGCAGTTTATTGTCTCAAACGACATGGAGTGATACTCATTGCTGCCATTCGGGCTCTAATCTGCGTATATTACCAGACTGCAGATAGAAATACAGATGCATTACTGTCTTCAAAAACATGGTTATGAATTGGCTGCCACTTCTAAGGCTATGCAATTCAAGAGTTTGAGCGACTTCATCCTTCGTCCGCTCACGGGTTTACAGTAGCATGGCGCTTTAGTCAGCTTTTCAGTTGTCTCTCTAGCGGCAGAATGCAGACTTTGTCTCCATTGATACGATCTAAAGAACTATATTAAAGCCCCTCTTACTACGTTTCACCGTTGACCCGTGAGCGGATACAAAAAAAGTTTGTCAATGGGGGTGACAAACTTTTTTTAACATAGAAACGCCAGGTCTTAAATAATAAAATACCAGAGCTTATGGCATTTCCAACGGTCATGGATTCCCACTCTGGTACGTGAGAAAAAATTTTTTCAAACGAACAGCGCAGAAAACATGTCAAGTACTTGACAGTATTTTTTTTAAAGAGGCAATTACGCAGAAGACCACCCACTCGGGGGAGTACGAAGACGTGGCTGAGAGTTAAAGCAGAGCCCCCCTGAAAAACTCGCCATTAGTCAAACGCCGCCTTCATTCTATAGCCTAAGAGATGACCCGAAGTCGGCCATGTGAGTGCGGGAGAAGAACCGTATAGGGAACACGCATGGTTTTTTATGTCTGTGCGCAAGCCGTACGCTTCCTGGGCCCATAATTTGCTGTGTCTGCTTTTTTTGGCTTAGGGACTGTAAAAAGGTATTGTGATATTTTTGTCGAAACTGGTAGACAGTTTCGACAGTAGAAATGAACATTATTTTTAATAAGCCCTGGCTTTGTGTCTGTCCTCAAAATCCTCGGGGTAACCTTTCGGCAGATAGCATTACTCTTCCAGGTATACTGTCGTACTGCTACGGAACTGGCAGAAGGCCATGCCCCTAACTCCGACGCTGGAAAAATCTATTTGCCTTGGCATCTTACCCGTTCTCAAGGATGTTTCTGTGGGTAGATTTCTGCGGGAAAATGCTCAACGTACGATTGTGTGTTTTCCGAGGAAACGATTGCGATGCGTTATGTCCTGGTCTTTTTTTGTCTTATTTTCTGCTTTTGGTTTTCCCTTGCCTGGTATCCCCTGCCGCATCCTTTAGCGAACCGTCCCTATTCAACTCTTTTTCTTGACCGTGACGGGCGCTTTCTTAAGCTCACTCTCGCGTCCGATGAGAGCTACCGTCTGCCAACCAAGCTCGATGACATTCCTCCGTGGGCACTTGATGCGGTACTTGCCTGCGAGGACCGCTGGTTTTGGTACCACCCAGGAGTCAATCCCTGCTCACTTGTCCGATCCCTTGTGACCATGCTTTTTGGCGGACGGCGCATGGGCGGATCGACATTGACCATGCAGACTGTGCGTCTTGCCTACCGTGTGCAGACAAGAACAATCCCTGGGAAGATTCGGCAGATTTTTTTAGCCCTTGTTCTTGAGAGGAAACTATCGAAAGCCGAGATTCTGGAAGCGTATTTTACTCTTGCGCCCTATGGGGGAAATGTTGAGGGACTGTCCGCTGCAGCTCGTCTCTATTTCCACAAGGGACCTGCATCCCTTTCGCGCTCTGAAGCGGAGGCCTTGATGCTCGTCCCACAAAACCCTGTCGCGCGTCGTCCGACAATGGAGAATGCCGCTTTAGAGAAAGCGCGCGCCCGCGCCGCGGGAGTGCGCGAGTTTGCACCTTTGCGTATTTTCCGCCCAAGAGATCTCCCCTCCGTTGCGCCACATCTTGTATCCGAGCTTGCACGAAGCACCAAGGGGTATGTCCGCACAACACTTGTCAGCGAAAAACAAGCCCTGCTTGAAACATGCATTGCAAGGAGCCTGTCCCGTCTCTCTCCCTATGGCATAGACAATGCCGCTGCTCTCCTTGTCCATTGGCCGACAAGGAATGTCGAGGCCCTGGTTGGTTCAGCCGATTTCACAAATGAGCGTATCCATGGCCAGATAGACGGAACAGCCATCCGCCGATCCCCAGGCTCGACACTGAAGCCTTTTATCTATGCCTTGGCTCTTGAGCAGGGTTTGATTCACCCCATGTCCCTCTTAATTGACACACCGCGGAGCTTCCGGGGCTACACGCCGGAAAATTTCGATCACAGATACCAGGGGCCACTCGATGCGACGCGCGCTCTGCGCTTAAGCCGCAATGTCCCGGCGATTGCCCTTGCGGAACGTCTCAAAAATCCCGATCTCTACGATTTCCTCGTGCAGGCGAACGTCGCTTTTGCCAAAAGCCGCGACCACTATGGCCTAGCCCTTGTTCTTGGCGGGGCGGAGGTAACTATGCGGGAGCTTGCAGCCCTCTACTGCATGCTTGCAAACAGGGGAGTTTGGAAGCCTTTGCGCTTTGTGCATGCAAGTGACGAAGCGATCGGCAAACGTTTGCTCCACCCAGAGACGGCGTACTGCACAGTAACCATGCTCTCTCCGCTCGATATGGGCGGAAGCGAAACTCTTGCGCGTTTTAAAACCGGCACCTCAAACGGCTTTAGGGACGCCTGGACTGTCGGCTATGTTGGCCCGTATGTCCTTGTTGTCTGGATTGGCAATTTCAATGCCCGCTCCAATCCGCTTTTTGTCGGAGCCGAGGTCGCTCTGCCACTTTTTGCGTCGATTGCGCGCTCCCTTGCCGCGACCTCTTCGATGCGGGATATGTTTGCAAAGCCGTGGCCCGATACCAATGTGACCATTGTTCCTGTCTGCCGGGCAACAGGGGATGTGGACACCCGTCTCTGCCAAGATACAGTCGACTGTCCCTTTATTCCTGGCGTCTCCCCCATAAAAAATAGCGGCATTTTCCGCACAATCACGATTGATACGGCAACTGGCCTGCGCGCCTGCAGACCGGAAGCAGGGCGGACAGAGGATCGGGTTTGGGAATTTTGGCCTGGTGAACTCGCCTCCCTCTTCCGTTTAGCCGGAATCCCCAAAGCGCCGCCACCTCCCTATGAGCCCTCCTGCCGTCACAGAGACCCTGGCGAGGCTCCGCAGATACTCTCTCCAAAACGCGGCCTCATCTACCATGCCCGTCTTTCCGAAGGGGGACAGACGAGTATTGCGCTTAGAGCGTACGCCGAGGCGGGTGTCACACAGCTTGATTGGTTTGTGAACGGCCAGTTTGTGGGCCGGACTCTGCCAGGCGAGAGTCTCTCCCACGCGTTTTCTCCTGGAAAATACCACATTCTTGTTGCCGATCCTTTGGGCCGATCGCAGGCAAGGACTGTGCGTGTGGAAGCAGAACCCTAAACCCTTGCGAAGGGTTTTGTGACACAAAAAAATTGCCGCGTGTACGGAGTACAAGACTATCGGTCAATCCCTGAAGCGACAATCCTCGCGGACACAGAGCGACACAGAGCCTCTTGGCTTAAAGTCATTTAGCGACGTGCGAAAAGTAAGCGAGGAGTCCAGAAGAACTGCAGCGTGAGAAAAGCCTGCTTCTTTGTGGTTTGAGAGCGTAAGCGATAGTCTGCCAATCCGCACACGCGGGAAAAATTGCCACTTGGAGTTGACACAGACTTACGTGTTGACTCTCTGTTTGCAAAAATGCCAGCTTGTTCCTAAACTCTTCATCATTGTGTCTACTTGGGACGTCGAGTCCATACGCTCTCGCAACAAAGAAGCTCACTATGTTGCGCGTCTCTAATGAAATCTGCGACTTTCGCGTAAGCGAATGCGTGCCATACTTGAGACTCACCGATAGCGGTACACACGCGCGAGCAACCATGCGCAAACTTGTATTTTGACCAGGCATCCCATGACGGCAAATCAGCGAGAGACGATTTCTGTGTGAGCGCGAATGGCTTAGAACTGTGCGGCCAGAAAAATTTCTCGTGTACGGATTAATATTTATCGGTCACGCTCGGGAGCCCCAAAGAACCAGGCTTTTTCAGTTGCTCATGGCATTCTTGCTTCATTTTTGCAGTCACTGACTACAGAGGCAGATGAAGGTCCGCGTCACGAGAAGTTCAGGGGGCACTGTTGAACGATATGATGGTAATCCGTGTACGCGGGAAAAATTGATGTTGAGGAAAATATGCAACGCTCTCTTCAAGGTACGTATGAAAATATCACAATAATGGGAAAGAAGGGGATACGCTCTTTTATACCGAATCCACTGCCCCCTGAGCCACCCATTACATTTTCTCCGGACTTACAAACAAAATTTACCAGGCTCATCTTGCTTTGGGAAAATTAAATGGTCTATCGGTACTCCTACCGGACATATCTCTTTTTTTAACTCTGTATGTTCGTAAGGAAGCTGTTCTTTCCTCAATGATAGAAGGAACGCAAGCTTTACTTTCGGATGTACTCGTTTTAGAGTTGGGAGAGGAACCAAGTGTGCCAATCGAGGACGTTTCGGAGGTGAGCAATTACGTTGCAGCACTGAATTACGGATTACAAAGGATTCGTGACGGCTTTCCTCTTTCTTTGCGCTTATTTCGTGAAATTCATTCAATACTCTTGCGCAAAGGCCAAGGCAAGAATCCTGGTGAATTTCGCACAAGTCAGAATTGGATCGGAGGAATGCGGCCCGAAGACGCAACATTTGTTCCGCCTCCTGCCCATAGACTTATGCAATGCTTGGGCGATCTTGAACTTTTTCTGCACGATCACAAGCAGGTCACTCCCCCATTGCTCAAGGCAGCCCTATTCCATGTACAATTTGAAACTATCCATCTTTTTTGGATGGAAACGGAAGACTTGGCCGACTGCTTATTCCTCTCTTGCTTTGCGAGCAAAAGATACTTCAGGAACCTTTGCTGTATATAAGTCTCTATTTTAAAACATATCGAAAGGAATATTACAGACAACTTAATGATATACACTATACAGGTGATTGGGAAAAGTGGCTTGATTTTTTCGCTGACGCTGTCATAGTAACAGCAAATCAGGCCGTGAAAACGGCAAAACAACTTAGGGATATATCGGAAGCAGACGAGGAAAAAATACAGACTGCTGAGCTACCTAAACCTTCTCTTGCTGTGTATAGAGAGTTTGTACATCATCCGATAACAACAGCAACTTTTCTGTCGGAGGGCACACATCTCTCACCGGAAATAGTGAATAAATGCTTAGAGAATATTAAAAATATTTCTATAATAGACGAAATGACAGACAAAAAAATAAATAGAATTTTTGTATATACTCGTTACTTTGATACACTCAATCATGGGCTCAATGATTGATCGTGCTTCAATTTTGCTCTCTCCTACTGAACCCCTTGTCAACCGCCGTCAAGGACACGTTTGCTTGTCGGCCCCCGTATGAGCTTTGGCAGTGTTTGTTCTGCGCAGTTGTACGGTATCGTAAATTCCCGCCTGGGCGAGTTATACTCCAGCCAGAAACAAACTGACATTTTTGCGAACGGAAGCCCGCACTCAAGTCCGGTATTTCAACTCTACGTGGCAACTTTTTTTATGACCGCAGTATAGCTACATGGAGTTTTCCAGCTCAAAAAGATCCTTTGTAGCTACAAAGGGTCCTGCAGGATAGAAAACCCGTGTCCGCAAGGCTTTTCGTCTCTGTAGCTCCATTTCATGCCGGGAAATATCTTACATTCCCCCCTCAAGCAGGGGCGCCAGAAACAAACTGACGTTTTTGCGAACGGAAGTATTGCGTTCAAGTCTCGTATGTTTAACTCAAAGAGCCAACTGTTTCTGACCGCACCAGCAGAAGAAGGGAAAAATGGCAGAAACCTAACTTTGTGCGTTGCATGCGGCATTGGCGCAAAAACTCAAAGGACAACTCTGACTCATCTCTTTTCTGGTTTAGAGTCCGTTTTCTCGAAAAAGCCTTGCCTAGGCTTGCACAGCGTAGCCAGCGGGGGCAGGCTCACCCGCCCCCTTACATTGCGAGACTTCGGCCAAAAATACCCTGCCTACCACTGGTTTTTACGCGGGCTTACTCCAGCCATAAACGAACTGACATGTTTACGAACGTAAGTCACCACTGGGTCGCTATTTTCAACGTAAAGTGGCAACTTTTTTTCTGACCGCAGTATACAAACAGAGCCCATGGCAATCAGCGAGATGCGTCTACTCGACCCCATTTCTGTTTTTTGGCTTACGGCTTGGTCGGCATGGGAAGAATCATTGTGCGAGTATACGAGGCCTGTGCGGGAAAAATCCTTGGGCTGCCCGAGTTACTGTATTGTGACCGCGTATTTTTTGAGATAGCCGCAGGGATTGTAGCTTGTTTTTGCCGCGCGCAGTCCCTCCTCGTCGAGATCTTGAGCGCGGTTTAGGATTTGTACCGTATCTGGGCAGTGGATTGCAAATTCCCTGTTGATTGTCTGGTAGATGCCCTTGAAGCCAAGCAGACCTTTTTCGTAGTGGACACCTATGCTTGTCGCATCGAGCGGCTCGCCAATACTGAAGGCCGCTATGCGGTCATCGATATAGAGCGCTCCACCAAGAAGGCCTGAGAAGTCACTCCAATGGGAGAGAACCAGGTTTATCGCCGTGTTTTCCGCCTGTAGAGATTTTGAGCCCTCGCATTCGTGCCATTGACACCATTCGTCTTCAAGAGCGAGGACGTCTTCGACAATATTGTCCGAGATGGGGCGGTAATCAGGCTCGCCGTAGGCTTTCACAAAGCTATTGCAGAGGTTTTTCTTTTTGTGAAAATTCCGGCCTGCAAGCGTTGCGAGATCTGTTTTGGCGTAGAGGTATTCCCACTGGCCGCGCGTTTCTTTGACCTGAATGCGCTCTGGGATGCGCTCTGTCAGAATTGTGACAAGCGCTTCTGGCACACGGATAAGTTCCAGAGGAGATGGAAGAAGGGAGAGTTCCAGATCCCAGTCAGCCGCCTCCCAATCCCCGAGCGGAGCCCAGAAGAGATCAGGGCTTTGGCGTATCCAGAGAAGAGTCTTCTCCTGTCCCCAGGAGAGGTCAAAGTACTTTTGCCAGCCAAAGAGATTGATGAGTGTGTAGTCTATCGAGTGACAGGGTGTGAGAGCCCAGGCTGCGGCATGCTGTGTTTTTTCTGTAAGACGTATTGGTGTGAATTCCATGAAATTTCCTTAGCGTGAACTGTGAGCCGTTTTTTTTCTGAGTGTGTGTTCTGTCCAGCCTGCATAGCGGATGACCAGGATCATGAGGATCGCCTGGACGATCTGGGATACGAGCATAGCGCAGAATATCCCTTGGGCATTGTAGCCCAAGGTGTGGCCTAGGATGTAGCCTAGGGGAAGGCGGATGAGCCATGAGCAGCCGCCGTAGACTGCGAGATTGTAGGCTGTAGCCCCGGCTCCGACCATGACTCCGCCCATGACAGTGCTTGCGATCGAAAAGGGGGTTGAGAGAAGATTATAGGTCAGATACGAGACTATCTGTGTCTGCGTTGCCGGGTCGCAGGAAAACTGCTCGGCTAAAAGGTCGCGCATGGGCCAGACAAGCAGGGCAAAACCGCTTAAGGCTATTGTTGTGACAAGCGGAATGCGCACAGCAAGCGAGCGTGCCTTGTTTTCTCGGCCTGCGCCAAGACAATTGCCGATAAGCACGGCAAGACTTGTGTTGACAGCCATGGCTGGCAGAAAAAGAAGGGATTCTATGCGAAGACCGGCTGTGAGTCCAGCAAGTCCAGTTAGGCCCTCGGTCGGAAGCGAGGCCACAAGAATAAAGAGAAAGAGATAGCCTGTCTGCCACACAAGGCTTGCGAAGCCCGCCGGAACGGCCACTTTGACAAGATAAGGGAGTCCCTGCGTAAGCCAGCGCGGGTCTGCGTGGCGAATGCTTACTACCAGAAAACCCGAGCGGTAGAGAAGAAAACAGTGCAGGAGGGCTCCCAGAGTCTGCGAGACAATGGTTGCGTACAAGAGACCCGCATAGCCAAGATTGGGCAGGCCAAAAAAACCAAGGCCAAGGCCCAGGCAGAGGAGTACATTTACGATGTTTATGACGATCGCAATTGAGAGAGGCTGCATGACCTCCCGTGTTGAGCGGAAGATGACCCCAGTTGCTGCGTAGACATGCTGGGCTGGCAGGGCATAGAGCATAAGATCCCACATCTTTTCGCCAAGGGGGATGATTTCTTTTGGGACCTGAAGGACGGATAGGACAGATGCTCCGTGGCCTCGCCCAAGAACGGTCAGGATAAGGCCTAGGATGAGACTTCCCGCAACGGTCACCGCTATATAGTGGAGTGCCCGCTTGCGTTTTCCTGCGCCAAGCGACTGGCTGACAGCGGCTGTGGCTCCGCTTGAGAGGGCCATGATCACAACCATGAGAAAAATATTGCACTGGTTGACCATGCCAAGAGCCGCCTGCGTGTCGCTTGAGATATGCCCGGCCGTCCACACAGCGCATATCCCTGTCGCCACAACCGAGTACATGATGACCATCTGGGGCCAGATAAGATGCCAGATGCCCCTTAGGCTAAAATCCTGATAAATGCTTTCTTGCATGGATGTTACAGAAGTCCTTCAAAAGGCCGCAGAAGATCCTGCTCCGTCTCCCTGTGTCTGATGCAGCGGGCGCCGCCGTTTTTGATCAAAACCTCGCAGGGGCGGAAACGCTGCGTGTAGTTAGAGGACATGGAAAATCCGTAGGCGCCCGCATCGAGAACGCCGATGAGATCGCCTTCCAAAAGTGCAGGCAGTGTGCGATCCTTTGCCAGGATGTCGCCGCTCTCGCAGATATTGCCCGTAATTGTCTGAAGGCGTTCCTCCCTTGGGCCGGGCTTTTTTGGATAGACCTCGATCTCGTGGTAGGAATCGTAGAGTACTGGACGCATAAGGACATTGAAACCGATGTCTGTGCCCGAGAAATGGATCCCCGCATTGTCCTTAATAGCCGTAACCCGCCCAAGCAGCACGCAGGCCTCGGCCATGACAAAACGGCCGGGCTCAATCAGAAAACGGCCCGTGTAGTTCTCCTTTGTCCGCCACTCAGAGAGAATTTGCCCAAGTTCCTTGCCAAGGCGCGCAAGATCAAGCGGCTCTTCGCAATCCCGTTTGTGGTAGGGAATGCCAAAGCCCCCGCCAAAATCAATGATTGAGAGATTCTTGCGTATGGGTGCTGGCAATTGATCCGCAATGTCCAGAAGAACGCGGCAGGCCGCAAGATAGCCATCAGGCTGCATAAAGAGCGAGCCTATGTGCTGATTTATGCCAACAAGGGTCAGCTTGTGCTGGTTTAGTAGCGCACAAACAGAATCCATATCGCCTGGCGCGATCCCAAATTTTGTCTTCTTCCCTGCAGTGATAACTTTATCGCTATGGCCCTCGCCTATGCCGGGATTAAACCGAACAAGGACCCGGCCTCCGGGATTGAGTTTGCCGTAGAGATCGAGCTGGGAGAGGGAGTCAACACTCATGAGAACGCCGTGGGCAATAGCATTGGCCATTTCGTCTGGCCGCGTGTTGTTTGAGATATAGAGTATCTCGTGTGGCTGAAAGCCTGCCGCAAGGTCAATTGCAAGTTCCCCAGGACTCATTGCATCAACGACCAAGCCCTCCTCGCGGATGATCCGCAAAAGCAGGGGATTGGCATTGGCCTTGACTGAATAGTTGACAGCAAATCCCGGGATATCGGTGAGATTTTTTAGGACGCGGCAGTTTTCCCTAAGCAGGCGCTCGCTATAGACATAGAGGGGCGTGCCAAAGGCACGAGCGAGGCTCTGCGGTGGTATGCCTTCAAAAAAAGACAGCGCATCAGTGTGCGGGGATGCGGACATGGATTGCCTCCGTATGCTTTGTGTCAGCTTGTTTTTTTTAAGAGTGTACAAAAAGGCCCTAAAGGGCGCATTGGGCAGTTTGCAAGTTCATGTTTATTGACAGTTAGGAAAGCAGGGTATACAAGAATTGCTCTTTTTTGGTGTTTTTGGCTCAACTTAGGCCGGCTTCTTTTTATTGCATGGGGAGGTTCTTCGTGTACAAGGAATTTATCACACAGCTTTACAAACAGAAAGAAAAGAATACGCCGGAGGCGATGACGCCGGCTTTTGGCGATTCACTCAATTCCTTGACACGCTCAAAGGAAGTGCCGCTTGGCGACATCTCGCTTCTCCCTTTTCACCACAGCGAATTTCTTGAGGAATTTCGCCTCTCAGACTTCATCCCCATCGATTTGTCCATGATACGCGAGGAGGCTCTGCCCCATTCTCCCCTCCTCTTCACTTGGACCGATCCGTCCATGACAGCCTTGGGTTTTACGAAAAACCTTTTCTGGGGCATCGCGGATCTGTCTGGCCAAACAACAAAAGTCTACACAGGCAATGCCCTTAAAACACGTTTCATCACAAGAATCTCCACCAATCTCGATATAGCAAGTGTGCGCTTTGAACAAGACGGGATCCATTGCGCTGTGCGGAAGGACAACACAAGAAAGGGCCAGGAACAGGTGTTTGCGCTCACTCTCTTTGCAGGCACCATGCTCTATCTGCTCGACGCCCTAAAAGTTGTCTGCAAAGAAGAGCCAGGCTATGATGCAGACAATGACTGCTACGTTTTTCCGATAAAGCCTGTCGAGAGAAGGTCTCGGAAGCGGACGTTAAGCGTAGCCGAAATGGAACAGTCAATTGATGTTGTGGGGGCGCTGTAGGGCTATGACTTGTGTGCAGGATGGAAGTTCCGTGACAGTTCATTACACGGGAACTCTTGAGGACGGGACAGTCTTTGATTCATCGCGCGATAGGGAACCCCTGGCCTTTGTTGTGGGCAAGGGCATGGTCATCCAGGGTTTTGAGGAAGCCTTGCTTGGGCAGGAGGCTGGGGCAAAAGTTACTGTCACCATTCCTCCAGAGAAGGCCTACGGAGACTATGACCCAAGACAGGTCTTTGTTGTGAGCAGGGAGCAGGTGCCACCAGATATCCCACTTGAGGTTGGCACAAAACTAAAACTCTCAAGCGAGCAGGGGACACTCTTTGTTGCGATCACTGAGGTTACCGACGATGAGATCACCCTCGATGCGAACCATGAGCTTGCGGGGAAAACCCTGACCTTTGCCCTTGAGCTTCTCACGGTTGCCTAAAAAAGCCTGTTTTTTCATAAGCGGGCCTGGTGCCTGCGAGGAGTTTGCATGAGTATCAATAGCGCGCGCCGCGCCGCAATCCAGGCCATCACAACCTATACCGCAGGAAAGCCGTCCTTTAATTTTTCTGAGACAAGCCCTGCGGACATCTTCGGCCGCAATGTCTTCTCAGACCGCGTGATGCGCGAGCGCCTGCCTAAGGCCGTCTATGAGTCCTTACACAAGACGATAACCTTTGGCGAGCGCATGGATTCCTCGATAGCGGACACTGTTGCGGCCGTCATGAAGGACTGGGCCATAGAAAAAGGCGCAACCCATTTCACCCATATCTTCTACCCCCTGACAGGGCAGACAGCAGAAAAGCACGATAGCTTTATTATGCCAGACGGCCGGGGCGGGGTGATCGCGGAATTCTCTGGCTCCATGCTGATTCGCGGGGAACCCGATGCCTCCTCCTTCCCCTCAGGCGGCCTTCGCTCAACGTTTGAGGCCCGCGGCTACACGGCCTGGGATGTGACAAGTCCAGCCTATATCATGGAGAATCCAAATGGCACCTTTTTGTGCATCCCAACCATGTTTCTCTCCTGGACAGGGGTTGCGCTGGACAAAAAAACGCCCCTTCTGCGCTCAGGACAGGCCTTAAACCGCGGGGCACAGCGTGTTTTAGCCCTCTTTAATGTCCACACCGACCTGCCAATTGTCTCCTACGCGGGCCTTGAGCAGGAATATTTTCTCATTGACCACAATTTCAATTTCGCAAGACCCGATCTGCAGATCGCAGGCCGCACACTCTTTGGGGCCAGCCCGGCCAAGGGCCAGGAATTTAGCGATCAGTATTTCGGAGTTATCCCTCAGCGTGTCTTATCGTGCATGATGGAGGTTGAGCGGGAACTCTACAAACTGGCCGTGCCAGTCAGAACCCGCCACAACGAGGTCGCCCCAAGCCAGTATGAGATAGCCCCGCTCTATGAGCCGAGCAATCTCGCAATCGACCACAATCACATCATTATGGCGACTTTACGCCAGGTGGCCAAACGCTACGGCTTAAAATGCCTCCTTCACGAAA
Source organism: Desulfovibrionaceae bacterium (assembly GCA_017454105.1). Taxonomy (GTDB): domain Bacteria; phylum Desulfobacterota; class Desulfovibrionia; order Desulfovibrionales; family Desulfovibrionaceae; genus Desulfovibrio. Next base: position 1,404 of record JAFTDR010000036.1, on the reverse strand, counting down.
AACCCTTTGACGGGATTAATGGCAGCGGAAAACATGTGAACTATTCTATTGGCAATGCGGAACTCGGTAGCCTCTTTGATCCAGGAGAAACCCCACACGCCAATGCGAAGTTCCTTGTGTTCTGCGCGTCAATGATCCGTGCCTGCCATAAATACGGCGGCCTTCTGCGCGCAACGGTTGCGAGCGCAAGCAATGATCACCGCCTTGGCGCTCATGAAGCCCCACCGGCCATTGTCTCAATCTTCCTTGGCGATCAGTTAACAGAGGTCTTTGAGGCCTTCCGCGCAGGGAGAACCGATGAGACAGGTGGGAAAAAAAGACGGCGGATCAATGTGGGCGTTGAAACACTCCCGCCGCTTCCAACCGATCCAGGGGATAGAAACCGCACAAGCCCCATGGCTTTTACTGGCAATCGCTTCGAGTTTCGGGCCTTGGGCTCAAGCCAGTCGGCCGCAAGCTCGGTTACTGCCTTAAACGCCATGATGGCCGATTCCCTCAATTTTGCCGCAGACTGGATTGAGCGGGAACTTGCCACAGGCCTCTCGTTTAATGAGTCAGTCCAATCGTATATCCGCCATGTCATTGAGGAACATAGCGCGGTCATCTTTAATGGCGATGGCTACTCCTCTGTCTGGCATAATGAGGCACGGCGCAGAGGCCTGCCGGATCTGAAAAATACCCCTGAGGCTCTGCCCGAGATCACCCGCGACGAGGTCGTTGAACTCTTTGAGAAACAGGGCATTCTCGATAAAGCAGAACTTGCGGCGCGAAAGGATATCTATTTCGATCAGTACTGCAAGACAGTGCACACAGAGGCTAAGCTTGTTTTGCGCATGGCAAAGACCATAATCTTTCCTGCCGGCATGCGCTACCAGGGTGAACTTGCGAAAACAGCGGCCAGCATGAAAGCGCTTGGTGTCCCCTATACAAGCCCAACCCTCGAGGAAGTGACAGAACACCTCACAGGCCTTGAGCAGGCGGTGAAGGATTTGGAAAGCCTTGTCTGCACAATCGAAGCATTAGACGACAGAGAGCTTGTTGCAAAACGCTACTGCTCTGAGGTTTTGCCACGCATGCGCACAATACGCGGACTTGCTGACGCGCTGGAACTCTGTGTGCCAGACGATCTCTGGGATCTGCCCAATTACGAGGAAATTCTTTTCGGTAAATAAACCAAGAAAAAGGGAGCTTCGATAGGTTTCGTGGGTAGAAAAGCTACGGGCAGGCAGCGGTCTTCCCCGTCGGCCATTCCCTCTTGGGCATCTTACCTTTGTTGCGCCTCGGTGTTTCAGCAGAAAAACCTGCTCTGCGAAACCTGCGAAGCTTCTCTGCGCCGCATCGAACGCCTCTTTCTACCTTGCAGTGGCGTCCGTCAAGGGTTCGCTTCGAAGCTCACGCGCCCTT
>JAFTDR010000003.1 GCA_017454105.1 Desulfovibrionaceae bacterium | reverse complement strand
TTCGGTGTAAGAGACGAAACTGAATCACTGAGGGTGTAATACCCAGTGGTGATTAACCTAAATGAAGAGCCGTGTGCGGGAAAACTGCACGCACGGTTCTGTGCGGGGGGCGTTCAGTAATGGGCGTCCCTACCGCGTCAATGAAACGTCAAAAGAGTCGATTTGTTCAAAAATTCCAACTTTTTTACAGTATAAAAAACATTGAGTTTCGTTTTTATCATTTTTATTTTTGATGTAATATATTAGTAAGTAAAGGTATCCGCTCATGGGTGGACGGTGAAATGCGCCTTTCAGCCGACTCTCAAGCTCTCTCTCCAACGGAAGAATGCGGATTATTTGACAATGACTCTATTGGAAGATGTACAAACACCGCATAGTACTGTTGACCCGTGAGCGGACGCAGTTAGTGCGGTCAAAAGATAGATGAAGGCGCACGCGGTGTTCTCATATTGGCTAAAAATTTCTGGAATATTTTGATGTAGTCAACCAAGTACGCTGGAATTTAGGCGCACTTTTTTTGGTTTGAGCATAAGAGAGCGAAGGTACGCAGCGCTTGCGAGCCGGCCGCTTGGGTTAGAGAAAGCGTTTAGGTCTGCGGAGGGATGTTTGCGAATCCAGTCCTAACGCGAGCGGAAGCAAGGGGAGATCTTGCCAGAGCGCGATCTTTGCTTTTGCCGCGCTACTTTTCGGAAAAAAACCGTATTTTCGTCGCGTCAGTCCGCAGCACAAGTGCGTGTCTCCGTGCCGTTCCAAGCCCTGGTTGGATCCCGTGCTTGCCTTTCACGAGCAAGGAACAGAAGCAAGGCAGCGTGTCATTCCCGTGTTTTTGCCCGTGTCTGTATGTGGTATCGTTTGTTGAGCGTTTTTTGCTCGGCCACCTCGCATGCGCAGAGGAGACTGCCGTTTGCTGTCACGCAGCCTGTGGACAATACCCCTGGGATAACGACAATTGAGGATAGTTTGGGTGCCGATGCGTATGCACTGGTTTTCTTTCGCAGAATTTGCTGATCGATGATCGACTTGACAAAACAGAGACTGTGTGCTTTGGTACATTATCTTGAATATAGTATGGAAGAGGTGTTTTATCATGCCGAAACTGCATCAGATATTGGCTGTAGATGCGCAAGTCAAGGCCCGTGCCGAATCAGTGACAAAAGACGTGCGCGAGAGTTTTTCGCATCCGGCCATCTTCACTGGAATGGAGAAAAACTATCATCCCTACGACGATGCCTGTGTCGACGACGCTGAAGTCAACAGCGAAAAAAAAGAAGTGGGCGCAATCGTACGGAACGAGCTGTTGCGCCTCTTTCACGCCCGCGGCGACGCCTGGGATCTTGAGATTCAGAAGGACCTAACAAACGCGGATGCCCACGCTGACATCGAGGTGGATGGGGAGATTCTGGTCAAGGATGCACCCGCAACCTGGATGCTCTACATGGAACGAGAGATTCGCTGTGTACTCGAGTCCGTGAAAGCAATTCCGACGCGATCAGCGAGTATCGAATGGATCGAGTCTGAAGCCGGTGCAAACGTCATGCGCACGAAGAATCCCGTTTCCCGCTTCAGAACGCAGAAGAAGACAGACTGGAAGGTCGTTGTGGAGGCTACACCGCAGCATGCGGCCCAGGTGAAGGAAGTCACGGCAGATGTTCCCGTCGGAATCTTCCGTGAGATTCAGTACACGAGCATGCCGAGCGAACGGGAGAAAAACGCGCTTGTCGAGCGAATTGAAAAGTTGCTTGCAGCCGTCAAGACAGCCAGGGCAAAGGCCAACGAGGCGAATGTCAAAATCGAAAAACCTTCCGCGAAACTGATCGCGTGGCTATGCCAATAGAAATTTGCAGACGTTTTGTCTGCACAATGCGGACATAGGTTTACGTTCAACCCCAGAATCAGGGAACTCATCCTTATGATCAGACTCAGGTTACTGTCCGCAGGTTTATGAGCGCAGAACGGGGAGTGTGGAGGACTTGTCCAAAAGCCTTCAAAAATCACTATGACGTGGGTTCGAATCCCACCTTCGCCCCCAAAAAATACGGCGAAGTAGTTCAGACGGTAGAACAGGTGCAACTTCATCCTGAAAAGGGCTTTCGGCACGAAATCCGCCTGCGGGTAATTCTCCTCACGAAGTGTCGAATCTTTGTAATTCGAAACATCCTAGAACGGGGTCGGCGGGGTACGTGCCGGCCCCTTTTGCGTGCAGGGAATCAGGAAGAAGCAAAACTTCGGATTCAACGAAGAACACATGGTATCTCAAAAAAGACTCTCTCTGCAGAGATGGAGTAGGGGGTACTCCACCTGTACATCATCTTGAATTCCCGCCCTCCGTGTTACCTACATGGCAAGAGAGGCCATTCTGCCAACGTAAGCGGCGGATTGTAGCTCAATGAACTCGTTTGAGCTAAAAGGCTCTTTTTTGAGTTGGAAGAGCAGATGCTCACCTCCATGGAGCTAACTCACCGGGCGGAAATTTAAGATAATGGGCGACCCTACCGCGTCAAATCATAAGAAATTTTTTTAAATCTAATCCGCCAGCAAGTGATATAGTTCCTCGTTTAGCGATTTCTATCATTTGTATGGTCCAATGCAATTCAAATATTTTAAGTAATTTGGGAATGTCACATTTTTGACAGAGTTCTTTTTGTATTCAACCTCTCGAATGGTAATAATTCTGTGGTTTTTTGGGGCCTATATTTTGCAATGCTATGATCTAGTTCATCTATTATTGAATTAACAAAGACTTTACCAAAAAAGGCCGCCTGTGGACGACCTTTTTTGGTAAAAAAGTTTTTCCGTGTGTACGGATTGGCTATCGCTCAAGCTCTCGACCTACAAATAATCAGGCGTTTCTGTCGCTTTACAGTTTTCTAGGCTACTCTTGTTTCCTTTTCACACGAAGCTACTGACATAAGCCAAGATGCTCTGTATCGCGAGAATTTCAGCTTCAACTCGCATGGATTGACCGATATTATTGTAATCCGTACACGAGGAAGTTTTTTTGCTCCTTTATGGAGGATTTCAGTCCAGAGATTGCCAGCCAAAATGATATCTCTTTTCTGAGTACTGTTTAAAGTCCACGCTGAGGCTTTGTCAGGATCATTGTGGAAATATTCCCCCTCGCTAGAAAATTCATATTCAAAGAATTTTTCTCCATCTGGGGTGGTGCTATACTGCGGTCAAAAAAAAATTGTCACT
>JAFTDR010000035.1 GCA_017454105.1 Desulfovibrionaceae bacterium | reverse complement strand
TTCCCCTCATCTACTCGCCCTCTTTACATTCGCAGATCCGTCTGGCTACTGGACTTCATGTTACTATGCACACTTGTCCTCTACGCCTGCCTGAGAGGATTCCTGTTCGTCGAGCCGAGGGTTTGCTATTCCCTTCTTTCAGCCAGCCCCTCGCGGGACTCACCTTGGTATTCGCTAACTCTTGCCAAAAGCTACCGAGTTCGGGACTTTCACCCTATAGTAAGTATTCATGCCGGGCACACATATATTGCTGATGTGTTATATATTTTGCAAACATATGAAATTTACACCACTTTCCAATTTTTATGGTCTGAAAAAAGACACAAAAATTGCATGTAGCAATTTCATGCTCTTATTTGGCACAAAAATTGCGTACTTACTCAACCTCTCTTTTTGAGGCAAATTATGTAGGTTTTTAGCCTACTTTTAGGTGCCCGTCTTGGCAAAACACCTAATTTTATCCGCTATTGCGCAGAAGGTTGTCATGAACTCCTCTGAATTTTCTTGATTCTCCAGTTCTTCCGCGAAAGAGCGCAAAAATAAATCCTGATTTATAGCCTTCCCAACCTCGTACCGTCGCTCCTGCACGCTTAATTCTTTTAGAGACTCAAAGACTGGATCAAGCCAGGGGAGTACGCACAAAACTGCGTACACCATTGACTGAAGATTGATAAGCCTCTCAATTCCTGTGACGGAACGCAGCATATACTCTGAAAGACCCCAGTGAGTCTTCTGTTCCAGGTAGGTAACCTCGATCGCCCAGCGTAGAGAGTAACAAGCGAAACAACTCGCTTCAGGTATTGCTTCAATTATAGCCTTTGCAGTCTTGTCTGTGATACACTCGGCGGGAATTGTACATTTGTCGGGATCGGTGCATATAAAGAGCCGACGCGACTTCTGTTCCTTAGACTCCGTGACCAAAGCTCTCACGCACTTCTTTTTGCCAAACAGATTGGTGGTTACATCCCTCCAACCTGCTCGGTACCCAGTGCCTGGAATATCGATCATAGAAAAGTCCTTCTTGGGGGACAGACAATTACCTATTTCGCGGGGACGCCCTCTTTTTCCAGTAGGTTGGGGTACTTCTGTGCTGTAAATGACCGTGTTAATGGGCACATTAAAGACGGCCTCAACGTTCGCGTTGTCATTTACGAATTCAAGTATCTCACCCTTCGGATACCAGCTATCAGCAAGAAGAACGTAGCTCCTGTTTTCGCCTAAAGACCTAATGGACAGTTCCAGAATTTCGCGAAGAAGTTCATACTTGGTTTTGTACGGAATACCAGGAACGATAGACTCCTTATCAGACTCATTCTCCTTTCCCTTATTTTTTTTGGGTATCCAGAGCTTGTGCTGCAGCGGAACTCGCACGTATCGCACAACACCATTTTCATGCTGTAAGGGGAGTTCCACAACAAGTGTTACTATGCAATGCCCGTTAAGGTAGTTTGTGCCGTTGTGAGCGACATGATCAAAGAGCTTAGCCCATCCTTCGAAATGAGTACCGACTTTTTCTATGAGCGTGTCGTCTATAACAAGATAAATAGGGTATGTGGAGCAACCTTCAGGTATGAGTTGGATGAGTAAAAGGGAGAAATTTGAGATCCATGAGGACAGGTCAATTCTGGCTTCGTTGAACACCGCGTACAGGCTGTTTAACTTTCTTTCCGTAAGAGAACGGTGAAAGTGCTGGTGCATAAATCTTACCGATTTGCACTCGTTAATTGCACACATAGAGAGGAATGTGAGAATCAGTTGGAAACGTGTTGGTGCTGTCGTCGCAACGAAAATACAGGCCAACGTTTCAATCAGAATCAACAGAGCTGGATTAGAGAAGAGACCGTTCATGACTTGCTCCTAAGAGGTTAGCTTCAAAGATGTATTGAGCTATACTTTCATAGGCACAAGAAAATGTCGAGAAGAAAAGAATAAAAAATTAGATATTTGTCTAGGAGATCTTATAAAGCAAAAAATATACCAAAATTAAGAATCAAAAAATTGGAAAGTGGTGAGAACCATTGTTATTGAGCTACAATAAAAAAAGACTTGCCGAGCTGCGCTATCACAATGCCAAAGTGGAACACTTTGATCCTGGCATAGCACTTATGCTTGACGCACTTGCACTTGTTGACCTGGGTGTTGAGGAATCTCTACGCGGACGCAAACCTGTCTGCAATGAAGGTTGCGAGCATTGCTGCAAGCAACCTATTCCGGCAACACCGCTTGAAATTCTGACAATACGCGCATTTTTAAATGTGTACCAACTTGCTCCGACAAAAGATAGGCAAGGAATAGATTGCCCTTTTTTACAAGAAAATCACTGTATAGTGTATCCCGTTCGCCCCATAGCGTGCAGGCAATATCTTGTCTTCAATAAAAAATGCCTCCCTTCGGAAAATCCAACAGCAACACGCATGCATGATGTTTTTGTTCCGAATTACACCTATATGCACACAGCGTTGCGCATAACTCTCCCGTGGTACCGTACTGGATGGACTTTGCCTGATCACTGCAACGAGGAAAGTGCATGGACTTTTTTTAAAAAAGTCACAATGCTTTTGCAAAATATTTCATGGAATCATACCTGTTGCGACTGTGCAAAAAACAATGACGCAATGAGGAACTAACGAAAGACTTCCCACAAATAGCCTTTTTAGATAAAGGATTTGAGATACGAAGCTGTTTTTTTATGAAAAATCGTTTAGAGCTGAGCAGAATGAGGGATTGTCATGGATTCAACAACCCAATTTATTGATACGCTTAATTTGCTTACCAAGGAAATTGAGGGGCTTCAAAGCTATATCACAAAAACAAATCAGGAACTGACAAGTATTTGTGGAAAAATTTCACGGGGCGATATACGGGATAGAGAAACCCGACTTGCGAAATTGTCAGAAGCGTCTGCTGCAGTAGAAAAAGTTCGCGCACTTGCTGTCTATGCTTTTTCAACGCGTGTTGAAAAATTC
>JAFTDR010000034.1 GCA_017454105.1 Desulfovibrionaceae bacterium | reverse complement strand
ATTTGAACCTTATTGAACGTTTCTGGAAACTCGTAAAAAAGGAACTTGGTTCTGCATACTTCAGTAATTTCGCAGATTTTTGCAAGAACATTGATTTGCTTTGCAGCACCACTCACACTGATCTCAAGGCTGAAATGGATACTCTAATCGGCGAGAAGGTGCAGCTGTTTGACAAGATGATCCTTAAGAGTCCCAATTCATTTGAGCAGCCCCATAAAGCCGCTTAATGAGTGGGGAGGGGCGAGTGTAATAACGGCCTCTGCAGCATTCTAAAAAGTGCAATTTTTTTTCTGGCCGGAGTATAACTTATTGGTTGCACGGTCAAGCAGCTCCTTTATGGGATCTTGCTCTGTGCAATCCTGGATACCACGAAAAAAATTCCTGCCATTTGTACCTTCAATACCAAGATTGATCGCAAGACCACCTTCTGATGCTTCTGCTTCCCAGAAATCATAAGAGTTTGGAGCCTTATGGGGTCTGCGCAGATAGGCCTTGGGTTGGACAGCCAAAGTCATTCTTTTCAGCTTTTGCTCAAGATATTGAATACCAAGAGATCCAGTTAGTTTATCAGTCCTCCCATAGGAGGCTGTGCTTTTCAGCAGATTCTCTTGTTGCGGAAAGATTCGCTCTACCAATTCGTGCAGCATAGCTCTTGTTTCACGGCTGGCACGGTAGGCCAAGGCACGATCCAGTGCATATGAGATTGGCTGTATACCTTGACGCGCTAATGGCTGGTAGCGGACAGTTAACGCTGCCCACCTGAGAAGACTCCATGTTGAAAAAGTTACTTCGATTGTGTTGCTCAGTGTATCTTGAGCTTCACCCATGAAGAGCTTGCGGACTTCATTGGCGTAATCCACCATCTTGTTGCAAATTTCCTCTGGCAGCACAGGAAACCTGCTCTTAATAAGCGTTTGTTCGACTTCTGCCTTGGGATAACCCATTTCACAAAGAATGAATCTGTCCAGAAACGCCGCATTTTGCCGCTGAACACCTTGGTAAAGCCCCGTCTCATCGCCTGCTCCGTTACTATTGGCAGTCGCAACAAACCTGAACATGGGATTCGGTGTAATAAGCTCACCTCCATTCTCAGCAATGCACAGCGGAGAACCATCAAGGATGCTGTTGAGACCTGCAGCGACTTCTGGGGCTGTGAGATCAATTTCATTGAGCAGGAATAACCCACCGTAGCGCATCGCAAGCGCAAGTGGGCCATATTCAAAGGTCATATTGCCTTTCTGTACGGTAAAATGGCCAACCAAATCGGCAAATTCTAATCTGCCGTGCCCAGTGACTTCAAAGACAGGGTAATTCAGGCGGGCGGCCAATTGTTTGATGCAGCTCGATTTTCCAGATCCTAATGGCCCATAGACATACAGAGGTTCAGGCTCATTCAAGAACCAGACAATCACATCTCGGCTGGCATCATGGAGCATGTAGTCGGGATCAATGTGGCGTGTAGGCACAAGGCTTTGCATAGCCACGGATAGCAGTGCCAGAAGGATTGCCACTAAAAACCTGCCCGGCGTCTAAGGTGACCACAGTAAGGTTGCCAAAATCGTTAGCGATGGTACCCATTGACATATGAACTCCATAAAACGTAAAGAGCCTCCAGCGCAGTGCCAGAGGCTCTTCTCGTTGCTGAATAAATTTTTGTGTGTTTGGTAGCTGTATTGTGAGAGATAAGGATGCAGAGGGACAATCTTTAAATTTAGAAGTGCGTTCCTCTATTTTTAAGCAGTAGCAGAGATGATGAGCGTTCTTTCTATGTCAAGGCCAAAGGGATTATCCCAGTATGAGCCAAGCACTTCGACATCTGCATAGTCTTCACCTATACGAATGAAACGATAGTCTTCTTCTGACAAGCTTCTGATCGTATCGGCTATGAACTTGATCTCCTTGAAGAAATACGGCTCTGAGTCATACCACTTAATGCAGTTCCACTTCCAAACCTCAGCTCCACTGCCCGCGTCTTTGTGATGTTCGTCAGCCGTCCGTAGCAAATCACGGACATCATTTTTCACGGACAATGGAAGACATGCTGTCTTTAAGCTTTTACGCAATTCTGAGGCACCATGTCTGGTTAAGACCAAGCCAACATCTGAACAGTATCCCACGCTATGCTCCTTTTTGTCTTGAGAAATTGTGCAGCACATAAAACAAAGAGAGGGTCACCCGAAAGTGACCCTCTCTTATGCGTATTCGTTTGATTGGAGAAATTTACGAAGCGTCAGCATACTTCCACCACACTTTACCTTGCGAATCCCAGCGAAATCCAGCATTTCTAAGATATCCTTTTTGTGCCAGAGTGTTGCCAGAAGCTACGATATACTCTCTGCCATCTTCAGCTGATAGAATTTTGTATGTGATTCCATCCAGCTGTGGCAGATTTTCAAGTTGTTCAGACGGTCGATTTAAGGCATTATTTTGAGGTACTGCTTGTGTTTGTTCATTGCGAGGTTGACTTTGCGTCTGAGGGGCATTTACGGGCATTCTTGAGCGTGGAGGCATTTTTAAGCCATTTTGCGGATCGTATTTGGCCGCCTTCCATCATCGTCATCCGTAACGATGCCAAGCATAGCAGTCAAAGCATACCTTCTTGCATAGGTAATAGCACTACCCATGCCTTGTGGGTCAGGTTTAGGCAGCGGAACAATAGTTAAACACGATTGCCACTGGCCAGATTCTGCATGAGTGAGCTTTGTAAGTAAGGCAAGGTGATCCTGAGCAAGTTCTTCTGGAGCTGGAAGTGTAAGTTGCGTGAGCCAAATGCCGTGCTTCAGAAGAGCCGGTCTGCAAGCTTCCATAACCGAGTTTAGGGTAGCGTATTTGTTCTTACAAAAAGGATTTGTAGCGTCTTTTGTAGCAGGTGACATTTCACGCTGAACATTGATAAGAGCCTTTGCAAGTTCTTTTGTATCCTGAGAACTGTAAGCATCCATATAAACTCCCTATCCGAAAGTCATTTAATCCTTGGTTAAATTATGCGCCGCTATACAACAACCTGCTGCGATACCGATAGCTGCTCCTACTGCGACACCTATAGCGACAATAGTTGGGACTTCGAAGGGTTTCGTGGGTAGAAAAACGGCCGATCTGCAGAGTAAATCCGCATTCTATGCGGCATGCGCGTTCCTTCTGGCCTCCTCTCTTCTTTGCCTGTATTCTCTTGCCCTGCGGCGGTTTTCTGCAATCTGT
>JAFTDR010000033.1 GCA_017454105.1 Desulfovibrionaceae bacterium | reverse complement strand
TTGCCGGCAGCTTGGCATTACCACCGGGTGATAAGAGTGCAACACTCTGTCGTATCGTTTGTTTACAGCAAAAAATTTGCTGTAGACGGATCTCTGTGTACCTGCAAAATGCTCAAGTTAGCTTTTTACAGGTACTAAACAGTATTGCGCGTGCATCGATTTGTCCAAGTCTTGACTATCTCAGTCCTAAAAAATACCAGCCATTCTACTCTGCGGCACAATGCTTTGCCCTCGCGGAAGTCATTATGCCGCTTTGCAGAGTGGTTTTGCGCCCGTTATGCTCTTGGTAAGCCAAAGCCTGGAAGTACTGTAGGTTTTCTCAATTTTCCTGTATGCTGCGGACAGAATCTCCTCGCTAAAAAAAGTATCTGCCAGACCCGCTTAGAGACAACAAGTGAGAAGCAGTAAGGACTCTTTCTAGCCGCGTATAGAAACGCCAGTTCAACTCGCTTGGACATCTGGATATAGACGGCGATACGCGGCAATAGCTTGGGCTTCTTCCGCAAGACAGCTAAAGAAATCCTTTTGGGCTACACAATACAGTTCCCGTACAGACCAATTACTTTGTTCCTTTTTGCTAGGCGTGCGGAAAATGTACTTGACCATAGCAAGAAGGTCCGTAGGGCATCTGCGGCAAAAGTTCTCAAATGAGTCTGCAGCATTCTCACAATGATTTCTCTCGTACTGCCTTAGCTCAGGTCGTGTGTTCTTTGGACACGGACTGAGAAAAGCCAGTCTTGCCCGATTTGTCTTCTGTGTTTCTCCAGATTCGCTGTAAGCCAGCTGCCTCTCTGGGCTTTTGTTTTTTGGTCACGGCACAGACTGCATCGGCCAAGAGTGTACGTGTCCCAAACTCTGGGATTGGATGTAGGATACACTGTGTACAGTTACGGTATCCACTCACAGGGGTACGATGAAATCGTGCCTTTCAGACGATTTTATGCTATTTCTCTGACGATCGAAAGCGAAATCTCATGACACTACTACGGTTCGATGAGATTTAAAACCCGCAAATACGTTGAGCCGTGAGCGGATACCAGTTACGAAAAGACAGGTCATTTCCTTGAAAAGTAGGAAGCAAAAAGAGTTCCGGAAATATTATGCCAGACACTGAATAATGCACCTGGAATTGCTGCTAAAGACGTGAAGTGTGTCATGGCCAATGAGGCTGCAAGACCGGAATTTTGCATTCCGACTTCAATAGAGATAGCTTTTGTTTTAGAAATATCCAACCCTAACTTTCTTGCAATAATATAGCCAATTATGAGACCTAAAACATTGTGAATAATCGTAACAAAAGCGATTGTTGCTCCCATTTCCATGATGGTTTGTGCATTGGCTCCAACGATCCCACCAACAATCATAACAATAGCTGTTATAGAAATAAGTGGTAAAAAGTGAATATATTTTTTAACGGTAGATGCAAAGAAGGTGTTAACCGCAATTCCAAGAAAAATCGGGAGGATGATGATTTTAAAGATCGAAAGCACCATTGAAAAGAAAGCGATATCTATCTTTTCGCCTGCGATCAAGAACATAAGGCAGGGTGTGACAAGAGGAGAGAGGAGGGTGGTCGCCATTGTCATGGAGACAGACAAAGCGATGTCTCCTTTGGCAAGATAGGTTATGACATTTGATGCGGTGCCGCCTGGACAACAGCCGACCAGGAGGACGCCAATGGCCAATTCTTGCGGGAGTCCAAAGACAGAGACGATACACCATGCTATAAGTGGCATAATCGTGAATTGGGCTGCAACGCCGATAAGCACATCTTTCGGTCGTTTGAGGATCGTCTTAAAGTCGTCCAGCGTAAGCATCATGCCCATACCGAACATGACCACGCCAAGAAGGACACTTATTTTGGGCACTGTCCATAGAAAAAGCCAAGGGCAAAACAGTGCGACTATAGCTGCTAAGAGTACAAGAAGTGGCATGCATTTTTGTATCCAGGAGTTGATTTGAGCAAAAGACAACATTTTTCCCTCGTATTATACTGAGCCGCACAATACTTTCCACCAATTCCTTTACATTCCCTTTTTTGTAGTACTATTCTACTGGTTGATTGCAAGAGGTTAGATACTCTCACAGTGTGCGGTGGACACTCTTGCAGTCAACTTCTCGAATTGTACTATTCGCTCATAGGAGTCGGTGGAATACGCCTTTTAGCCGACTTCCGACTTAGGGCAAGCTCATCGACGATAGAATGTGAGCGTTGTTGATACTGCGGCCAGAAATAAATTTGAAAAACTTGGTGACGAAGTTCTTGTTCTGTGAACCTCATACATCTGACAGAGTCACTTATTTTGCCTTGAGTATAAGAACACAATTGGAAGCAAAGCTCGTATGCAAACTACGAGCGCTTACCCTTTTATTCGTGAGGAGAGCCGAACAAGTGCTCACGGGTGGTAGCGATATCCTTGGCCCGTGAGCGCGAGTACTAACTTCTTTTTAGTCCGTGTGTACAAAAGATAGTTCTGGGGAGAAGCACGTGAGTTCCCAGAGAGATGAGCGAAAATCCGCAGGAAACAGGGGAACTCTTTTTTTGCTCGGTACTTGTCCCCCTTTGCAAAAGCTGTCCTCAGGTATGTTGTTACGTTTTGAGTTCTTTCGATAGCTCTTCTTTAGTTAAGAGGCGGTTCTTCTGGCCAAAAATGAGAATTTTTGTGCGCGTTTTTATCCAGCATCCAGCCACAAAACCAACCGCAAAGCGAACAGGTAAAGCCCACAAAAAATGGCGGAATTATTTGTAAACTCGGGAAAAGTGGCGGAAAAATAGCAAGATTCTTATCCATCATAAGATACCACAAAAGACAGCTCACGAAGCCTGCTGCGCAACTTATCCAGGCGGCAAGCGAGCTTCTGCGGCCAAAACGCACCAGAGCCACATATGAGACAAGGACAGCGGAGCCGACGACACTCCAGCTTGTCGCGCAAAGTATGGCTATAATTTGTCCTTTCACCTGAGCGCAGCCAGCGCTTAAAATAACAATGAATACGATGCCCAGAAACCAGCGCATCCGGTTTGCCGGAGAGCCGGGAAGGTCCTCAGCGACCGCGCTGACAGCAATATGAAAGATTGCCGTCGCTGTTGAAAGCGAGGCAGAGGCGATGGCTAGCACAAAGAGCTGAAGTCCAACCTCAGGCAAGAGCATGCGAACTAAGGTGGGCATGACGGCGTCAGGTTGAGCAATCTCTGGCAAAAATAGGCGTCCCAAGGAGGCTACATAATACGCACCGCCAACTAAGACGGTTAAAACGCACATGGCCAAGGGGGTGATACGATCCACCTGGTGCGGTGATGCAAGCGCGAAATGCCGCTGAATCATTTGTGGTTGGGCCCAGACGGCCACGGATGTGACAATGACCAGTGACATTATAAACCATCCTTCTCCGCCGGAAGCCAGGCTGACAAAGCCTGTGTTCGCCGCATCTGTTGGAGGGAGAGATGCAAGCTGAGCCATGCCCTGAATGGGCCCGCCCACTTTATTGAAGACCGCGAATATCAGCATGGAGATGCCAATGAGCATTACAAAACCTTGCATGGCCTCAGTGTACAAAACTCCGCGCAAGCCGCCAACAAAGACGGCACAGCCAACAAGCAGAGCAACAAGCCAAACAAGAAAATCGGCCGAGAGCGGCACAATCTGCTCAAGCAGTAGGGCTGCGCCCTTGATAACCGCAGACGCATAGACGCCGAGAAAGATAGCAAAAATTAAGGCGAGGCAGCGGCCAAGCGCGGGGCTTCTGTGTCCCTTGGCCAGAAGCTGGACGGGTGTCCGAGCGCCGAGATTGCGCTGGCAAACACGGGTTGGCCAAGCCAAATAGCGATAGACAATCCAAGTGCCAAGCCAGACATTGCCTGCCGCGACAAGAAGCATCTGCATGCCATACCGGTAGGCGAGTCCCCCAAAGCCGACGAGGGCCACGGCGGAAATATATGTGGCCACAAAGGCAAAGGCTTGAATGGAAAAACCCACTTTTCCTGAGAGCATAACATCGTGGCCTCTGCCTTTTCTGAAAAGCCAGACAAAGGCCACGATGTACGCAATCCAAATTCCGATATCAATTGCAACCATAGTTACCGTCCATGATGACAAAGGTAATACAGAGAGTAGCAGAACGCCCCAACGAGAGAAAGGACTCCGCAAAGAACAGGGGCATCGGCCATGGCAAGCACAGAAAGAATATCTGACATAGCTGTTTCCTTATGTTTTTTTCTAAACAAGATGTTGCGGGAAGACGATCACTTTGTATACTCGACCGCACAGTGATTTTCCGCAGAAGGCTTAGAGTTCACTCTGACATCGTCCACCTAGGGGAAAATCTTTATGAGGCTCGGTATATCCCAAAAGACGCGGGGATATACGGCGCAGGACATCTGGAATGATGCTTTTTCGAGTCGTGTAGACAAAGATGGTGAGCTCGTTGTGCGTACAAGAGACACACGAACTTGGGTGAGTCAGTACTAGGCTAGCTGTTCGATAGGACGTTTGCGCCTGCAAGTCACGCGTAAGCACTCTTGCCTCAAAAGTCGCTTCGCGACCGAAGAGCCCATAGTTTGCTTTGCAAAATTGGCCGCCTGTCCTAATCAGTTGGCCAGACATGACCAGCGAGTTTTGGCGCATACTGCACCAAAAGATGTGCATAGGTATTGTCTCTGTGCAATGAGGTCGGGCTCTGCCTCAAAATAAGCCTGCATAGGAGCCAATATCTTTTGTATACCGACACAATGATTCTTCACCGCGACACGGAGACCACTAGATCCGACCAATTGAGGTCGCTCGTCTTTGTTTTTTGTGGAAAAACAAGTGCCCGAATATATTTCCTACCATAGACTCAATGCAATATATACTGCGGTCAGGAAAAAATTGACATTTTTTGCATCGAAGAGACCCAATAGGATTGCCTCATCTTTGCCGGAGTACACGTATTAAAAAGTGAAACTTTTTTTCTGCCCAGAGTATATCATGAGAACACAATTGCTAGAGCTGCGAATTTCGTTACTTTCTTCTAGACCAACTCTCTCTACGATATACAAATCCTGCAATCCTCCACATTCAGTCCTCTCCATTCGAGCGTATGCCAGGAACATCTTGCTTGCGCTGATGCCCTCGAAAAGGCAAGCGGCTTGGCGTATACTCATTTTTCTCACTTCGTGTCTATCGTTTACTGCCAGAAAACGGCCGTATGCCTCGCTCTTCTTAGAGTCAAGAAATTTTCTTTCGCTGAGATGACTTTTGCGTGAGCGCATTCGACCGAGGTTTTTTTTGGGAAAAAATACAGCAAGTCCTCGTGGGCAGTCAATTTTCTTTTGGTAGCTTAAGAAAGCGCTGCCAATCGCGAGCGAACGCGCCTTAGAACCGGTAAGGAAACAAGTGCTTGGCAGTCCCAATGATTCTTCACACGATACGAAGTGAGGCGTCGGGGGCCAATTGATGTCGCTTTGGCTGTCTATAGGTTTAGCAAAATTCGTGTGTATCTTATAGGCTCTCCTGTCCTTGCAGCGTAGGGGGGCCCACCATATTTTTACAACACGGACTTAGAGAAGGCGGTACTAGTATGCGCCCCGAGTTAAGCATGGCCTAAAGTGCTTCGTTTTCAGAAGGCACAGGTGTTCTCTCATTGTCCATGCGTCGATCAAATGCACTGGGACTTGCCTTAAGCCGACTGTATCGGGAGTTTTTTCGTTCACCGAACTGCTCTTGTCAAGCAAGCATTTGTGGTTCAGCGTACTCTGCATTGTGAAACCAGGTGATTAGAGAGCCCCTTGCTTGCAACGGCTTCCTAATCACCTGGGAGCGTACGCCGGTATTTGAGATCGGCAAAAAAACTCAAAGGCACAGGCAAAAAAAAATGCTTGTACTTTTTTTGCATTGGAGTATACGAGTCACAATACACTGTGTACCGTGCGTAGCATACACGCGCAGTTGCAATGGCCTAATCCAGATTAGCTGAAACTGCCACACGGCCTTCTTTGCCTGTATACAATGTCCCTGCGGCGAGCCTGTGTATCCAATTCCGCAGAGGCCGCATTCCTATAAACGTCACAGACGTGGAGTACACAATGAAAAAAATTCTTTCCTCTCTCGTTCTTTTGGCCACAATGCTTTGCGCATCCTTTGCCCTGGCTGACACCTACGGCCCAGAAGGAGCCAAATTCACCTTGACCCCCCAACCAGGGTGGACTGCGAAGGCTATCGACAGCGGCGTCCAGCTTCAGAAGGGCAATTCAGTTCTTGTCATCAACGTGGCACCCCACGGTGGCGCTGAACTGACAGCCATTGCGGACGGTGTCATCACGGCAAGTGGCCTGACCGATGCGAAGAAAGACAAAGACGACGACACAGTCATCATTGTTGGCAAAAAAGACGGCGTTGATCTTAAGATCATCTTGGTTAAGGCCGACGACAAAAACATGGTTTCCTTCACCATGGCCGGCTCCGAAACAGATGATATGTCCAAAATGATTGATTCCATCAAGGACGTCGAATAATCGCTTTCTCCCCAACGTTTTTTTCTCTCTCTGCTTTGTCTCAAGCGCATTCGGTTTTTTTACGCGAGTGAAAAAACGGGTGCGCTTTTTTATTCTCCTCTTACCCAGACACATTATGAAGACCGTTCTTTTCCTCCTTCTCTGCGTCTTAGGTACAATCCTCCAAAGCCCGCAACCGGCCGCAGCCGACACGTGGGCCATCTACTGGTATGTCTGCGGCTCCGACCTGGAACAGAGGCACGGTTCAGCAACTGACGACATTGTTGAACTGGCAAACGCAAGCTTTTCGGACAATGTGACAGTTGTCCTGCAGACAGGCGGAACCAAGGCCTGGGAACCCCTGCGGCTTGGAAACAAAAAACTGCAGATTAGCAATAAACATATTGAACGGTACGTCTTTGCTAAAGATACCGTGAAGCGGGTGGAACAGCTCCCCCAGGCCAACATGGGACAAGCGAAAACCCTGACCCAATTTTTGCGTTTCTGCCTCAAAAACTATCCGGCTGACCACAAAGTGCTTATCCTCTGGGATCATGGCGGCGGCAGCGCAAGCGATTTTGCAAACGACCAGAATTACAGCATGCAGGGCATGAACCTGCAACAGTTTCGCTCATCCCTCGCCGAAGTGTTCGGAGAACATCCCAAAACACCACCTCTTGACATCATAGGCTTCGACGCCTGCCTTATGGCGACCCTTGATACGGCCGTACACGCACACGGCTTCGCGAAATACCTTATTGCCTCGGAAGAAGTCGAATCAGGCCTGGGCTGGTATTACACAGAGCCCATAAGCAAATTGAGCAAAAACAGCCGCATGTCGCCAGCAGATTTCGGCAAGATCATCTGCGATTCCTTCCTTGCGGATACCTTGCGGGCCAAGAGCGATGAATATGACCCCTCCTACGAGGCAACGCTCTCAGTAATCGACCTTGAACAAGTGCCTCTCCTTAAGATCATCTGGGATCTGCTCGGTATGGAAGCTCTGGCCGCCTTTAGCGAGGACGATACAATCGTAAGCCACTTGGGACGCAAGGCAAAAGCAACCGAAAACTTCGCGAACTCCAAACGGCAAGGCTTCAGCAACATGATGGACATGGGCTGTTTTCTTATGAACATCCGTCCTCAGTACAAAGATACCGTGGATATGGCTCTTGAACAGCTTAAAGACACCGTTGTGTACAACGTGTCTGGAGCAAAGCATACAAGTGCCATGGGCATTTCCTGCTACTACCCCTTTGACGGGGCGGAAAAGGAAAGCTACCGCGCCATGCTGAGCAAACACAGTCTATCCTCATTTGTCTTGCTCCAGGGACTGCAGTTTAACCGTCTCACCAGCAAACAGGCCGACCAGTACTTTAAACAAATCTCTGACCGCCTTGAAGAGTTCCTTGGTGAGGACGAAAAAACCGAGACAAACTCGATCTCAACAATTGTCGATCTCTTCTCTGTCTCAGCGCAAGCTGCGGGCAAGACTAAACCGATGAATAAGCTCGACATCTCCTCGTTGGAAGACTGGAAGATTGAGATATCCCCCAAGGGGGACGCCGTCCTCAACATAGGTGCCGAGAAATGCTCGTATCTGGACAATGTGGCCTTCTATCTGGCTCTTGTCGATCTCGAAGATCAATTCATGATTCTGCTTGGGAGCGACGCGGATATGTATTCGGACTGGGAAAAAGGTGTCTTCACAAGCCATTTCCGAAACCGCTGGGCTCAAATTAATGACAACCTTGTCACGCTTGAACTGACAGGCAGGGATCAGAAAGGCTTTATTTATGATGTGCCGGTCAAACTGAACGGGGAACGGGTGGTCATTCGGGCACGCTACGACCTGGAAAAAAGCGCCTACACCATTACGGGAGCGCATAGAATCCTGTCAAACGGCCTTCCTGACAAATTCCTGATCAAACTCAAGCCAGGCGACAGAATCTCAACTATTTTCTATGCATCCAACATGGACGATGACAGCGAGTTTCAGGAAATCGAAATAGATACCTTCACAATCGGTAAGAAACTCGTCATGGAAGACACGGATCTCGGTGACTGCCAACTGGCCTATATGTTTGAGATGAACGATGTCCAGGGAAACAGCGCCCTCTTTGACGTCGCGCTCATCACGGTTGAAGACGGCAAAATCACCATTGAGTAAGGCGTCTCTCTGACTGTCAGCCGGTTTTTGCGCAGAGCGACCGATAGTAGGAGATTTACATAGAGTCTCTTTTGGAATTCAATCGCATGCACTAACTTCCCAGGCTGCAATACCCACTTTGAAACAAGAGGGCTTCAATGAGTCTTCTCCCTTGTGTGCTTGAGATGCGAATATAGTCAAGCGGTTTTAGTTCTTCGGTATGAGTCGTGGGCGGCGCAACTCTCGCACTGCGTTTTCGCCGTCCTCGCATTGTATACGGATTTGCCTGTCGCGCGCCTTCGAAAGTCATTTCATTGTGCGATCGACTGCCTATCGAAGCAGAAATGCGGATAGGCGCATAGCGGCGGCCCTCGACAGAGAACCAGGGTGGGTCAATGTATTCTTTCGACTAACACGCAGAGCGTGCCTTTCTTGGTACAAATTCATTCATGGACCATTGGAAGGATAGAGAAATGAGCATGCCCACCTCTTTCTTGGGCGAAGTTCGGTTTGCTGGTGGCGGGAACAAAATGTCATTGAGGTGGAAGTGCGGCCGGATTCTCGTTTGGAGTATCCGTTCACGTGGGGACGGTTGACTGCGTCTTTCCCGTCTGTACACTAGCGTAGCACTCGTCAGTTTCTGTTGACACTAAGCCCGCGTAGAACCGTTGGACGTCGTGTACGAGTGATTGGCAGAACGCCCTGGAAAACAAACGGCTACGCCACAAAGCTCGGGCAACTCTCAACTCGAAGGATGCTGCAATGCCTGACCATATAGAACGCAGAATTCGCATGACACTCAATCAGGAACCCTGTGATTTGGCGATCACTAATGCCCGCGTCGTGGATGTGTTTAATTGCGATATCATTCCCCACGCAACAGTTCGAATTGGAGACGGCGTCATCCTGTCTGTCGATACTCAAGCCAACACGAAGGCAAATGCCCGCACCGTCGTCGATGCCAACGATCACTATCTCATCCCCGGTCTGTTCGATGCGCACATCCACATCGAATCGACCATGCTGACGCCTGAGCATTTTGCCGCAGCCGTGCTTCCTTTTGGAACCACTCGCGTTGTTGCCGATCCCCACGAGATTGCCAACATAGCCGGCACAGAGGCCTTGACCTACATGCTTTATGCCTCAAAAAATCTTCCGCTCAGTATCCATTTTGCCTTGCCCTCGTGTGTGCCCTGCACGCCCTTTGAGGATGCCGGTGCCACGCTTGCAGCAGACGATCTCATTGCCTTTATGCAAAACGAGCGGGTCATCTCACTTGGTGAGGTTATGAACTACCCTGGTGTTCTTGCCTGCGATAGCCAAATGCTCGCAAAAATCGCAGCCGCCACAGCGCATCACCTTGCAATCGACGGACATTGCCCCTTGGCACGGGGTCAAGAACTCGCTGCGTATATAGGGTGCGGCGTGTGCAACGATCACGAATGCTCAACCCCAGAGGGACTGCGCCTCAAATTGGCAGCTGGCATCTTTATTTTTTTGCGCATTGGTTCAGCAGTCAATGCGTTAAGCAAGCTTGTGCCAGCCATAACCCCCTTCAATGCCCGACGTTGCTGCCTGTGTACGGACGACATGCATGCTGGGGATATCATGCAGCACGGACACATCAACGTCATCCTGCGGCAGGCGGTGGAACTGGGACTTCCAGCCCCTCTTGCGGTCTCCATGGCAACCATCAATCCCGCCCAAGCCTACGGTCTATCACGAGTAGGAGCTATCGCACCCGGCTTCATTGCGGATTGCTGCCTTGTGCAGGATCTTACAAACTTTGCCGTCTCTGCGGTCTGGTGCAGCGGCAAACACGTTGTTCAGGATGGCAAACTCACGATCGAGATCCCGAGACAACCTGTGCCGGAAAAACTCTGTTCCAGTATACACCTTGCTCCGTTTTCCGACGATATGTTTACCATCCCGGTACACAGAAAGCGTGTGCGCATCATTGTTCTTAAGCCCCATACGCTTGTGACCGAAGAGGCGATCCGCCCTGTTGCCGCGACAGAAAACGGCCTTTTTTCTGCAGCTGCCAATCCCGGCCTTTGCACACTCGCTGTCCTCGACCGACACAATGCCAGTGGGCGCATCGGTCTTGGCATCCTCCAGGGATACGCAAAACCTGGCACTGTGCTTGGCGGCGCACTTGCCACAAGCATTGCCCACGACTCACACAATATCGTGGTGGCTGGTAGCTCCGAAGAGGATATGAAAACAGCTGTTCAGGAAGTGTGCGCCATGCAGGGCGGCATTGCTGTTGTGCAAAATGGCTGCGTGCTGGCTCGTCTGGCACTGCCTGTGGGTGGCATCATGAGTACGGAAGACGCCAAGCGAGTTGCGCAGGGCAACGAGGAAATCAATGCTGCAGCACGACGCCTGAACGTATGCGACGATGTGGATCCAGTGATTACGCTCGCTTTTATGTCCCTGTGCGTGATCCCTGCAATCAAGCTGAACACACGAGGTCTTTTTGACGTCAATTCCTGGAAATTTGTCGATCTTTGTGTGGACTAGGCTCTGCCAGGCAAACCTGCTCACCAATCGAAAGGTATCCGCGTGCAAGGTAACGGTAATACGCTGGTTTGAGAACTCTTCAAATCGTACGCTTGTCGACAGGGACCGTATTCTGTTGTTAGAGATATCTGGATAGCCACCCCTGCGATCGGATACCTTTTTTGTACTATGTCCAGTCGCTTATTGGGAGAGAACGCTCGATTGTGTTTGGCTCACAGTTGATTTTCTTGCACGTGTAAAAGCATGCTGGCTATGGCTCGGAAGCCGTAGATGCTCATTTTGGTATCCGCTCACGGGTGTAATCACCTATAGTAGTCTCGCGAAGCTTTAGCGGTCTTTGTCGATAATGATGCAGGAAGGCGTACGAAGCCTGCATAGTACTGTTGACCCGTGAGCGGATATTCATTTTGTTGCTATCATCTTAAATTCCCGCAAAGCCAAGTTAGCTACACGTACTGCTCTTCAAACGTAAAAAAGAGCCTTTTGGCTCAAACAGGTTCGTTTAGCTACAAGTGGTCCTATAGGCCTTTTGTCTCTGTAGGTGCAATTCATGCCGGGAAATTGAGATAAGACGGGGTCTTCCACATTGAAAAAAAAACGGCCTTAAGACTCCAGCGGATCCCGCAGATATTCCACCCGCATTCCTGAAAAAGGATTGTAAAGACAGTGTGCAGATAGACTTTAGTGACTCATTTTTTCTGAACCAACTTTTGTTCGGAATAGGCTTGGGGCACAATAATGACTCTCTGTACGTTAAAGATCCACTATTATGTGTTCTGCGGCATGGCAAACAGGCCTGCACTTGCAGGGTACAAGAATACCTACGTCTCTTTTTCTGTATCCCCGGGCTCATATTGCGTCTTGGCGGATGAGTTATCTGCTTATGTTCTTAGGCCGTAGTGAAGTCCAGAGAGGTTTCTTAATAGAACACATTGGTGCGACACGAGGGCTATACCTCATGTGGATGGAACAGCCACTTAATTGGATGAGCCGTTCAATTAAAAACTAGCCTTTTGCAGGTCAGATCGTAAGGTTGGGCCTGAAGCCCCAT
>JAFTDR010000341.1 GCA_017454105.1 Desulfovibrionaceae bacterium | reverse complement strand
CTGGAAAGTCGTCGGTGGAGACCTGGGGACCTCCAGAGTGGCTACGCATCGGCTGCGCTTAGATAGTGTAGCAAAAAAGTCCCAGGCGGCCCGACACTTTTTTGACACTTTGTGCAAGTTATTTCTTCGCAATTCCTAAATTTGACGAAGCGTTATATTATCAGTTTTCAGATATATTAAGTGATATATTGTATAAGTGGTATCAGAAAAAATATAAATCAGAAAATACATATGTTTATGATTTGTTTAACGAGGGGTATAAACAAAAATTATTCAGAAATTCTACAATAAAATTTCTTGAAATATATAATACCATTTTAAAAAGCGATACCGCAAGAGAGTTTGGAACTTTCTCTGAAAAAGCTATGGATGAGAAGGCAAGAGAATTTTGGCTTGGATATAGTTTAAATTTTTCTCAGGGAATTATGGGGACAAGTAAATTCAGGCTGATTTTTGTTACTGATAGAGGTGAAGAGATTGCAACAGATCCTCTTTTATACATGGATTATCAAGTGTTTGGAGATAACTCGATTTTTGAACGTACTATACAAAATCTTTTTAAAGGTATTTTTCAGCCTACCGTTTTTCCGTCAAGCGATAAAAAATCAGGCTTCGATATTTTTAGAGAAAAATAATGTGTATACAAGTAAATCTCTTTTTGATTATTTAAATATTATTTGATTGAAAGTTGAAATGTAGCAAAAAAACAGATACATTGGAGTATGAGATCTCGTCCATGCAGAACAAGGCATGTCTCGTTTCATGGTATGCAGAAATACAGCAATTTCCCGGCATGAAATGTCGCTTAGGAGACGAAAAGCCTCATGGACGCGGTTTTTTTCATCCTGTAGGACCCTTTTGGCTCAAACCGATCCGTTTAGCTTCAAAGGCTTTTTTCCGCGTGTACGGATTACAATACTATCGTTCAATCCCTGCGATGCAGAGCATCTTGGCTTATGTCAGTAGCTCTGTGCTAAAAGGAAGCAAGGATGCCCCAAAACTGTAGAACGACTGAAAAGTCTGGTTCTTTGTGGATCGAGAGCTTGAGTGATAGTATGCCAATCCGTACACGCGGGCTTTTTTTGAGTTGGAAGAACAGAAGGATTGCTGCTCTCCCCCGTGTAGTGAACGCGCTTTCTGGGAATTTTTGAGTATACGCAGTGTGGCTGCGGCCTGTTCTTGGAATCGTATCCATCTGACAGGGTCAGGTTCTTCAAAGCGTGTCAGTGGCAAAAAGGACAGCTCTACTCACGACGGATGCGATCGCTTTCGCCTGTATCCACTGGATATTCCGATCAACGGTGGATCCGCACGTCTTCGCGGTTTGGAAGGAAGAGTGCACTCGTCGCGAGCCGTTTGTGTGGGATTTTGAGAGTTGGACAGAGTGTCTCTCGCCGTACACCCGTGAGCCGTATCCTGTGCAGCGTCTTTGCCAAGGCGTCATAGCGCTCTTTCTGGTTAGAAAACGGAAGGCTATTGGGATCTATGACGGCGAAATGTCACACTGTCACAAGTCGAGAAGTCAAAATCGCGTGCGCTTGAGAACTCTGTACAAAGTTTGTGTCACTCCACAGTCAAGAATGGTCTGCGCAAAAAAATACACATGAACTTGGGTACCCCAGTACGAGCGTGTCATAATGATTTTCCGCAAGGCACATACAGGGGACCGGCTCGTTAATCGATAGGGGATCACTGGATCATTGTGCCGCTCTCAACCGCGCCCATTTTTCGCGTGCGTCTGGTCTTGGATGATCGTGTATCAAGAAAAACGCTTTGCGAAACCTGCGACGCTTTTTTTAGTTGTTTCATTGGACTTGCTCATAGGGGCTCTCTCGTATCGGCGGCACATTGCTCTTGATGTTCGCCTTTCAGCGCAGGGCACAGTATACTGAAAGACCATCAGACCCTGCGTGGCATACGCGAAGGGTATTGCACGTGAAAACGGGAGGCCCCGTATCTGCGACCGACCACAGTCCGTGTGTACAAAGATGGCGGGGGCTTCTCCAAGTCATGATATACTGCGCTTAGAAAAAAAAGCACTTGGAGTTGAAAATAGCAGACTCTGTGCGGACTTACGTTCGCAAAAATCTCCGTTTATTTCTGGCTTAGAGTAGAGTTCTGCGTGTACGAGACGCACGAACTTGGGTGAACTCTACTCGGCGTCACAATGATTCTTCCCGCGCAGTGAGCTCTGTGGGCGCCTGCCAATTGGTATTGCCTCTCTCGTGCAGGATACATGCTCCCTTGGACACTGTAGGCTGAAAGAGAGCGCGCATGCTCGGGATCCATAAGACTCAGCGCTTGTGGCATACGCGCAAAGAAGCACACAGCAGGTACGCCTGAAAAAAAGGTGGCTCTGCAATTTCCAAAGCCTTGTATTGCCAAAAAGGCTGGCTAGTAGACTTCCGACCGCATCACCCGCAAAACCTTTCGAAGAATTGAGATACGGGGAATGCGCTTTGGCAAAAGATTTCCTACGATCTGCGTCTTTTGCCATGACTATTGAGGCACGATAGGCCAGGATCTGTTCAGCATGAGAGACCTCTTTCTGTACAGTGACCATGGATCGGGAGGGCAGCAAGAGTCCGATGCAAGGGCTTTTGCAGCCAAAAGCGTGCCTGTTCGCAGTATACGACGTAAACTGGCATGTCCTTCGAGGATCGGACGATTTTGGCTAACAGAGCAGGGATACTCTGCGGTCGAGTATACGCTCAAGAGCTTTGGGCTGGACGCTGAGAAGAACTGCGGCGTTTTTTTGTGCGGTTCACTTGCCCAGGAATGTCCAAGTCAGAAAAAAAGTGGGGACATACGTGGTCTGAGATGTATGAACAATGCAGGTTCCTTGCGCAACGGTGGCAATTTTTTTTGACAGCAGTATCACGTAACGATGGGAACTCTGTGCGCAAAACCAGCCTCTGGATAGAGGAAGACGGCATCGCTTTGCGCAGACAGATCACTTTTCACTTGTGAGTGGAGGCCCTTTCGGGTATCCACAAGGCAGACGAGGGGAGAGTTTTGAGCTTTGACCGTCCGTGTAGGCCATATCTTCCCGGCCACAGGCGAGTAGTATGTGCTGTGGAACGCGGGAAGACTTTTTTCCGGGCACAGGCGTGCTTGGGGGCTTCCAGAAACGTTTGAGAGGTGTCCGTGAATGCGCTTCGAACCATTTTGAATCTTTGTGTTGAAAAGAACCTCTGCCCGGAAGGCGTCCTTGAGCTTGCGGAAACCATGCCTCTTTCCAAGGCCATCGGGAGGAAAAGGGGCAAGAAGGCCGATGTCCTGGTGGATGAACTCTATACCGGGGCCCTTCAGCGTTTTCCGAAGGTTCTCTCGACCTATATCACCGTAGCCGGGGTGCAGGCGGCTGAGAGCGCAGGAGTGCTTGCAGCCGATATTCTTCAGGTGGACAGCGGGCTTAAGGGGGGACGCAAGGCGATAGTCGCCCTGCACGAGGCTGGCCTTTCCCTCTCCTGGTGGCTGCTTGGGCTTGGAGCGCCCATGCGGACGCCGCCAAAGCTTGAGGAATGGCCTGGGGAGATATCCTTGGCTAACTATATCCGCACCTTGCGTTTCAAGCAGGGCTGGTCGGATCTTGAGTCGCGCTGGCTCATTACCCAGACGCACGAGTCCTCACAGCACAAGCTGGCGCACAGGGTGATCAGCCGCGTTATGACTGGCATGCCGCGGATAACGCTCTTTCCCCTCATGCCGGATGTCATTTCCGTGTATAACAGGCTGATTGCCGCGGTGAACGCTTATGAACTGACACCGGATGCCGAGCCCTGGCTTTCTGAGTGCATCCAGCTGTTACAGAACTCGTCGTGGCGGGTCTGCGTTCTTATGCTTGTGCGACAGGGGAGCATTTCGCACTGGAGTGTTGTTGGGCAGCAGCCTAGGAGAAAATCCGAGCGTCTTGCCTATGTGATCTCACTTGTACTCGATCTCTACGGTGAACAGGAGGGACTGACCTATTACATGCGCGTCCTCAATGAAGAGGCCATGTCCATTGGCTTCATGGATCTCGCCGATGTTGTCCGGAGAGCGGTATGGAACATTCATTTAGAGCCCAAACAAAAGGACTGACGCAGTTTAAGTGCGTTCAGATTATCAGTGATCCCGCGGAGCCCTGCATCATACACTCGCTTGACAGCTATATGGCCATGGGTGTGCCGGGCCGTTTCACTGGAGTGGGACTTGGTAGCGAGACACGCCTTATGATGTCCATACACCCCTTTCTCGGGGAGAACAGAACAGTACGCTATTTCAGCCTGTTTATCGAAGGCGGCGACGCGCAGCCGACTCCCAGAAACGAGGACGATGTGCGGCAGAAGAAAGTCGTATCGCTTGACACAAGCAGCAGTCCCTACTTACGAGAGCGTGTGGCACAAGTTGTTGGCATACCCGTTGACAGGGATCCCTTTGTGCGGGCCCTTGCCCGGGATCCAGAACTCTTCAACAGACTGTGGGAGGATCCGCTCTTCACCCACGTCAATGCCTTTCAGTGGTACGGCGACTTTCCCCTGCAAAACGGCCGCACACTCACCCATATCCGGCTTATCACGATACGCGACATAGACCTGATCTGCCGTGTCCATTGCCTGACAAATCCCAAGATCGACCTGGAGGATGTCCTCTGTTTCCCGTACACCAAG
Organism: Desulfovibrionaceae bacterium; assembly: GCA_017454105.1. GTDB lineage: Bacteria > Desulfobacterota > Desulfovibrionia > Desulfovibrionales > Desulfovibrionaceae > Desulfovibrio. The sequence continues at coordinate 12,516 of JAFTDR010000341.1, read as the reverse complement.
GGGCCAGAAAGCCAAGCAAAAGATTAAAATTTTTCCAGAAGAAGAAATTGTCCTTGTCAAGAGCTTCTCTATAGTATATATATCTTTTTGCCTTATGATTAACTCCTTGAGCAAGCGCAGCCTGTGCAAATGAACGTGCGTTTCGCAGTTTTTGGTGGTTTTCATCGCTCCTTGCTTTGGCGCTCCTTTTTTGGCTTTTGCGAACCCGATGGCGGGTATCGCCCGATTTCATCTGCACAGGCTGTCGCTCTTTGTTTTTTAAGACTGGACGCCCAAAGATTCATACAGCGGAATGTTTGAGCCATGCGGCCTTTCAGCTTGAGAGAAAAGTCATTGTAGGAAGAAGTCGTAACGCGGGAACAACTTTGGCATCATGCATGCGCGAGTTCAGCGCGGATTCCCTGTTTTTTAAGAGAATCACAAGACAATCTCCAAAAAAAATTCAGAGTCTGCCCTCTGGTCACTCTCTTGACAGGCAGGGGGCAAAGTAGAAAATGACCGCGGCATGGCCCCTTTTTTGTGTGGAGCGTGCCGCCTTGTTTTTGCCGCTCGCGCATCTCTTTCGGAGTCAGGCTTTTTGAGAGATGCGCGCATGCCAAATAGGCACGATCTGTGATGGGGAGCGCAATTACGGTAGGCTAGAAACTTGTGTGCGCGAGCGGGCCAAAGAGGACGCCTGGCGGGACGCGGTCCTTCGAGAGTTCCACCAATATAAAACGGAGACAGCGTTTTCCATGGGCCTTTTCGCCTTGGTGAGCGCTGAAATATCTGATGAAACAAATTATTCTTACCGGTGACAGGCCGACGGGCTGTCTGCATGTTGGTCACTATGTCGGGTCGCTTAAGCAGCGGGTCGAGCTGCAGAACGCGGGCAAGTACGATGAAATATACATCATGATTGCCGATGCGCAGGCTCTGACCGACAATGCGGAACATCCAGAGCGTGTCCGTCACAATATACGCGAGGTCGCGCTCGACTATGTGGGCTCTGGGATTGATCCAGAGAAATCTGTGATTTTCATCCAGTCAACCGTTCCTGAGCTGCATGAACTCACTGTCTACTACATGAATCTTGTGACCGTTGCGCGGGTGCAGCGCAATCCAACCGTCAAGGCGGAGGCTGCGCAGAAGAATTTCGAGACGCGCATGCCGGTTGGCTTTTTCTGCTATCCCATAAGCCAGGCCGCCGACATAACCGCTTTCCAGGCGACGGCCGTGCCTGTCGGCGAGGATCAGACGCCGATGCTTGAGCAGTGCCGCGAGATTGTGGCGCGTTTTAACGCCATCTACGGGGAGACCCTGGTCATGCCCGAGATTGTTCTCGCAACAAACAAGGTCTGCCTCAGGCTTCCCGGTATTGACGGCAAGGCGAAGATGAGCAAGTCGCTTGGCAACTGTATCTATCTCTCGGACGAGAGCGATGTCGTGCGGGAGAAGGTCATGTCGATGTTTACGGATCCGAAGCATATTCGGGTGAGTGATCCAGGATCTCTTGAGGGCAATCCGGTTTTTCTCTATCTCGACGCCTTCTGCAAGGACGAGTATTTTGTTGAATTTTTGCCTGAGTACGCCACGCTTGATGAGATGAAAGCCCATTATCAGCGGGGAGGGCTCGGGGATGTGAAGGTGAAAAAATTCTTGAATCAGGTTCTGCAGGAAGAGCTTGCGCCGATTAGAAAGCGCAGGAAGCAGTGGGAGCAGCGCGAGGCCGATCTTATGGAGATCGTCCGCCAGGGCTGCGCCCGGGCGCACGAGAAAGCGGCCGAGACACTCTCTCTTGTGCGGCATGCCATGCAGATCGATTATTTTTCATAGAGCCTTTGCAAAAGCCGGGAGAATGTTTCTTCCGGCTTTTGCGGTATTGGCGTAAGGGTTTGCGGGGGAGGGAATGAAGAAGAAGCGCAGGAAGAAACAATCGAAGCAGAAGAAGGTGTCGCACGTCGAGCCTCTTGTACGCTCAGAGCATTTCGTCTCGATATATCAAGAAGAATTGAATACGCTTTCCCGGTATATTCTTGACTATCGCACTGTGGAGACGGGCGGGCAATTGTTTGGGCACTGGACGTATGACCATAGGCCAATTGTGCGTTTTGTCTTGGGGCCTGGCGCGAATGCCGGCCACGAGGCGGCGTTTTTTAGGCAGGATATAGACTATTTGCGAGCCTGCGCTGCGATCTTAAAAGAGCAGTGCAAGCTCGACCATATAGGCGAATGGCATTCGCATCATACGCTTGGGCTCGATACGCCAAGTGGGCACGATGCGAGCAATATCTCCAAGAATATGGAAATTCTGGGCTTTGAACAATTTCTTTTGTGCATCGGAACAGTCCAGGGTGAGCAGTCAGCGGCCAAGATGTTTCTGTTTACAAAGGGGCAAAAGAAATATACGCAAATCCCTTGGCATATAATCACACTCAACAATTCGTATCGCGCACATATCGACAATTTCTACAGCGAGTTGTTTTACCCTCCAAAAAGCGCGCGGCCCCATATGGCGGCTTTGCCGATCAAGGATATGTCCACGGATAATCGCCAGAAGGGCTCGTATCCATACTGGCTCAAGGATGCTGACAACAAGAAAATTCTGCAGCGCATCATTGACTTTTTAAATGCCTATCCGTCGCAGCGCTGTGTCCCTACGATCGATAAACAGGGAAGGGTGCATCTGTCGATTTACTGCAATGGTGAGGAAAAGTACGACATATTCTTTCCAGTATTTTTTCCAAAAACATCGCCGGTCATCTTTAATGTGCTGGATGATGCCTTGAGTTCAAAAGTGTGGTGGGTTTTTACAGGCGACATCCTTGAATCATTTATTTTATTTTATAAGAAATTCTTAGCTTGCGAGTACGAGATTCCTTCGTTTTAGATTGTGACAGCGCATAGTGGTTTTTTCCGGCCTTTTTCTGGATTCATGGGCGTATGTTCTCTTTGCGCCTTGCGCGTATTCGAGGGTCAAGAGAGGCTGCGGGTAAAAAAAGTTGCTCAACGCACGACGGATGAAATGGTCTTATTCAATTGAATTGGCGATACGCAATGCTCCCATCGACCAAAAGGGAAAAAGAAGATCTTTGGCGTCGTGGGTATCTCTTTGCGCTCTGCATTCGAGGGTCAAAAGAGACTGCGGTTAGAAAAAAGTTGCTCAACTTGCGATGGATGAAAGGGTCTTCTTCATTGGTATACCGGTTTGAAAAAAAATTGCGATGTTGCGTTGAAAAAGAAAGGCTCTGCACTGACTGCAGGTCACAAACAAGTCGGTTTGTTTCTGGCCTGATATACTCGGCGTCACAAAGATTTTTCCCTGCGACACGAAGGAAACCCAACGGGTGTCGAGCAATTGAGGTCGATCAAGGGAAAATCGTTATGCGGCCGGGTGTATATACGCAATGCGCCCGCCGACCAAAAGGGAAGAAGAGCGTAAGCGTCGTGCGTAGCGTGCGATTTGAGACGTTGATTGCAAGAACAATTTGTCCCCGTCTCTTGGGTGTTTGGCTTTTTGCCACAATGTTTGCAAGCAATCTGGAGAATGGTATACTGCGGTCAGAAAAAAAGTATCACGTGGAGTTGACAAGACCTGACTCTGTACTGGTGTGCGCTCGCAAACAGGTCACTTTGTTTCTGGGTTGAGTAGATGCCTTGGCGGTGAAAAGAAGGGACCGAGAGGCCAGTTTGTTGCGCAATTAAGTTCCCTTTTGACGCGGGTACCGAGCCTGTGGTCTGTCTGGGGGCTTAAGCGTTGCGTCTCGAAACAGCAGACTTGTCTTTCGCTTTTTGGGAGGCTGGGCCTGAAAAACACTGTTTGTCTCATTGTCGTTTCTGAACTGTCTACACTGTGGGAAATTTGAGGTATGATTACAGCGAATCGGTACCGTGCGGAAATTAATGCGCTCCGTCTCTCTCTGCCGAGCAATATGTTTAAGTTTTTTGATATGGATACGGACAAACCGTATATGAAAATGGTTGCGGTGACAAACAGTAAAAATATGTATACATTACGGGTTGATCTGGATCGCTTTCCGGAGGAGATGCCGAAAGTTTTTGTGACAAAGATGCTCAAGAGCAAGCGAGGCGAGGACTTGGATTCTCCAAGCTCAAGTATGCACACGCTTCAGAGCGAGTACGGCTTTACGCGCATATGTCATTACGGTTTTTCATCGTGGCGGCCGAACATCGCCTTAAATAAAGTGTATTTGAAATGTCGTGTCTGGCTTGAAGCGTATGAGGAGCATTTGAAGACGGGAAAGGCGATAAAGTATTATCTTGGCGAGCAGGAGTAGGTGGATTTCCCGTTTCAGCCGCATCGTTTGGACCATGCGTTTCGCATGGGAGAATAGGGAGGACGGTATGAATGAGAAGAGCGACACCACGATCGGTGATGTGTTGAGAGATATTCAAGGGGGCGACGTGCGGCGGCAGATCCGCTATGACGAGGAGACAGGCGATTTTGTCATTGAGAATGCGGACACTCCTCTGAATGACGGCGTGCAGGATGCGACGTCGTTTGCGCAGGAGGGCTTCGCATAAGGCTATGGACTACAGAGTCTTTGTGTCGCGAGAGGAGATTGTCTCGTTTCGCAAGGGGGCAGAGGAGGAACTGCTCGGTTACTCGTATGAATGGGAGGGTGAGCGTGTTGTTCACATCCATATTCGGCCGCTTGTTCATGCCTTTGGCAAGGTCTCCCGCTGTCTTCTGAGCAAGAAGGCGGAAGTTTTGGCCGAGCAGTTCACTTGTGGCATTGATTTTGTTCTTTCTGTCGCAGAGACCATGGTTTGTGCGTATCGGGACAGCCAGGGGATTGTGCGCAAAACGGAGGTCTCTTGTATTCCTGGCCGGGAGGAACTCTACAGCAGGAGCAAGGGGCTTTTGGAAGTCGATCTCCTTGCATAGAAGCACGTTGTCCTTGTCGGTCTTGGGAGTTTCGGTTCGCAAATAGCCATTGAGCTGGCCAAAGCCGGTGTTGGCGAGTTCTCCCTTTTTGATTTCGACAGGGTCGAGCTGCACAATCTTGGGCGGCACACATGCACGGTGAAGGATCTCGGCCGGTTGAAAACAGACGCCATCTGTGAGGCGATTCTTGGGAAAAATCCCTATGCCCGCGTCCACACCTATCCCGTGGACGTTGCCCGCGAGCGCGCGGCGCTTGAACAGAGTGTCCGCGCCTCAGATCTTCTCGTGTGCGCGACCGACTCCAATGCCAGCCGCTTTGTCATCTCTTCAGTCCTTTTGGCCACAAGCAAGGTCGGCATATTTGGGCGGGCCAGCACGCGCGCTGCCGGGGGCGATGTGTTTCGCTACCGGCCGGGTGGACCCTGCTACAACTGCTTGGTCAGAAGCGGAGGCGCGGGCTTGTTTGACGAGGAGATCTCAAGCGAAGAGGCCGGACGGCGGAGTGGGGCGATACCGGCCTATATGTCCTCTCAGGATGCGGGCGCCCTTGTGCAGGTCGGTTTGTCCATTGACATTGAGCCGATCTGCAATCTCATGCTGAAGCTTGCCTTACTTGAACTTTCGGCAGGGAAAGAATCGGGCATTTCGTCACTTGCGGAGGATTTGACGTATCCTGCGTATATTTGGGCCAACAGACGTGACAGGGAGTTCGCCCACTGGCATCCTTTTTTTCGGGCCGGGGGAAAGCAGACCATTCTGCGCTGGTACGGGATAACCGTTCCGAAGGATCCGCACTGCGCGCTCTGTTCCGACGATATCGAACTGGACACAGGATCCTCTGGCCGGCTTTTTATCTCCAGATGACGTCGACTTGCTGTGAGCTTCAAGTCTCAGTTTCGGGATATCCTGCTTGGGCATGTCTCTTTGGCGAGGCTGCCTTGCTCTTTTTCCAGAAGAGACGTTTCTGTTCAGAAAGACTGCGCGCTTGTGTGCAAAAAAGCCCCTGACGAAAGGGACGACTGGTTCGAGCCTCTCCCAAGAGGCAAACAAATCCCTGCGTACTTTTTTTGTAGGTCTCGAATTCGGCATGCAATACACCATTGGTGGATTATACTGCGGTCAGAAAAAAAGTTGTCACGTGGACTATACGAGTACTGACTTCTCTCAGTCCGTGTATACAAAGATGAAGGGAGTTCTGCGTACAAGATACACACGAACTTGGGTGAGCCAGTACGAGACTGTGTGCTGACTTCCGTTCGCAAAAAAGTCAGTTTGTTTTTGGCTTGCCGCTACTGGTTTTCTCACAAGCCAAAGGAGAGCGTATACTGCAGGCAGAAAGCATCCTTTGGGCTGTGAATGTATCCGCTCACGGGTCTACAGGAGCATGCGGACGCCCACTGATTTTCCTCAAAAAAGGGAATGGAATCAATTTCACGGGAATTGTAAAAAGGTATCTTGACACTTTTGTCGAAACTGGAAGAGTGTTTCGGTAATAGAAATGGATGTCATTTTTAATAAAAAGCACATCTGTGACAGCCCTTACAATTCTTGTGAAAAAACATATCCTGCATTTTTATGAGTCTGGAAGGATTTTTCAACAACGAGAGCAAGCGCTATTTTTAATAAACACTGCCAGCATAGGCTTCTTCAAAGGCTTACTGACGCCAAGTTGGATGCGCAACGTCGAGTTCGCGAGGGAAATGCTCTACGTACGATTGTACAGTTCCTAACGGTCCAAGCACGAAGAAAACGTACATTTTGCCCTCTGTGTCGGTTTGTGATGGACGTGCTGGCCCATGCAGCAGTTCAAACACACTGCCCTGATTGTATACTGCGATCAGAAAAAAAGTTGCCACTTGGATTTGAAAATACGAGTCTCAGTGCGGACTTACGCTTGCAAATATGTCAGTTTGTTTCTGGCCAGACTTTGTACTGGCCCAGGGTGCACTCTTTCTTCCAAGCCTCTGTTAAGGAAGTGGAGGCTCTGCCGTTGAGAGAAAGCAGAAGATCGCTATCGTCGTTGCAAATGGACTGTACGCTTTTCATACGGCAAGCGTCTTTTGCCCGTACGAGGAGCGCAGTTGCCAGGCGGGGGTTGCGAACGGTTTTTGCCAATTGAATATTCGCAGGCTGAGACATCTATAATAAGAGCCCACAAGGCTTGCTCTTTGTCAAAAATGACCGATATCGACTTGACGTAACGTCAAAACTGTCAATAAACAGGAAGCATACAAACCAAAGAGCCAGAAAAAGAGAGCATTTGGCGTATGGCACAGCCTTTGCTATACTCTGGCTAACAAGGAGAAACTATGGATCCGAAAGAGTGCATTGCACAGTTGAATGCTGTCACAGGACTCGAGCTTAGGCTCAATGCTGACAATGCCGTAAGTTTCGAATATCAGAGGCGCCAAGTTCTCATTCGCTTTTTCCCAGAGATATCGTCTATGGTATTCTTTGTGGAACTGGCAGTTCTGGAATTGGCCGCCGTCCCAAGCACGCTTCCCCTTCTTCTGGAAGCGAATTTTCTCTTTTCAGACACTGAGGGGGGATCGTTAAGCTACAACCAAGAGCAGCGTATGGTTGGCTTAAACTTTCTTATTACCCACACTGAGAATGATCCCCAGTCCTTTATCAATCAATTAAACCGTATGCTGGGAGTAGCCGATATGTGGTATGCCCGCATCCAGGAGTATAACACCGAGTCCATACAAGAGGCGGTACGAACTCTTGCGGATATGCAGGAAGGAATCGTTGAGCAACCGGTCACCTCGAATATGCTCAAGATCTAAGAGGAGCAATCATGTCACAAGTACACAACTATACAGTCCAGGACTTCCAGAATTTGGCCAATCAGAGTGCCGACAATGCAGAATTGCGGATTCGCCAAAGCAATCAGGATATAAGCACAACGCCATTGGGCTTTTTTGCTAAAATGTTCAAACACGGCTCTTCCAACGCAGCTGCCAATCAGGCCTTTATGCAGACAATCATCAATGATCCGCGCTACCAGGAAGTAGCCGGCAAACTGCAAAGGACGCTGTCCACAATGCTGCCAGAAAGACAAGCTCTGACAGCAGCTAAAGTCAAAACGGCTCTGCAGACAGCTGAGCAGATTTTAACTATGCATAAACAGGCTAAAGAAGTAGCGAACAAGCTGGTAGATCTCAAAATTATTCCGCAAAGCCTTAAGCGGGAATTTGCCAGTTTCTTTATTTCCTATCAGAAAAACAACCCAGATAAAGAAATTATACTCAATGATTTTGGAGACAAAAGTTTACTGAGTCCTGAGCAACAACAGCTACCTCTGGTAGAACAAAAGGAAGCATTAGCTGAAATAGACCTCGAGCGCATGTCGACTCTCGCCGATATTATGAAGGAGTTTTATTCGCAAAATAACCGCCTTGAACGCTCAAATCTCTTCCAATTTCAACCGGAAGACTGCAATGGGGATGCTCAAAAAGCTCAAGAACTAACAAAATTAATCAACAATAATAGTGATATAAAAATACCTCAAGATCCTGATGATAAATATAGATTAGTAGAGAGTATGTTTACCTATCCTGCTACAGATAATGTGCCCAGCAAAGGGAGTATATTCTCATATTGGAAAGACCTCATCCACGAAAATTTCACTGGTAGTGCTTTTTCCATCCAAGGTGGTGCAAGAAATATGCTCGAACTTGATTCAGAGCAAATTAAGAAACTGAATCAAAGCATTCCTTCTCATTATTCAACAAAAGAAAAAAGGGATACATTGAGTACTGTTCTGTATGGCCTGTCCCGTTTTTTGAAAAGTCATGAAAATTTATTAAAAAATAGTCCCAAAGCTGTTCCTGATTCCTTAGTTGATGAGTTTTGCAAATATATTAAAAATGAAAAGATTACAAGAAAAGATGCTGATAATATTTACATGAAATATGCTATAAAAATTCAATTAGAAAATAATGATAACTATATTATTAATGGAGAAAACATTTTTACTAAAAACGGGATTGATCCTGAATTTGGTAAAAAAGCTCTAAACTCGAAATTTTTTCAGTCTTCGATGATCGATGTCCTAGGTAAAAATATTACCAGCAGGGAAGAGAAGATTAAACAGATAGTGCAGGATGAAGTAAACAAATTCATAACGAATAATGCAAAAACGCTCAAAGAATTATCTCAAGCTCATGAATCCATGCCTAAGAAGATGCCTCAGACTTTGATCAACCTGGGCTTGCCTTTGTTCTCAACGCTCACAAGCTTAGAGGGACAGAAACCGTCGGAACTTACGCTCATCAATGAATTGAATCAGCTCACAGAAAGTTTTTTAGATCCAAATCTAAAGGATGCTGATCGCGGAATGCTCCTCAAAGCCTCGTTAGATGCTTTCTTTGCAGGAAAATCCGAGGAGCAAAAAATTGAATTTTGTCAAAACAATAAGCCGTTATTTGAAAAGGTTATCGGGCAGTTAGCGGATCTGAATCAATCCGGAAATACCTTGAACCCAACAACGCTTAAAACTGTCAATGATTTGAACCTTTTTATGCGTTCACTGTACGCTGGCATGCTCAATCATCTGCCAAATGAGACGGCTCAAACACTCCTACTGAATGAAGAGCCGGCCCCAGCCAACCCCCAATTGGCTCAGCATCTCAATAGGAATCAAAGCGTTAAAAAAATAGAACGAGACGCTACGCCAGCTGCAGTTTTCGCCGCCATTAAAGATACAAAAAGTGTTGATAAAACTACTAATATGTTGATGGAAAAACTGCATTGTACAGATAAGGAATTGGTTAAAAAAATTATTGACTCTGACAGTTTAGAGAATATATTATCATCTGCATGGAAAAGTACTAACTATGATACTAAGCTATATACTTATGTTCAAGAAATTGAAAAAATTGGTGAACGTATTCAGGAATTGCACAAAAATTTTCCTGAATATAGAGTAAGCGATTTGACAAAAATCTACATGGATGCTTTGGTAGAGATTATCCCCCAGGAGAAGCTACCTCAACTCTATGATGCTCTCAATTCAGAAATATCTCACAAGGTATTTACTGTGTTGATGAATCACACAAATAAGGAGATGGCCTCTCTCGCTCCAGGAAAAACGAGTACGACTGTCGATAATATGATAAGTGCCTTCCGGGCTCTCAATTATTTGGCTAATACAGTTTCCAGCAAATTGGACCGACCGAGCATTGGTGAGAAGCTTTTTGATAGTGGCAAAGATTTGACCATGCGAGATCTGCCATTTCAGCCATTTCTTGGTGGTACTTTGGCAAGGATGTTCCCAGGTCATTTGTCACATCTAGACGGATTTTTGTTTGACAGCAAAGATAAACTCACTAATAACGAATACAATAATTTTAAAAATTTCTTTAACAACCTTCCAATTACGGATAGGAATGGCCAGCCTAAAACCATGGGAGAAATCACCGAGAAATTAAGCACAAGCTTTAAGAATACACAGAATCAAACTGTTAAAACAATATGGGAGCCAAAAGATCTTGCTTTAATCTTCGCTTTTCATGCGCGGGAAATTTCTGATCTGATTTCTTTAACGAATGGCCTGCCCGATCCTAAGGATTTGTGGAATATTCTCCATGGCGGTAAGGCACCAGAGGATCTGACCCTGGAGAATTTCAGCCAAAAGCTTATGAATCAGCTAGCTAGAGAATTTGATGTCTATAAAACGATTGCCGGTCTGAACTATTTGGATCTCTCGACTTTCATAAGTGCAGCCAAAGTGACCTATGGCATTTCACCGTCAGCGCTTATGCAAAAAATGGCCAATTCTCTGGATACGGCTCCCACCATTGATTTCACAGAACAAAAAATGCATGACGGCATGTTCACCATTGGCAACGGCAGCCAATACAAAAATGGATCGGAGGCCTATGGCTTTGCCCTTGACTTCTATCGAGCGGGCATGCCTCTAGGAGCCCAAGGGCCGGAAGGCAACAAAATTACCGTAGTAGCCAACGGCGAGAACACCGATTTCACCATGCAGGAATACAAGAAAATGGAAGAGGAAGCGAGCAAGCGCGGTGAAAAATATAGTCATACCGATCATCCCCTCATTCAAAATCTGGTCAACACCGTGCGGCCACTGTGTTCGAGCAATGAGCAACTTGCTGGCGTTGGCCTTTGCACCTCACAGAATGTTCAGGGAGCCTTAGGTGTTTTGAAAGGTGGCATCTATAAAGACGTCACAGGCGGTTGTTTTGAGCATTGTGCCTTGGATTTCACAATTCAAGGCTTGCCGAACGGCCATGTGCAGGTTGTAGCCAAAGAAAAGCCTGGCTCCTTATTTACATTACGCATGCAACTTGATGTGGATCAGGCCGGCAATATCACAGTCGAGCAAGGCTCAGTTTCCTATGCTTCCTTAAACACGTTTCGCGCAGTCCAGGAAGCGAACCTTGCCGGTAATGACCAATAGAACAGTATCCGCCTACGCCTGCGTCGTTTTGGGGGCGAGTCTCCCGTAAAAGAGAGAGCAGTAGAAAAGGCGTGTACGGCGTACGTAGCCTTTGCTACTGCTCTGGTTACTGGTAGCAAAAAAGAGGTCTGCCTTGCAGTATGGATGAGCATACTGCAGGGCATTTTTGCTGACTTGGCAGTATTTTACGCGTGTACAGATTAGCAATATATGGTCAATCTCGGGACCACCAAGAACCAGGCTTTTTAAGTTGCTCAAGGCATTCCTGCGTTCTTTTTGCAGTCACTGACTACAAGGGCAGATGTGGGGCCGTATCACGAGAAGTTCAGCGTCCAGTGTTGAACGATAGTAGCGTAATTCGTACACGCGGGATTTTTTATTGTTTGACGGGCAGCGCTAGAGAGTTGCGACCTAGAAGATACATCGAGGAGCGTAAAGAACTGAACGTTGCAGAGAACGACTAAAAAAAGCCCAGATCACCAAAGCGATCTGGGCGGCGTGAGTAGAGGTTGCCGCATGCCATTTCAGGTATTTCACGTTACTCTTGGGAAAATCGTGCAGATCATACACGAACTCAATGCGTACCGGCGGTTCTTTGTCTGGTATAAAAACGCGATAGTACGTTTCTTCCTTCAGCCAGCAGGCATTTTCCGTCGGCCTCCTTGAAAGCGCACTCTCTATTGCTGTTACAATGCTCCTGCCTGACGGGTGTTTTACAGCAAAGTCTTCCTTGACTTTGCTCGACGACTCCTCGTAGTGAACATTGCCTCTTAGAGTACGGATTTTGCCCATGCCAAACCCTCTGCGGTGATCTCTCCTGGCCTTGCAAGCACTGAGACGATATCAATTTCCTCGTCATCATCGTATATCCGCCATGTGTAATCACAGGAGAGTTCGCTAGCCTCGTCGGCTGTCAAGGGCTTTATCCGATCAATTTGATTGTTTATGAGCTGAAGTTCTTCCAGTGAAAGGTGTGTAGCTGTTGGTTCGATTAGGCTATGAAACAGATGTTTTGGTTCCCCTTGTTGTTCAGATACACTGAGTACCGCTTCTTTCTTAAGTACCTGTAAAAAGCTAACTTGAGCATTTTGCAGGTACACAGAGATCCGTCTACAGCAAATTTTTTGCTGTAAACAAACGATACGACAGAGTGTTGCACTCTTATCACCCGGTGGTAATGCCAAGCTGCCGGCAACTG
>JAFTDR010000340.1 GCA_017454105.1 Desulfovibrionaceae bacterium | reverse complement strand
GGCGGCAGGCGATCAACACCATGATTCAAGGCTCAGCTGCCGATATAATCAAGATTGCCATGCTGCGTGTAGCACATGACGAAAAACTCGCGGATTGCCGTCTGCTTCTGCAAATACACGACGAGCTTCTGCTTGAGGTGCCAAAAGAGAGGGCACAGGAGGCCGGCAAGAGGGTTGCCGAATGCATGGAGAGCGCATTCACTCTCTCAGTGCCGCTTGTCGCAGACTGGGGATTTGGCGAGACATGGGCTCTTGCGCATTAGAGAGAGGAGGGGGCTTGTGTGGCTCGATTTCTGAAGAGAACATTTGCCCCCTCTTTTTTGTGATACGCTTGAAGCATATACTCCAGTCAGAAACAATCTGACATATTTGCGAACGAGATCTAGCACTGATTCTGGTATTTTCAACTCCAAGTGGCAATTTTTTTTCTGACCGCAGTATAAGAAGATGTGGCATTCCTCCTAAAAGTATACCCGATGCTTTTCTCACGAAAGACAAGAACCGAACTCCTTTCGTGTCGCGGGGAAGAAGCATTGCGCAATCTGAGTATAAACGAGATAGGCCTAAATCCTGCCTCAAAGGGAGAGAAACTGTCTGTTTGCAGGCCAAAGGCGACTTTAAAGGAATCGTTGCGCCCAAGTATTTGTACAAGAGGCAGTTTTGACAGCAGTGAACGAGCCCTAATTCTTCCTGGATTTCTTGACAGATTTCTTGACACGTACGAGTGCCATCTTTTTCACGGAGGTGTATGACGCAAAAAAGAAGGGGAATTGTGATTGTCAGGGATGCGCCATATATAGAAAAACCTCCTGCAAAGGAGGTTAAAAAAAGATACTGGAGAGAGTATTGCTTGTCAATTGGCGCTATACTCGGCGTCACAAAGAATCTTCCCCGTGATACGAAGTAGCTCAGCGTGTGTCGACCAAAGGATGTCGCTCTCCTTTGCCTCTCACGGGAAAATCGTTATGCGGCCGGGTATAACTTACTCAAGCCAAGGCTAAGCCGCCGCCAGTTGTCAGCTGGACTTGGCGGTGCAAGAGGTCTTTGCGCACTGTGTTCTGGCAATAGTTCCCCTGGTGGATTTTCGAAGCCGCAAGGAAGAGAGCCTCTCTTTTTGGCCACACAGTTTGTCGCAGGTGCGCGCTCCCCTGCTCATTGCGTGGCCAATCGTCTTAAACTAAGAGCGCATCGTCTCTTGTGCAACGAGATATCGGGATATATACTCCAACCATAAATGAACTGACACGTGTACGAACGCAAGTCAGCACTGGGTCGCTCTTTTCAGCGTACAGTGGCAACTTTTTTTCTGACCGCATGATTTGTTTTCCCACGAGAAGCATTGGCAGGCACGGGAAGAATCATTGTGACGCCAAGTGAAAGGTGCGGCGTATCTCTCGCAAGCATATGCGCGTGCGTGTTTGTTTTGTTGTGCTTTGTAAGCGTTAGGACTCTCTGCGCGATTCTCCCACGCATTCTTTCACTCTATCCTTCGATGCACTGTGTGGCTTTTTTCGTGGTCTACGGTCAGAGGAGCTCTTTCTCTCAAGCCCATCAAAATCGGCCAGATAGAGCTGGCTTTCCCAGAGAAAGCCACAAGGCGCACTTCGTTGTGCGGTACGTACTCGATCGCGGATACAAGAGAGAGGCGTATTGCGCTAGCCAACTCCCCTATGGACAAGATGCTCAGAGCAAGCTAGGGACGCGCTTACGCTCTTTTTTCCTTGGCAAACGAGTCTTTGTGTGGCACAGTCACTCGGGATTCTATGGCACACTGCTTTGTGCGGGCCGAAAGGCCGCAAGCTCGGCGTCACAATGATTCTTCTCGCTATACGAAGTGCGTCCTGTGGGCGCCGGCAAATTGAGGTCCTTTCCTTTGGCCGACAGGGAAAATCATTATGCGGGCGGGCAGAAATGCATTGACAATTGTTCCGCTCATCAGACATCTGATCCTATTACAATTCGAGAAGTTGATTGCAATGAGTGGCACCCCGCACAGAGGGAGTATCTGGCCTCTCTGCCATAAACTCCTCCAGTCTCTTGCAATCAACCTGTAGAATCGTAATACGTCACTTTTTTTCTGGCTCGAGTATATCTATGTCCCGCTTAAGAGGTATAGCAATGAGAAGACACGCGGGCAGGCTATACCCAGGCATGCTCGTTTTCCCAATCCACGCCAAATGAGAGCGGCCTCGAAAATCGGCTCGAGAAGTATCATTGTGACGCCGTACACTAGTGAGAAATGAGCCGGCATAGTGGCAAGTTTTTTTCTGACGGAAGTGTGCGATTCTACTGCTTGCAAAAGACAGGATGTGTGTATGAGAGTACACTCAACTTCTCGAATTGTAAGACACTGTGAAGAACACTATAGGCCGCGTACTGTAGAGAGTGAGGGGGAGACGCTCACGTAGGACATGCTCAGTTTCTTGTACGCCTACGTTGGGCTCTCTTTTGCGCGTACACCTGCGTTTTGCTCATATGTCTGTGTCTTTGGGATGTGTTTGCACTTGTAGGTCTCATTGAGCCTTTGGACGAAAAATATAAACAGCAATTTCTGAGGAGAGGGCTTGTATGGAGCAGAAGAAACCTTGTCCGAATTATCTTAAACTGCGCGAAGAAGTAGAAGAACTTGGAGAAGACGAAGAAAACGACTATTTGGCGCGTGCAGTTGTTAAGGCAAACATTCCTTCATTAATGCCAAATATTTTGTTGAGTATTCCTCAAGAGCAGCAAGACCGAATGTGGGAGACCGGGTCTCTTGATGTGCGGCGCGCATTGGCGTCTGACATATATTTTTTAGAATCGTTAACGGATACGCAGGCCAAGGATATCATTGATGAGGATGATATCTTCTTGAGTCGAAACGTTGCGGAACATATGAATTGGATGAATTTCGACACCCTCTTTGTGAGGCTCAAGAAGAATGCTGCGAAAGATGAATATGATGAATATGCGGATGACGATGAAGAGGATGAGGAGTTTATGCGCCTCTCTGAGGAACAATATACTACTCTTCTTAACTACATCCAGGAGCATCCAAGCCCGATTGTGCGCAACGGATTATTCATCAACTATGACTATGATCCCGACTTGATTCCTCCCTTGAATGAATGCCTGGAACTCGGCATTGAAGAGTTTAATATGCAAATTCTTAAGGAAAGTGATCTGCCATATATAAAAAAATTGCCATGGCACATACTTGCGTATATTGGTTCAAATTTAGAGCGTGTCAGGAATATCAAATTGCGTAATGCAATTTTTAAGATTCTTCTTGACCATCCTGACCCTGAGGTTCGTCTGTCTCTTGCTGAAAACCGTTTATTGCCAACTGGAATGCTTAAGTGTCTGTGTTCGGATCCTGTGCAGGATATAGCTAAAATCGCCCAAAGTACTGTTGACATACGCTCCGGTCTCAATGATGAGTTTAATAACGATTGCGATGATGAGAGAGGCTTATTCAAAACCTTCCTAAAAAAATTAGGCATACGTAAGTAGCCGCATTCGCCTGATGCAAGCAATCTGACTTGCAATTGCAGCGTAGCCGTATGGGATAGAGCGACACGAGCCTCTTTGTCTCTCGTTGAGAGAGGAGTATGCGGCCGGACTTTCTCGCAACCAATGTGAGATTTTTGGAAGAGAGTCCTTAAGACGGAAATTCTTCGCAAATTCCACCCATTTTTGCGCTTGGCGCTGCGTACACACCTGGCATTTCTTGAGATTTTTTTACGAAGATTGCTCGTACGAGTGCCGATACTCACGACTTGCGCGCTCTATCGACGTACGAGTTTCGAAATACAGGGTAGCGTTACGCTTGGGGTCTTAGGCGTACGAACGGGAGCCGCAAGCGAATTTAGGCTGCTACGCTACGACGAAAAAACGAGCGGCATCTCTGATTCGCCCTTGCCGTGATGCTTGACCTTGCGTACGCAAGCGAGAGTTTCGTTGTTTTAGCGTACAAGGTACCAACTGCTTCTTCCCGTGCATCTGGCCGCCCTTGTGGAAAGCAAGTATTGTGAGCGTGGCCGTGGACACAAAGGAAAAGTGCGCGTTGTTTTGCACGGATTTCCCGTGTAGTTGTCAGGCGAAGGACAAAGGTCGTGGGCGTTATACTCGGCGTCACAATGATTCTTCCCTCGACACAGTGAGCCCTGCGGCGATCAATTGAGGCCGCTTGCCTTAGTTTGCCCAGGGAAAATCATTATGCAGCTGGGTTTCGAGAAGTTGATTGCGATGAGTGCCACCCCGAACAGAGGGAGTCACTCCTCCAGTCTTTTGCAATCAAGCTGGAGAATCGTACTACGCATGTCTTCATACAGCGTTCAGAAAAAAGTTGCCACTTGCGTACGTGCTGACTTCCGTTTGCAAAAATGTCCGCTTGTTTTTGGCTTGACCAGGAGAAAGAACAGGTTCTGGCTAAAAAGTCTGGGGCTTAAGCCAAAAATTTGACGGTCTTTGGCAGACTGTGCGACAGTGTGCACAAGGCGTACTCGTACGTATGACGGTCTTCTGCCCTCAAGGCACGGGTAAGTCCGTTCGTGGCAGGCGAGGGGCGTACGCAGTCAGTTGAGAGATCGGGGTATACTCTGGGCAGAAAAAAAGTTTCCGCCTGTGCATTTTGGATTTTTCCGCTTTGCGTTTCTGGCCCTTTCCTCTAAACCAATCAAGCGATTAGTATCACGGTGCGCCAAGGGATTCATGGCAGCGACGTGAAACTAGTGCGGCTTGACTCACGATTCCTAGC